>CANQJZ010000013.1 GCA_947624385.1 uncultured Oscillospiraceae bacterium
CTGCTGCACCGGGCGTTCTCCATCTTCCTCTACGACCGGGCCGGGGGGCGGATGCTGCTGCAACAAAGGGCGGCGGGCAAGTACCACTCCGGGGGGCTTTGGGCCAACGCCTGCTGCTCCCACCCACGGGCGGGCATGGACATGGCGGAATGTCTGAACAGGCGGCTGGGAGAAGAGCTGGGTCTGCATACGGCGCTCCCCATCACGGCCGACGCCGGGGCCGGGTTTTGCCCATGCGGCAGCTTTCTCTACGAGATGCGCCAGGGGGACATAGGCGAGCACGAGCTGGACCACGTGTTTTTGCACTGCCCGGCCCAGGCGCCAGAGCCGGATAAGCTGGCCTTAGACCGGTCAGAGATCGCCCGGCTCCGATGGGCGCCCATGGACGAGCTGCGGGCCTGGATGGACCAGCGGCCAGAGGACTTCGCCGCCTGGTTCCCACCGGCGCTCAAATTGGCCGAGCAGTATATAAATCGGTGAAACGACGTGAAGCGCGTTTCAAATATAAAAAATCTGAAAAGGAGACACAACGATGAACGAGGAAATGCTGAAAAAGCTGCAAGAGGCCAAGTCCGCCGAGGACGTGGTCGCCATCGCGAAGGAGCACGGCAAGGAGATCACCCTGGAGCAGGCCCAAGCCCTCCTGGACCGGGTGAAGCATACCGTCAGCGGCGAGCTGTCCGACGATGACCTGGAGGCCGTCGCAGGGGGCGAAGGTTACCTCTTTGACCCTCTGTTGGAAGAGATAGGCAGCTGGTTCGGCAAATAACGCCCGATTTGGTAATAAGAGGCTCCCCCGGATGGGGAGCCTCTTTCGTTTCGCTCGGTGCCTCCCCTTACACAGGGGAGGCTTTTAAAAGAAAATAATTACGTTTCCCGAAAATAGAAATTCACGGTCAGCCGGTCCCGGTCGTCCAGGGCCAGGGCCATGATCGGGCAGTAAAACCGGGGGCGGGCGTCGTCCCAGGCCATCAGCTCGTCAAGCTGCCGGAGCAGCCGGGGCCCTGTTCCCGTCCGAAGGCCTCCGCCAGGCTCTGGTAGAGAAATATGGGGTCGATGAAATATACTTTGTACTTACGCTCCCCGGTGAGCCAGTAGTCCGTCCCGGCCATGAAGATGTGCCCGCCGCAGCGGCCGAGCACGTCCCGGACCAGGGGGCCGAGGCGCTCCATGGGGGGTATGCCGCTGTGTTCCAGGCAGGACAGATAGTAGCCGTCGTCGAAATGGCCCCGCCGGGCGGCGGTATTCTTCTGCCCCCAGCAGAGATAGTGGCATTTCAGGGCGGTGACCCGGTCGTCTTGGGAGACGAAGCCCAGAAAGTGCATGGCGGCCAGACGAAATTCCTGCTCGTCGTATACCCGCATGGCGGCCAGCTTTCTGATCTCGGCCTCCCGCTGGGAAAACACGCCCACGTGTTCCCGCAGCCAGACGAAAAGGGCCTCCATGTTCTCGTCGGTGCGGTTTTTCAGGCCGATGTCATAGCGGTACCGCCGACAGCCGCCGGTGTCCTCCGCCAGGGTGAGGAAGTTTATAAGGTCAGCCACCCCGGCTGTCAACCGGGCGGGTGCGGGGATTTCGTAAAAGTCAGGTTTGACTTCGTAAACGTCAAGGCCGGCGGGGAAAAACGCTGGTATAATGGTACCGGTAAAAAACCGCCACGGGAAGGAGCGATATACAATGGATGAAGTGATGCTGCTGGACGAGGAAATGCTCGTAAGGCTGGAGGAGGCCAGGTCCGCAAAGGATGTGATCGCCATCGCCAGAGAGTTTGGCAGGGAGATCGCCCCGGAGCAGGCCGTGGAGCTGTTCGACCGGGTGAAAAATGTCGCCTCGTCGGAGGCGGCATGGCAGGACTGGGAATAGTCGATCGCCTCTCCCCTCCGTCACGGCCGCGCCGTGTTACCTCCCTCGTCAGAGGGAGGCTTTTTTACAGTCTCTTCACAAAATCCTCGCGGGGCGTTCACATTTGGCGCTTATACTGCCGCCATAAATTGCAGGAGGTATCTTATGAAAAAAGCAATGTGCGCGGCGCTGTGCGCCCTGTTTCTGCTGGGCGGCATGCCTGTTTACGCCGCGGAAGAGACGCCCATAGAGCTGGACTTCACCGGGCGGGAGGTGCTGGTGGACGGGGCGCTGGCCCCGGAGGGCGAGACGGACCAGGCGGTGTACACCGCCCATGATATAGTCTACTATGAGGCGGGACACGACTTCACCTACGGCGAGGGGTCCACGGACGACGAGCACACCGCCGACGAGGCGGCGGCCCATACGGTTGTCCATATCACAAAGCCGGGGACATACGTGCTGCGGGGGACGCTGCCACAGGGGCAGATCGCCGTGGATCTGGGCGAGGACGCGATCGACGACCCGGCCGCACGGGTGACGCTGGTGCTGGACGGGCTGGACATCACCTGCACCGTGGCGCCGGCGGTGATATTTTACCGGGTCTATGAGTGCGACCAGAGCGGCGGGCAGGGCGCAACGCCGGACATGAGCAAGGCCGGAGCGGTGGTGGAGCTGGCCGACGGAAGCGTGAACCGGGTCAACGGGTCACATGTGGCGAAAATATACGAGTCCGTCACATTGAGCGAGGACGGCAAGAGCATAACCGACAGCAAGAAGCTGCATAAGTACGACGGGGCGTTTTACTCCAAAATGAGCATGCGTATCACGGGCCAGAGCGAGGATAACGGTGTGCTGGACATCACGGCCGACAACGAGGGTCTGGACACGGAAATGCACCTGGCCATCGAGGGCGGCAACGTGAACATCACGTCGGGCAACGACGGCATCAACTGCAACGAGGACGGGGTATCCGCCATTGTGATATCCGGCGGGACGGTGGACATCACGGTGGACGGCTCCACCGGCGAGGGGGACGGTATCGACTCCAACGGGTATCTGACCCTCTCCGGCGGCACGGTGTACGCCAGCGCGTGCGGCCAGAGCGCCGACGCGGGGCTGGACGCGGAACAGAGCGTGTCCCTGACCGGGGCGACGGTGATGGCCGCGGGGAATATGCTGGATGAGCTCAACTGCGACGGGCAGTGCTGCGCGGTGTTCTCCTTCGGCCAGCGGCAGAGCGGCGGCGTCACGTACGCGGTCAAGGACAGTAAGGGCGAGACGGTGCTGGAATACGCACCCGCCAACGACTTCACGCTGCTGACGGTGACGAGCCCGGAGCTGGCCGAGGGCGAGAGCTACAGCCTGTGGGCAGGTGACGAGCTGCTGCAGACCGCACCGGGTCAGGCTGGCGGCGGTATGGGGCCAGGTCTCGGCATGAGGCATGGTCCGCAGATGTCGACCGGTCAGGCGCCGGATGACGCGCCGGAACCGCCGGAGGGGGAAATGCAGCAGGGTCCGGATGATATGCCTGAACCGCCGGAGGGCGAGATGCCGCAAGCGCCGGAGGGCATGCCTGAGCTCCCGGAGGGTGATATGAAACAGGGACGCGGTTTCCCAGGCGGCGAAACGCCGGACCTGGACCAGGCAAGCCTGTCGGATACCTTCACCCTCTCCCCCGGCGTGAACCGGTTCACAGTTGGATAAACGAATAGTAAAAGCGCCTGCGGCAAGCAAGCGCTTTTTTCTGTTTACCATGTCGTGCGGTTCCGGCGTAAGCCGGGAGCACGACCGGTATTTTTTTGGAATAACAGCGCGTAGCGTCTGTTATTCAAGGCCCATGTCCTTCAGGAGGTACTGGACGAACTTGTGTACCGCCACGGAATTTTCGTCTTTCCGCAGCCAGGACACGCCCAGACGGCGAAAGTAGGCCGGCGTGGCGGGACAGGCGTAAAGCCGGTAGGGCGTGCGCTGCAATAAAAGCTCCGGCAGTACGCTCACGCCCAGGCCGCTCTCCACCATGCTCATGACCGTGTAATCGTCCTTAACGGTGTATTGCCGCTTGGGGCGGATGGCCGCGTCCCGGAAGATCTTCTCCACGATCTGGCTGTACCCGGACTCCATCAGTACGAACGTCTCCTCCGCCAGGTCCGCAAGACGGACCTCTCCCCCGGCCAGGGGGTGCTCCGGGGGCAGGACGATGTGCATCCGGTCCTCCAAAAGCTCCCGGAAGGCGAACTCGTCGGAGTCCGGTCTGGTCATGAAGCCGATGTCTACAAGGCCGTTGCGAAGCCAGTCGCAAATTTGCAGCATGTCCCCCTGCAGCAGCTCAAAGTTGATGTTGGGGTAGCGCTCCCGGAACTTCTTCAGGTACGGCGGCAGCCACTGGCAGGACATACTGGTGAAGATGCCCATGCGGATAAGGCCCGTGTTCAGGTTTTGCAGCTCCAGCGATTTCTCAAATACGCTGCGCTCCCCGCCCACGATCTGGCGCATGCTGGGCAGCAGGTACTCCCCCTCCGCCGTCAGGCGTACGCCGTTCTTGTTCCGGGCCAGCAGCGTCACGCCCAGGTCCGATTCCAGCGCCCGGACAAGCTGGCTCACCGCCGACTGGGTGCAGCCGAAAAACGCCGCCGTCCGCGTCAGGCTCTTCGTCTCCACGATCTTCAAAAAGACTTCATACCGGGATGTTTTCACGCCGCATGCCCTCCATAAGGCAGACTGATTCGCGCCGTTAGAAAATGATGGGCTCATTATATACTCTTGTATGCAACTGGACAAGGCAATTCATAAAAAATTCATAAAAATTTTTATATTGCGCAAGCGGCATATTCGGCGCGGTTCGGGAGATACTTGCAGTGAGGTGATTTAATATGACGACAAAAGAACTTCTCTACGTTGACGACGCGCTTTCCCACGCGCAGTTTCTGGTCACCCAGTACCAGAACGCCGCAAATTCCCTGCAGGACCCCAGCCTGAAGCAGCAGGTGCAGCAAATGGCCGACCGGCACCGCCAGGTGTACCGGAAATTCTACGATCTTGTGTAAGGAGGAGCACAATGGACGACAAAAATATCATGGAAGATCTGCTTCTCACCACCAAAGGCGTCATCGATCTGTATATGCACGGCGCCGTGGAATCCAGCACCACCAATATCCACCAGGCGTTCTCCAGCGCCTTTGACGACGCCCTGTGCATGCAGGACAACATCTATAAGCAGATGACCGCCAAGGGCTGGTACCAGACCGAGAGCGTACCCCAGCAGAAAATACAGCAGACCAAGCAGAAGTACGCGCCCACCTGCTGAGGCGGGCCATACAGACAAATGCACAGGGAGCGTGGCTTGTTCCACACTCCCTTTTCCATTATTGGTCTTTCGGCCTCTTTGGGATGAAAACCGAGAAGAACAGACAGAACAGCCCGCACTCCATCAGGAACAGAACATAGCGCGGGTCCTGGGACGGAATGCTCACAAAGAGAAGCAAATATGTTATCACCGGTACAGAAAAGGCTATCAGATACCGATACTGCCGCTTCAGAAGGATGATGAGCACACACAGCAGCATATTGAACGCCCAGATACCGCCCCGCCAGTACAGCGGGTTCATAAGCTTGTTGTCGGAGCTTATGTTGGACAACGTTCTGGCCACCGGAGTGGCGGCCCTGTTCGTGACCTGGTCGGCTATCGGCGGCCATTCGTAGCCGTCTATCGGCCGGCCTATCTCCCACAGGATGGACGTTATGTCCAGATAGGAGCTGATATATTCTTTGGGATAATGCAGGAGCCACTTCAGATTTAATTTCAGGATGTCCATCGCAATAGACGGGTCGTTCATATTCGCAACGTCCCCGGCAAATTCGCCCCAGTCCCTTGACACGGGGTCCGCCCAATAGCGGTTGGAAGCCGCGGCCCTCCGCCAGTCGTCCAGCGGCGCGACCTGTTCCATGACGGCCACGTCTTCTTCGGGGATGTCCTCGATCTTGTTGGACAAAGCGCCGATCATGTACATCGGAACGGAATATTTCACGTATGCCGGATTCTTCTCCGCGTGCAGGATATACTGCGATACCACGATGTTTACGAACAGAAACCCGCACAGGACCGTGGCCGTAATGGCGAGCACACGGCGGAGATCCTTTTTTCTGACGAGGCAGAAAACGCACCATATCACCAGCGCGGTCAGGACCGAGGCCCAGCCCGCGTGCCGGAAGATGCACACGGCGATACCGGAGACAGTCAGCAGCGCCGCAGACTTCCACGTGACGCGCTCCGCGTGCAGCGCGTCGATGAAGGCCGTCACAAACAGGAGCATGAACATGCAATATACCGGGTCCTTCAGCGCCACGGAGGTATAGAGCTCCGGGGTGAACAGGACAGTGGCGGCTATAGAATAGGCCAGACAGAGCTTTTTCGAGCCCAGGACCCGATACAGCACGCCCACGCCGTAATTGAAGATCGCGATCCACAAAAGCCCCTGGGTGATGGTCAGGGAGTACTCGCTCCTGCTCCAGAGAGAGGTGAGCTTAAAAAAGAGGAAATATCCGATGGTATGCCATTCGCTCCACGCGTTGCTGGCCGCCGCAGCCCACAGGCCACGGTAATCATCCCAAATAAACGGCGGACAACCGGCAATCAGATAAAACACGGTCAGAAAGACCACCGGCAGAGAGGCGTAATAAAGGCGGATAAACGGGATCCGCTTTAATCCCGGCTCGTCCGAAGTCTCCCGCTCCCCTCTCGTCAGCGCAAAAGACAGCGTCCAGTATACGATGACGAACACCGCGGCCGCAAGAAAACAGGTGTACGCGGCGAGATAGGGCAGGCGCAGAGGATTTTTGCTCCCGGAAAAAGCGATCCAGACATCGGTAATGGAAAGCTGCAGCACGAACAGGACCGCCATCAAAGCCGAGAGGATGACCAGCTTTTTGTCACAGGCGCAGCGTCGGAAGACGCCGGACAAAAGAAGTCCTGCCGCCGCGCCAAGGGGTATGACAGAAAAAATATAGCCGTTGGAGGACCGCGCAAGAGGCGTCCAAAACACAAGGAATACGAACGCGATAAGGGCAAGGCCCAGAAGCTTTTCCGCCAGGGACAAAGCCGTGTTTCGATCTTTACTCATACCGCACCTCCTGATCCCGCTCACTGAGCTCGTTGAACTTTTCTTCCGTATGAAGCAGCCGGATCTCAAACTCCTGCCGGCTCTTTTCGATGATCGTAGAGAGGATGAGGCCGGAAAAGTATGACATGAGCGCGGCCGTCACGCAAAAGCCGCAGAGGATGAGGGTGGGAAATCTCGCCACCAGGCCGGTTTTCAGGTAATCCACAAAGACAGGGATAAAGAACGCCGCCGCGACCAGCACCAGCACCGCCGCTATGAGCGAGAAAAACTGAAAGGGCTTATAATTCTTGTACAGCTTCACGATCGTACGCAGGACCCTGGCGCCGTCGGAAAACGTATTGAGCTTTGACTCGCTGCCCGCCGGGCGGTCCCGGTAGTCAACGATGACGTTGCTGACCGCCATCTTCTTGTGGACAGCGTGGATGGTCATATCGGTCTCTATCTCAAAGCCGCCGGACAGGACCGGGTATGTCTTGACAAAATTATAGCTGAACGCACGGTAGCCGGTCATAACGTCCCGAATGTCGGACTTGAATATTCGGTTGATGAACATCCGGACGATCACGTTGCCGAAGTTGTGGAACGGCCGCTTATTTTCCGTGAAGTAGGTGGAGGACAGCCGGTCGCCCACGACCATGTCCGCCCTGTTCTCCAGCACCTCCCGCACCATGGCCGGCGCGGCCTCGGCGGGATATGTATCGTCGCCGTCCACCATGATGTAGCACGCCGCGTCGATCTCCCGGAACATGCGGCGGATCACGTTGCCCTTTCCCTTGACCGGCTCCCGGCGGACGATAACGCGGTTACCCCCCCCGCCTCGCCTCCTCGGCGGTCCGGTCGGTCGAGCAATTGTCATAGACGTATATGGCCGCCTCCGGAAGCGCTCTCGCGAAATCCGCCACGACCTTGCCGATCGTCTTTTCCTCGTTGTAGCATGGGATCAAAACAGCGATCTTGTCCATACCCGCTCTCCTGTACCGGCAGCATGAAAACTGCCCGTTTTTGTAAGTCAGGGAGCATTATATATCAGTCGTTCTAATTATGCAAGGTCTCTCCGCAGACAGGCCCGATGCTGTTTTGCCGGCCTCCGGCGTCGGGTGCCAGGCGGCAGACCAGCTTTTCCAGAAGGCCGGACAGGGGCAGCATGAGGACCACGCACAGCACGTTGAAAACGCTGTGGGCCGCGGCGATGCCGGCAAGGGTGGCGCTCTCGTCCAGAAGCGCCGGGGCCAGAAACGTGCGGGCCAGGCAGAAGAGCGTGAGCCACACCGCCGTGCCGATCACGTTGAAGGCCAGGTGGACCAGCGCCGCACGTTTGGCGTTTTTATTGGTCCCCACGGCGGACAGCAGCGCCGTGACGCAGGTGCCGATGTTCTGGCCCATGATGATGGGGATGGCCGCGCCGTAGGGCACCTGGCCCGTCACGGCAAGGGCCTGTAAGATGCCCACGGAGGCGGAGCTGGACTGGATGACGGCCGTCAAAGCTGCGCCGGCCAGCACGCCCAGCAGCGGGTTTTTAAAGAGCAGAAACAGCCGCTGAAAGCCGGGCGCGTCCCCAAGGCCGGACACCGCGCCCGACATGGTCTGCATGCCGAACATCAGCGTGGCAAAGCCCAGCAGTATCGCGCCCGTGTCCTTTTTCCTGTCGCCGCGGCAGAACATATACAGGATGACGCCCACAAGGGCCAGCACCGGGGTGAAGGAGCTGGGCTTCATGAGCCGCAGGAGGATATTGCCGCCGTCGATGCCGGCCAGTGACAGTATCCAGGCCGTGACGGTGGTGCCGATGTTGGCGCCCATGATAACGTGGATGGCCTGGGAAAGGGTCATGAGGCCGGCGTTGACAAAGCCCACCACCATGACCGTTGTGGCCGACGAGCTCTGGACGATCGCCGTGACCGCAAGGCCGGTGAAAAGGCCCGCCGCCTTTTTCGTGGTCAGCCGGCCAAGAATGTCCCGTAACCTGCCGCCGGCGCGGCGCTCCAGGGCCTGGCCCATGAAGTGCATGCCGAACAGAAACAGGCTCAGCCCGCCCAGCAGGCTCAGAAGATCGAAAATGTCCATACATACGCCTCCGTTTTGAGATGATGCCCATTTGTCCCAGCTTCATTGTAACGGGGCCATTGTAAAGTCCGATATCACAGGCGTGTAAAATCCACGTAAAAAAGCCGCCGGAGCATAACTCCGGCGGCGCGCTATTTTTCATCCGATTCAGTTGTCCAGGGGGAAGCGGACCGTGACGGCGGTGCCCTTCCCAACTGCACTGGTAAGGTCGATCTCAGCGCCCAGGACCATGGCCGCGTGCTTGACGATGGAAAGGCCCAGACCCGTGCCGGGGACCGACTTGCTGTGGCTCTTCTCCCCCCGGTAAAACCGCTCGAAAATGTGCTCCCGCTGGTCCGGGGGGATGCCCACGCCGTCGTCCGTGACCGTGAGCACCCCGGCCGCAGCCGTGTGGCGCACGTCCACGGTCACATGCCCGCCCGGGCGGTTATACTTGACGGCGTTGTCGCACAAATCGAACACGATGGAATGGACCAGCGCGCCGATGGCCAGCAGAGGCACAGGCTCGCCGGTGACGGAAAGCGTCACGTCCGACCTCGCGGCCTCCGCCTCCAGCTGGCCGGCCACATCTGTAGCCACGGCGTACAGGTCGATCTGCTCAAAGCGCATGTCCTGCGCGCCCTCGTCCAGGTGGGAAAGGCGGATGATGTCCTCCACCAGCTTCACCATGAGCTGGCTCTCGTCATATATTTTTCCGGCGAAAGCCCCCACGTCCTCGGGCCGGGCCAGGCCGTTTTGAATGAGTTCGGCGTAGCCGGAGATCACGTGCAGCGGCGTTTTCAGCTCGTGGGAGACGTTGGCGGTGAACTCCCGGCGCATTTGCTCCTGGGCCCGCAGCTGCTTTTGCTGGGCGTCAACCCGGCGCAGCAGCGGCTGTATCTCCGGATAGCCCTCGTTTTCCAGGGGCCGGTCCAGGTCCAGGGCGTTGAGGGGCTGCACGATGCGCCGGGAAAGCCGCCGTGCCAGCAGCACGGAGATAAAAAGCGCCAGCAGTATCACGGCGGCGAGGCCCTGCCCCACCCCAAGAAGCATGGTAAGCACGGTGTTTTGGGCAATGGCGAGACGCAGGACGGAGCCGTCCGTCAGGCGCTGGGCGGTGTAAAGCGAGCGCTCCATCAGCGTGGCGGAATAGCGGTGGCTCTCCCCATAGCCCTCGGCAAGGGCCTGACGCACTTCCTCCCGCTGCAGGTGGTTGGCCATGCCGGCGCTGGGCGCGTCGTTGTCGTACAGCACGCTCCCGTCCCGGCCGATCCAGGTGATGCGGTAGTCCCGGACATCCATGCCGTCGAAATAGTCCATGCCGCTTTTTTCCACACCTTGGGCGGCAAGCTGGGTCTGCATGCGAAGCTGGGTCATCTCCACACGGGAGAAGTACTCATAGAGCACACCCATGATGAGCACCAGCGAGGCCAGAAATACCGTGAACGCCACAAGACACAGGGCGTGAAATATCTTTCTCGTCACGGCCTTTCCTCCAATCGGTAGCCCACGCCCCGGACCGTCTCGATGCAGTCCGCGGCCTGACCAAGCTTGGCCCGCAGGGAGCGGATGTGTACGTCCACGGTCCGGGTCTCCCCGGCGTAGTCCGTGTCCCATATCCGGCGCAGAAGCGTGTCCCGGTCAAAAACCTGGCCGGGGTTTTCCAGAAACAGGCGCAAAAGCTCGTATTCCTTCAAGGTCAGCGCCACCCGTTGGCCGTCGGCTTCTACGGTGTGCTCCCGGGTGTGCATGACCAGCCCACCGGCGCGGAGGACCTCAGCCGTCCTGTCCGGTCCCGCCCGGCGCAGGACCGCACGGACCCGGGACACCATCTCCATCATGCCGAAGGGCTTGACCAGATAGTCATCCGCGCCCAGGTCCAGGCCGGATACCTTGTCAAACTCCGTGCCCCTGGCGGTAGCCATAATGACCGGCAGGGCCGCCGTGTCCGGCCGGGAGCGGAGCTTTTCCAGCACCTGCATACCGTCCTCGCCGGGGAGCATGATGTCCAGCAGGATAAGACGGGGCAGCCGCTGGTCCAGGGCCGTCCAAAAGCTCTCGCTCTCCGCAAAGCCCCGGGCCTCAAAGCCCACGGTGTTCAGGGTGTAAAGAATGAGATCGCGGATAGCGTCGTCGTCCTCCAGGCAGTAGATAAGGCTCATGGCGTCACCTCCCCGGGTACAAGCATAGCCTATCCCCTATGGGAACTTCTACCCCATTTGTGTAAAATCTACGTAAAAAGAGGCGGAGGATGGTCCTCCGCCTCTCGGTCATTGGCGCGGTATGAAATTACGCGGCGGCTTCCTCGTCGCCGGTCTCATCGGCCTCGGCGTCTTCCGCGGGGGCATCTTCCTCGGTCTCGGTCTCGTCACTGTCGGTGATGGCGACCACAGCGCCCTCATAGGTCTCGTCGATGAACTGGGCGACCTCGTCGGACTGGAGGACCTCCAGCAGGGCCTGGATGGCCGGGTCGTCCTCGTTGCCCTCCTTGACGCACAGGATGTTGGCATAGGTCTTGGCGCCGTCGCCGGAGGCGTCCTCCACGGCCAGGGCGTCGGTACCGGCGTTCAGGCCGGCCTGCAGGGCGTAGTTGCCGTTGATGACGGCGATGTCAACGTCCTCCAGAGACAGAGGGATCTGGGCGGCCTCCTGCTCGATGATCTCAAAGTTGTGGGGATTGTCCACGATGTCGTACTTGGTGGCGTTGGAGGAGGCGTCCACGCCCTCGTCCAGGGTGATCAGGCCCTCCTGCTGCAGGAGCAGCAGGGCGCGGGTCTCGTTGGAGCCGTCGTTGGGGATGGCGATGGTGGCGCCGTCGGCCAGCTCTTCCAGCGTGGCGGTCTTGCCCGGATAGATGCCGAAGGGCTCATAGTGGACCAGGCCCACGCTCACCAGATGGGTGCCGTATTCCTCGTTGAAGGTGTCCATGTAAGGGGTGTGCTGGAAGTAGTTGGCGTCCAGCTCGCCCTCTTCCACGTGGGTGTTGGGGAACACGTAGTCGTCATAGACCACGATGTCCAGGTCGATGCCCTGCTCGGCCAGAATGGGCTTGGCGAACTCCAGGATCTCCGCGTGGGGCGTGGAGGAAGCGCCGATCTTGATGGTGACGGTGTCGTCGGCCAGGGCGGAAACGCCCAGGCTCAGGGCCAGCACAAGGGCCAGCGTGATGGCGATGATCTTCTTCATTTTGGGTTTCTCCTTTTCATAATTGATTTTTAAATTAATTTCACCGGATGCGTTTGTCGCTCCGTTTGGTGATGATGTTGCCGGTGCTTTGGAATATCTGCACCAGGATGACCAGCAGCACGACCATGGTCCACATGACCAGCTCGTTGCGGCGGTAGTGGCCGTAGGTGATGGCGAAGGAGCCAAGGCCGCCGGCGCCAAGGATGCCGGCCATAGCCCCGTAGCCGAAGATGGTGATGAGCGCCACGAAGAAGTTACTGAGCAGCGCGGGCTTTGCCTCGGGGATCAGCACCTTGCACACGATCTGCATAGGACTGGCGCCCATGGACTGGGCCGCCTCGATCACCCCCTGGTCAATTTCCCGGATAGAAGTCTCCACAATGCGCGCCACGAAGGGGAACGCCGCCACGGTCAGCGGCAGGATCATACCCTTCACCCCGGCGGTGGTGCCCAGCACGAACCTTGAAAGCGGGCTGACCACCACGATCAGGATAAGGAACGGTACGCTCCGCAGAAGGTTGATGATCACGTTGACCGTCTTCATCAGCGCGCCGGGCAGGGGGCGGATGCCCCGCTCGTCCCCCGTCACCAGCAGCACGCCAAGGGGAAGGCCGATGGCAAATGCCAGGAACGTGGGCAGGAACGTCATGACAAGCGTCTGGCCAATGGCTTCCAGCAGGTCGCTTTGCACGATGTTTTTCAGCAGCTGCACGTCTTTTTCACTGAACAAGGTCCGTCACCTCCTCCGCCGTCACGCCGGGTATCTCCCGTAAGTATATGAGCGCTCGCGCCGCGTCCGTCTCGTCCTCGGGCAGGGCCAGGACCATGGTGCCAAAGCTCCTGTCGCCAATGGTCCGGGTGTCGGCGCTGATGATGTTCAAACAAATGCCCTGCTTCGCCGCCAGGGTGGCGATGATGGGTTCGCCGGAGGTGGTCCCGTTGAAGGCCAGACGCACCAGCCGGTTTTCCGGCAGGACGTGTATCTTCTCCCCATTGGGCATCACCAGCCGCCGGCCGGCCTCGGTCCGGGGGTTGGAGAAGATGTCCGACACGTCCCCCTGCTCCTGTATCTCGCCGCCTTCCAGCACCGCGACACGGTCGCATATCTGCTCCACCACACGCATCTCGTGGGTGATGACCACCACCGTCACGCCCAGCTCCCGGTTGATCTTTTTCAAAAGGTCCAGGATGGATTGGGTCGTGGTGGGGTCCAGGGCGCTGGTGGCCTCGTCGCACAGGAGTACTTGCGGCTGCGGGTACTCGGCCAGGGCCCGGGCGATGGCGATGCGCTGTTTTTGCCCGCCGCTCAGCTGCACCGGGTAGGCGTCCGCCTTGTCGGGCAGGCCCACCATCTCCAACAGCTCCTTCGCCCGCTTCTCCCGCCAGCCCTTCTCGCCCTTGAGGCCGCTCAGCTCCAGGGGGAAGCAGATGTTTTGAAGCGCCGTGCGCTGCATGAGAAGGTTGAAGCCCTGGAAGATCATGCTCATGCCCCGGCGGGCCTTGCGCAGGTCCTTTTCCTTCAACGCCGTCAGCTCCTGGCCGTTCACGGTCACCTTGCCGCTGGTGGGCCGTTCCAGAAGGTTGATGCAGCGGACCAATGTGCTCTTGCCGGCGCCGGACAGGCCGATGATGCCGAATATCTCGCCCTTTTGGATGTCCAGGTTTATGTCCTTCAGGGCCTCTACTTTACCGTCCCCGGTACCGAAGGTCTTGCACAGGTGCTCGATACGGATGATCGTCTCGCTCATATTTCCCTCACTAACAACAAAATCGCCCTTGAATAACATCAAGGACGACATACATACGCCGTGGTACCACCTTGCTTCACCCGTCCCTCACGGGACCGGGCCTTTGGGGGTTCCATCAAACCCCTGCGCTGTAACGGGCGCGCCCGTCGCGGACTACATATCGCCCACGCGGCTCCAAGACCATGTTCGGCGGACTCTCTGCACCCCTTCCCAGCTGCCGGGGCTCTCTGCGGCATAACCTTTCCGCTTACTCTTCTTTTCATTGCCTTTGTGTGGTATTCAATTGTTCTGTGGCCATTATAACGCCGGAGTTTTCCCCTGTCAACCGACAGATGCGTCAAGATTTGGCCGAAATGGGCCTTAAAATTTTGTGTAAAGTGTTAAAGTGCGACGGTTATAGAGAGACTTCTCTCCCCCAGTCACCGCCTAAAGGCGGCGACAGCCCCCTCGTCAGAGGGGGCCGTATTCTATACCAAGTACAATCATTCCTCCGTGTAGGCAACGGCCTTGTCGAACAGGGCCTCCACGTCCTTGCCGGGGGCTTTGGTGGCCAGGGACACGACGACTGCGGCCAGAAGGCCCGCGGCCGCGCCGGGGACGATCTCGTAAACGCCGGTGGAGGCCAGAAACGCCAGCCACAGGATGTCAACTGCCGCGCCCACCACGATGCCGGCTACCGCGCCGGCAAAGGTGAAGCGCTTCCAGTAAAGGCTCAGCATGATGACCGGGCCGAAGGCCGCGCCGAACACGCCCCAGGCGTTGGACACCAGGCCCATGATGCTGCCCGCGTCCGGGTCAGCCGCCAGGACAAGGGCTATCAGCGCGATCGCGACCACCACCAGCCGGCCGGCCCAGAGCATCTCCCTGTCCCCCGCCTTGTTCTTGCGGAAAACGGGCTTGTACACGTCGCTGGCAAAGGCGGAGGCGGCCGCCAGAAGCTGGCTGTCCGCGGTGGACATGCTGGCCGCCAGAACGGCCGACAGCAAAATGCCGGAGATGACGCCGGGGAAGATGCGCCGGGTCATGGTGATGAACACCAGCTCCCCGCCGTTGATGGCCTCGTCGTAGCCCAGGAACATGCGGCCGATCACGCCCACCAGCGTGGCGAACAGCACGATCAGCACCGTCCAGGTGACGCCGATGGCGGCGGATTTTTTCAGGTCCTTCTGGCTCTTGAGACTCATGAACCGGATGATGATGTGGGGCATGCCGAAGTAGCCAATGCCCCAGCCCAGGCCGGAGACGATGTCCTGCCAGCTGGTGAAGGGGTTCATGTACCCCTCCGGCAGCGTGGAGGCCGCGCCGGCGTCCAGCATGGAGGCGGCGAAAATGGGGGCGATCAAAAGCGCGCCCAGCATCAAAAGCCCTTGGAAGAAGTCGGTCCAGCACACGGCGGAGAAGCCGCCCAGGAACGTGTACGCGATGATGATGAACGCCGCCAGGTACATGGCCGTGCTCTCCTTGATGCCCACAACGGTGCTGAACAGGGTACCGCAGGCCTTCACGCTGGAGGCGGCGTAGATCGTGTACGCCACAAGGAAGATGACGGCGCAGACGATCTGCAGGGCCTTGGACCTGGAGAGGAACCGACGGGTCAGGTACTGAGGGATGGTGATGGAGTCGTCCGCCACGATGGAGAATTTCCGCAGCCGTGGGGCCTCGAAGATCCAGCTCAGGGTATAGCCGATGGCCAGGCCGATGGGTATCCATGTCTGGCCCAGGCCAAGAGCGTAGATGCTGGTAGGCATGCCCATGAGCACCCAGGCGCTCATGTCGGACGCGCCGGCAGAAAGCGCCGTGACCCATGGGCCCATCTGACGGCCGCCCAGGAAATAGCCCTTCTCGCCGCCGGCCTTGTTCTTCACAAAGAACCACAGGCCGATGCCGATCATGAATGCCAGATACGCAATGAAGACGACTGTTTCGGAAACGTTCACACCAAACACCTCGACTTACAAACGGCCGCCCCCGGACTCGCCGGGGGCGGGTTGTGCTGTATGATATCAAACTTTATCGAATTAGTCAATTAATAATTTATTTAAGTTTGTGCCCGTCGGAGAAATATTCTTTGGTAGTCTTGATGATGACCCCGGACAGAGCCAGCAGCGCCACCAGGTTCGGGAAGGCCATCATGCCGTTCAGCGCGTCCGCCAGGTCCCACACCACGCCGATCTTCAGGGTCGCGCCCACGGGCAGCAGCACCAGGAAGACGATCTTGTAGAACACGCTCAGGCGGGTGCCCAGCTTTTTGCCGCACAGGTACTCAAAGCAGCGGGAGCCGTACAGGGACCAGCTGATGATGGTGCTCAGGGCGAACAGGCTCAGGCCAACGGCGACTACAAGCGCGCCCAGCTTTCCGCCCACGATGGAGCCCATGGCGGCCTGGATGAGGGTGGCGTCGCCGTCCCCGCCCCAGGTGATGGCCAGGCCGTCGCCCAGGCGGCAGTAGCTGGTCAGCAG
The DNA here is from genome assembly GCA_947624385.1 of uncultured Oscillospiraceae bacterium. Taxonomy (GTDB): domain Bacteria; phylum Bacillota; class Clostridia; order Oscillospirales; family Oscillospiraceae; genus CAJOIG01. Next base: position 16,400 of record CANQJZ010000013.1, read on the forward strand.
CACCAGGGAAGTCATGGTGCAGATCACGATGGTGTCCATGAACACCTCGAAGATGCCGTACAGGCCCTGCTTGACGGGCTCGTTCTCGGAGGTGGCCGCGTGGGCCATGGGCGCGGAGCCCATGCCGGCCTCGTTGGAGAACACGCCGCGGCCGACGCCCTTCTGGATGGTGTCCATGATCATGATGCCGAACGCGCCGCCCAGCGCCGCCTCCGCGTTGAACGCGCCCTTGAAGATCATACCGAAGGTCTGGGGGATGAACTTTACGTTGGCGAAGATGACGATGAGAGAGAAGATGATGTAGATGACGGCCATGATGGGCACCAGCCGCTCGGTGACAGAACCGATGCGCTTGATGCCGCCGAAGAGCACCAGGCCCACAATGACGGCCACGACGATGCCGAAGATCAGGCTGGTCACGGGCACGGCCGCGCCGAACAGGACGACTGTATTGGCCGCGGCGTTACCGCCGAAGGCGTCGATGGCGCCGTTGATGGCGGTGGCAATGGAGTTGACCTGGGTCATGTTGCCGATGCCGAAGGCGGCCAAAGCGCCGAACAGGCAGAACAGCACGCCCAGCCAGGTCCAGTTTTTGCCCAGACCGTTCTTGATGTAGTACATGGGGCCGCCGACCCAGTCGCCCTTGTCGTTGCGCTCACGGTACTTGACCGCCAGCAGGACCTCGGAGTACTTGGTACACATCCCGAACAGGGCGCACAGCCACATCCAGAACACGGCGCCGGGTCCGCCGGCCACGATGGCGCCAGTGACGCCGGCGATGTTGCCGGTGCCCACGGTGGCGGCCAGAGCGGTGGTCACCGCCTGGAAGGGCGTGACCTCACCCTTGCCCGCCGTCTGCTTGGAGAACATCTTGCCGATGGTGTTCTTCATGGCGTAGCCAAATCTGCGGAACTGGGGGAAGCCCATCCGGACGCTCAGGTAGATGCCCGTACCGGCCAGCAGGACCAGCAGCACCGGGCCCCATACCCAGCCGTCCACCGACTTGATGATGGCAGCGATCTTTTCCATTTGTTACTCTCTCCTTACGTTACAGTTTAAATCTTTAACTGGTCAAAAACCATGGTTAAACAAAATGAGCTTACCAAATGGTACGCTCAAGCAATCGGACAAATGCCCCCATTCCCGGCGGGCGTTCATTCTGTCCTTTTGCCTGAGAGATTAAGCGCTTCGCGCCTTGCCCCTTCGGCCCCCGCGATCAGACGCGGGCTTCTCCAGAATCCCATCCACAGCCAGTTCCGATCAAACGGTCCTGACGGCTTCACATGGTTATATGAAATTATTGTCCTTAATGTTTCTTATAATTAATATAAATGATTTGTGTCTATTTTTCAACTATGGGTATTTGACATTTTATTGCGTTTGACCCCATGATCCTTGTGCAAAATCACAACAAGTCCCTCTCCATCAGGGCCAGATCGGCCCGCAGACGGGCGTTTTCCGGCTCCATGGCCAGAGCCCGGCGGGCGCAGTTGACCGCCCAGGTCTTCTCCCCCTGCCGCCAGCAGGCGATGCTGAGAATGTCCCAGGGCAGCGCGCCCCACGCCTCCGGCTCGCTTAAGTAGGTCAGGTCCCGGCGGGTGATATCCAGCGCACGGCGGCAATAGCGCTCGCACTCCCGCCAGCGCTCCTGTGCGTACATGAGCTTTGCCAGGTCCACCAGCGGCTCCCGCTGGTCCGGGGCCTCGAACGCCGCCCGCAGCAGCCACAGCTCCGCCGTCTCGTCCTCCCCCCTGGCCCGCAGACACCGGGCGATGAAGCGCATGGACGCGGCCCGTTCCGGCGGCCAGACAGCGCTGCGCATGGCCAGGTGGGCCTTGAGGGTCTCGATGGCGTCGTCCCACCGGCCGCGGAACATGTACTCCCGGCCCAGGTAATGGCGGTTCCGGTCGTCCTCCGGCGCTTCCGCCACGCTCAGCTCCAAAAGCCGCAGATAGTCACCCCGGCTCTTGGTGGGGTCCGGGTGGTGCTCCAGACGCATGCCCGGTACGTCGCAATATACCTTCGGGACGGTGTATGTGAGTATTTCATGCACCGGGTGGGTCCAGCGGCACACGCCGGGGCGGTGGACCTTCTCATAGAGAAACTTCACCCCGTCGGACCCGTCGGCGTTGAAGCTCCACACGTACTCGTACCGGGCCGTGGTGCAGCCGGGCCGCCAGGCCGCTTCCAGCGCCGCTCGCCAGCCGGGGGCCAAAACCTCGTCCAGGTCCGTGCATACCAGGATGTCGGCGTCGGGCGGTACCAGGTCCATGGAGGCGTTGCGGGCCGTGTCGAACCGCCAGGGGTCGAATACCCGGGTCTGCACGTGAGCGCCCAGCGACCGGAGCCGTTGGACGGTGCCGTCGGTGCTGCCCGTGTCCAGCACGTACACCCCGTCCGCCTCGGCCATTGAGGCCATCCAGCGGCCGGCGAACGCTTCCTCGTTTTTGCTTATGGCGTAGACATAGATCTTCATAGCACACCCTCCCGTATATTGTATGCGGGGGATGAAAAAGCCGCCCCTCCCGGTGGGAAAGGCGGCGGTATATTGCGCGTTCAGCCGGCGGAGAGCCGGGCGTTCTGGGTCTCGTACTGGAGCATGTAGAGCTTGTAGTACCGGCCGTGCTGGTGCAAAAGCTGCTGGTGGGTGCCCTGCTCCAAGATCTCGCCGTGGTCCAGCAGGATGATGTTGTCCGCGTGCTGGATGGTGGAGAGACGATGGGCCACGATGAGCATGGTGCCGATGTTCTTCATCTTTTCCAGAGATTGCTGGATGAGTATCTCCGTCTCCGTGTCGATGTTGGCGGTGGCCTCGTCCAGGATCATGACCTCCGGCCGGTGCAGGACCGTGCGGGCAAAGGATAGAAGCTGGCGCTGGCCGGCGGAGAAGTTGTTGCCCCGCTCTAAAACCCGCTCGTCTAAATGCCCGTCCAGCTTCAGGATGAACCGGTCCGCGTTCACATAGCGGCAGGCCTGCCATATCTCCTCGTCGGTGAAGCTCTCTTCCCGCAGGACGATGTTGGAGCGAATGGTGCCAGAGAACAGAAATACGTCCTGGAGCATCTGGCCGAAGTGCTTACGCAGGGAGGCGATCTTGATGTGGCGGATGTCGATGCCGTCTATCAAAATCTGGCCCTTCTGGATGTCATAATTGCGGCAGATAAGGGACAATATGGTGCTCTTGCCGGAGCCGGTGGCGCCAACGAGAGCCACGGTCTGGCGGGCGTTCACATGGAAGCTGACGCCCTTCAGGACCCACTGGTCAGGCTCATAGGCGAACCACACGTCCTTAAATTCGATATCGCCCTCGATGTGGTCCAGGTCGATGGCGTCCGGCTCGTCCGTAAGCTCCGGTTCCATGTCGAACACGGCGAATATTTTTTCCGCCGAGGCAAAGGCCGATTGGAGCATGTTGAACTGCTCCGCCAGGGTCTGGATGGGGTCGAAGAACTTGGAGATGTAGAGGTAGAACGTGACCACGGTGCCGCTGGTGATGGTCTGGCCCAGAAAATGGGTGTCCCGGATATAGCCCCGGCCGCCTACGTAGAAAAGGCACAGCACGGAGGAGATGAACAGCATGTAGACCGTGGGGCGGAAGATGCCGAACACGTACATCTGCTGCTGGCGGGCCTTTTTCAGGGCGTTGCTCTTTTCCAGAAAATCGTTCATCTTGGCCTGTTCCCGGTTGAAGACCTGGGTTATCTTGATGCCGGACAGGTTCTCGGACAGGTACGTGTTGATGTCGGTGGTGCAGTCTTTTACCCGGCGGAAGGCACGGCGGGTCAGCTTGCGGAAGATGACCGTGAACAGCACGAGAAACGGCACAAAGCACAGCACCATCAGGGTAAAGGCGTAGTTCACCAGCAGCATGGCACCCAGCACGCCGAACAGGACAAAGACGTTGCGGATCATGTTCACAAGAATGTTGGTGAACATCATGCTGATGGCGTTGGTGTCGTTGGTCACGCGGGTCACCAGCTTGCCCACGGGGATGTTGTTCAGCTGGTCGTGGGAGAGGCTCTCGATGTGGGTGAAAAGGTCCTGGCGCAGGTTGGACAGTATCTTCTGCCCCACCTTTTGCAGGATGATGGATTCCAGATAGGTGCAGATCATGGACACGACCAGCAGCGCCGCATACACCGTCACCATGGTCCAGAGTTCCCGCAGGGGGAAGTCCGCCTTGATCAGTTCCTCGATGCGGCCCACCAGAATGGGCGATATGAGCGAGTAGGCGATGGAGGCCAGCATGATAAAGAGCACCAGCACGAACTGCTTCCAGTAGGGTTTGGCGTACTTGCTCAGGCGGCGCAGTATCTCCCCGTCGCGCATGTTCCGGTCCAGACTGAGCTGCTGCTTGCGGCGCTTGACCACGGTCCACAGGACGATGAACAGCACCGTGAACACGCCGATGATGGCACCCATGATCAGGATGGGCAGGTATTCACGCACTGAGACCGCCTCCTTCCTCCTCCAGCTTTTGCAGCTGGACCATGTGGGCGTAGGCCGGGCAGGACGCCAGAAGCTGCTCATGGGTCCCCACGGCGGAGACCCGGCCGTCCTCCAGGTACACGATCTTGTCCAGCCGCTCGATGGTGGACACACGGTGGGCGATGAGGATGGTGGTGCGGCCAGAGCGGGTGGCGGAGAGATTGGCCAGAATGGTCTTTTCCGTGTCCGTGTCCACGGCGGATACGGAGTCGTCCAAAATCAGGATGGGCGCGTCCTTCATCAGGGCACGGGCGATGGAGATGCGCTGCTTCTGTCCGCCGGAGACGGTCACGCCCCGCTCGCCCAGGACCGTCTCGTAGCCCAAGGGAAATTCCTGCACGTCCCCGTCCACGTCGGACAGTATGCCCGCGGCACGCACGCTCTCCGGGTCCGGGTCGTCCCGGGAAAAGCCGATGTTCCGGGCGATGGTGTCGGAGAACAAAAAGTTGTCCTGGGGTACGTAGGCCACAGCCTCCCGCACGTCCCGGATATACACGTCGTTCACGTCGTGGCCGTCCACAAACACCGTGCCGTCAGGCACGTTGTAGGTGCGCAGCAGCAGGTCCACCAGCGTTGTCTTGCCCGCGCCGGTGCGGCCCACCAGACCCACGCTCTCCCCCGCACGGATGGTCACGGATACGTCGCTGAGAGCGTCGTACTCCCCGCCGGGGTAGCGGAAGGTCAGGTGGCGAAACTCGATATTGCCGGCTACACGGTCCAAATGCTCCACGCCGGGCCGGTCCGCCACGTCCTGTTTGGCGTCCAGAAGCTCGGAAATGCGCTTCAGAGAGGCAGCTCCCCGGCTGGTCATGTCGATAAGCTCCGAAACGGCCATAATGGGCCAGACGGTGGCGTTGAAGTAGCCGATGAACTCCATGAGCTGGCCGGCGTTGAACACGTCCTGCCAGACAAGATAGCCGCCGTAGCCCAATATGATGCAGATAACGCTCTCCACGAACAGCGTCACCAGAATGCGCAGCAGCACGGAAGCGCGGGTGAAGTCCACGTTGGCCTTCTCATTTTCCCGGTTCAGGGCCTTGAAGGCCAACAGCTCCTTGGCCTCCTTGACGAAGGCCTTGATGACCGCGATGCCGGAAAAGCTCTCCTGCGAAAAGTCGCTGAGCTTGGAAAAAGCCTCCTGGCGGATGTCCCACTTTTTCGTCATGTACTTGCCGATGAGGGCGCTGGAGGCCAGCAGGAGCAGCATGGGGATCATGGCAAGGCCCGTCAAAAACCGGTCCATCCGCCACATGCGCCAGATCGCCATACCGCCCAGGGCCGCCGCGTCGAAGAACATCAAAAGGCCGTTGCCGTAGCAGTCCTGCACCGTGTCCAGGTCGTTGGTGAAAAGGCTCATCAGGTTGCCCACCTTGTTCACCTGGTAAAACTCCCGGGAAAGGTCCTTGGCGTGGTCGAACATCTGGTTGCGCAGACCGGCCTCCACCTTGATGGCCGCGCCGAAAAAGCAGATACGCCACAGAAACCGGCACAGGACCATCATCAGGATAACGCCCGTCATGGGCATGCAGATACGGTCCAGCAGGAAGTCCATGTCGAATGGCACGCGCACCCCGTCCACCAGCACCCAGCCGTCGTTGATGCCGTTGATGACCATCTGGTAGAGATTGGGGATGACCAGCTGCAGATAGTCCACCAGCAGCAGCGACGCCAGACCCAGCAGCAGGCGGGCGGCATATTTGCCGTAGTATCGGTTGATGTATTTGCCCAGGATCATATATGTCTTCTCCTTATTGTCCGCAACGCGGGCAATTATAGCATATCCACGACACAAAGACAATAGGGGCGCTGGAAATTTCAGCGTCCCTCAATTCGATTTTCCAAATTTTATCCCGCTCAGCACTGATGGGGCCCCCACGCGGCACGCCTGTCGCGTGGGGAGAGGAGATGCCGCGAGCCACTCGAGCTTTGCCGCTTCGCGGCAAAGGGAGACCTGGCTAGCGCGCATCGACGACCCTGCTGCAGGCGATGGCCATCGAACCCTTGCCGATGTGGCAGGACACGCTCAGAGATAGCGGGTCCAGCATTTCCAGCTCCATGTCCGGGAAACGCTGGCGTATCTGCTCCGCCCAGCCGGCGGCCTCCTCCCGGGTGCAGGTATACGCCGCCATCAGGTGGACCTTCTGCCCGGCGAAGCGCTCCCGGATGTCCTTTTCCATGGCGTCCAGCATCTTCAGCCGCGCCGCCTTCATGCCCCGGACCTTGGCAAAGGCGTCCAGCTTCTCCCCCTGGATGGTCAGCACGGGCTTGATGTTCAGCACGGAGCCCAATGCCGCGCCGGCGGGGGTCACACGGCCGCCTTTTTTGAGGTATTTCAGCGTGTCCACGGTGATGTAGATGCTCGATTCCAGCTTCTCCCGCATAAGTACGTCCACGATCGCCGGGGCGGTCATGCCCGCCCGCGCCATTTCCAGCGCGTCCAGCACCGCCTGTCGCTGGGTGATGGAAATGCGCTGGTTATCCACCACGTAGACACGGCCCTCGTAGGGCTCGTCCGCCGCCAGGGCCTCCGCCGTCTCACAGGAGGCGGACAGGCCGCTGGACATGGGGATATAGATCACCTGGTCGTAGTCTTTCAAAAGCTCGTCCCACAGGTCCGTCACGTCCCCGGGGGCGGGCTGGGAGGTGGAGATGTCCGCGTCCTGGTCCAGCTTTTCATAAAACTCCGCCTGGGTCAGGGTGATGTCCTCGAAGTAAAGCTCCCCGTTGATGAAAAACGGCATGGGCAGCACACGGATGCCCATATCACGGGCCATAGCCTGGGTGATGCCGCTGTTGCTGTCTGTCGCTACCGCTATCCGGCTCATGATCTCGTCCCCCTGTGTAAAGCGCTGTTTTCTTTATTCTAGCAGAGAATAAAATTTCACGCAATCGTACAAGGCCACAAGCCCGTCCGTCAGGTCGGCGGTTTTTCTGGAAGATATGCCAAATTGTATCAGTGGGGCGGCGCCATGTAGTCCCTGTCGATGGTTATGGCGCAGTCCGCGGCTTGATACTGCTCCCGGACGATGTTTTCCAGCATCCGGCGCAGCTCCGGCTCCGGTATCTCCACGTCCGCCGGTATGTAGCAGTCAAAGCGGACGGTCACGCTCTCCCCCGCCCTGGTAAGGCTCAGGTCGTGGACCGTGACATGCTCGTCGATGAGTTTGGCCCGCCGGGATACGTGGGCACGCAGCCGGTTTTCCTCCGTGTCCGCGTGGGACACCGGGTCCAGCTGGAACACGATGTGCAAGCCGTCCTTCTCCAAAAACTCCCGGCTCAGGGCGACTAACGCGGCGTGGCACGCCGTCAGGCCGTCCTCCTCCGCCATCTCCACGTGGGCGCTGGCGAAGCGCTGGCCGGGGCCGTAGTCGTGCAGCATCAGGTCGTGGGTGCTCAGTACGCCGGGGCAGGCCAGAATACGCTCCCGGATGGCGTCGATGACCTCCGGCTCCGGCTTGCGGCCGATGAGCGGGTCCAGGGTGTCCCGCACGAGAGTAAAGCCGCTGTGCAGCACGAACGCCGCCACGCCCAGGCCCAGCCAGCCGTCCAGGTCAGCTCCGGTGAAATGGGCCGCAGCCATACCCAGCAGCACCACCGCCGTGGCGACGGCGTCGTTGCGGCTGTCCATGGCCGTGGCGGTCAGGGTCCCGGAGCCGATGCGCTTGCCGGCCTCCAGGTTGAAGGCCATCATCCACAGCTTCACCAGAATAGACGCGGCCAGGGTCGCCGCCATGGCCCAGGAAAACTCCGGCGCCGCCGGGTGCAGCACCCGCTCCACGCTGGACTTTAATAGCTCCAGGCCCGCCGCCAAAATCAGCACCGCCACCATCAGGCCCGCCAGGTATTCATAGCGGCCGTGGCCGTAAGGGTGTTCCGCGTCGGCCGGGCGGGAGCCAAGGCGGAAGCCGATGAGGCTTATGATGTTGCTGGCCGCGTCGGACAGGTTGTTGACGCCGTCCGCCACCACCGCCACAGACCCGGCCGCCAGACCCGTCGCCAGCTTCAGGGCACACAGGAGCACGTTGGAGCCGATGGACAGGGCGCTGGCCATCTGGCCGCAGGCCATACGGACCTCGGGACGGTCCGTCTCGTCCCAGTGCTTGATGAATTTCGAGGCAAACCAGCGAAACATCCTCTCACCTCCCCTGCATATCCTATGCAAACCGGCCTTTTCTGACCATCATAGGAGCGGGGAGGCGGTTTTGTCAACGCTAACTATCCATTGAGATACCACACCCCGGCGTTCAGATACCCGGCGAACGTGACCCAGAGGATATAGGGAATGAGCAGCTTTCCGGCGGTGGGCGACTGCTTCCAGAAGCGCACGATGGTGGCCAGTATCAGCGCCCAGAGAATGACCAGCCAGCCCAGCGCAAAGCCCCGGCGCTGGGTGTTGAAAAAGATGATGGTCCACAGGAAATTGAAGGCCAGCTGCACCCCGTAAAGCCACAGGGCCGTCTTGCGGTCCGGGGCGTTTTCCACCCAGACGAGATAGGCCGCTATGCCCATGAGGATAAAAAGCACCGTCCACACCACCGGGAATAGCCACCCCGGCGGGGACAGAGGCGGCTGGTCCAACATGGCAAATTCCTCCATGGCGTCCCGGGTCAAAAGGGCCGACAGGCCGCCAACGCCCAGGCTGACGGCCAGGCTTATCACCAGCGGTTTTAACTTCACTTGCATGATTTTCCCCTTTTCGGATGATTTGTCCAAAGTATATGCGCTGGGGCGGAAAACATGCGCCCGGACCGCACGGAAAAAAGCCGCCGGTTTTCGACCGGATATTTAGCGATTTTGATGCTTGCATTCACAAATAAAACACACTATAATGCCGTCTTGCGCCGGAAATGGCGCTGTTATTATGTAGAAGGAATCAGGTCGAACAAATGGAAATTCTTCTCTCCGTATCCGTCGCGATTTTGGCAGGGCTGCTCATGACCCGGCTTTCCCGGCTGGCCAAGCTGCCCGCCGTGACCGCGTATCTGGTCTCCGGCGTGCTGATCGGGCCCTACTGCCTGGGCGCGCTGGGCGTGAAATACCTGGGCTTCACCAGCTTTGACCAGGTGGAAGCGCTGGGTCTGGCGTCGGACATCGCGCTGGGCTTCATCGCCTTCTCCATCGGCAGCGAGTTTCGCCTGAAGGACCTGAAGGCCATCGGCAAACAGGCCACCGTGGTGGGCATCGTCCAGGCGCTGACGGCTACGGCGCTGGTGGACGCGGCGCTGTACGTCTTTCACCGGCTGCGGCCGGACGTGCTGACCGTGCCCCAGCTTCTCACCCTGGCGGCTATCGCCACCGCCACCGCCCCCGCCGCCACGCTGATGGTGGTGCGGGAATATAAAGCCAAGGGACCCCTGACCAGCATACTGCTGCCCATCGTCGCCCTGGACGACGCGGTGGGCCTGGTGGTGTTCGCCGTCAGCTTCGGCGTCGCCAAGACGCTGGTGGTGGGCGAGCTGGACCTGGTGTCCATCATTGTAAACCCCCTGGTGGAGATCGCGGCGTCCCTGGGTCTGGGCGCGCTCATGGGCTGGACGCTGACCCAGATGGAGAAGCTCTTCAACTCCAACACCAACCGGCTCAACATGACCATCGCGTTCGTGTTTTTGACGGTGGCGCTGTCCATGGCGGAATTTCACATCGGACCCGTGACCATCGGGTTTTCGTCCCTGCTGGTGTGCATGATGCTGGGCACGGTGTTCTGCAACTGCTGCCCGCTGTCGGAGGACCTTATGTACCTGGCGGACAAGTGGTCGTCCCCCCTGCTGGCGCTGTTTTTCGTGCTGTGCGGCGCGGAGCTGGACCTGGGGGTGTTCGCCTCCGGCTCCATCGTGCTCATCGGCGTGATATACATCATCTTCCGCTCCATCGGCAAATACGTGGGCGCCTGGGCCTCCGCCAAGGCCACCCACTGCCCGGAATCCACCTGCAAGTATCTGGGTATCACGCTGCTGCCCCAGGCCGGCGTGGCGCTGGGCATGTGTACGACGGCTATGGAGCTGGGCGAACAGGGCGCGCTCATCCGCAATATCACGCTGTTCGCCGTGCTCATCTATGAGCTGGTGGGCCCGCTGATGACCAAGATGGCCCTGAAGGCCGCCGGCGACATCCAGCCCATGCACGAGGACGTGAAGAACCGCCGGCAGCTGAAGCTGGCCGCCGCGGGTCAGACCGAGGCGGATAAAACCTCCGGCCGCCGGAGGTTCAACCACGCCGCCGCGGAAAATGTACGCGCCACAAGGCAAAAAGCGCATCAGAATTGAGTTTTCTCACCAAACATACAAGGACCCTGTTTCAAAGGTGAAACAGGGTCCTTTTGTATTGTGAATCAGTCCTGGCGGTAGTGTTCCAGAAAGTCGCCGATCTCCAGCAGGGCGCGGTACAGCTCCTCCGGCTCGGGCAGGAGCACCAGCCGGAAGTGGTCCGGCGCGGGCCAGACAAAGCCGCTGCCCGGCACCAGCAGGATATGCTTCGCCTCCAGCAGGTCCACGGCGAAACGGTGGTCGTCCCGGATGGGGACCCGGTCAGATATCTTTGGGAAGATGTAAAAGGACGCGTGGGGCTTCACATAGGATACGCAGTCTATCTGGTCCAGGGCCCGCAGGGCGGCGGAGCGCTGCTCGTAAATGCGCCCGCCGGGGATCAGCATGGCCCGGGTGCTGTCCGGGTCGTTCATGGCGGCGGGGATCACCAGCTGGGTCAGAACGTTGCCGCACAGCCGCAGGGCCGAGAGCTTCATAAGACACTCCCGCAGCTGCCGCGTCTGCTCCCGCGGGCCGGAAACCACCGCCCAGCCGCAGCGAAAGCCGCATATGATGTGGCTCTTGGAAAGGCCGTTCAACGTCACCACAGGCAGGTCCGGGGCGATGGCCCCCGCGGACCGGAAGGGCATATCGTCCATGATGAGCCGGTCGTAGATCTCGTCCGAGATGAGCAGCAGCCCGTGCTCCCTGGCGAGGGCCGCCACATGCTCCGTAAGCGCCGGGGCGTATACCTGGCCGGTGGGGTTGTTGGGGTTGATAAGTACGATGGCCTTCGTCTTTGGCGTGATCTTCCGGGCCATATCGTCCAGGTCCGGATACCAGTCCGCCTTCTCGTCGCAGATATAGTACACAGGTTTGGCCCCGGCCAGGTAGGCGCTGTTGGACCAGAGACTGTAGCACGGCGCGGGCACCAGCAGCTCGTCCCCGGCGCTGAGTACGCTGGCGCAGACCATCTGGGCCATCTCGCTTACGCCGTTGCCGATGAACACGTCCTCCGCCGTTATACCCTGCAGACCGCAGGACGCGTGATAGGCCCGCAGAGCCTCTCTTGCCTCGTCCAGGCCGCCGGGCGCGCAGTAGGCCACGGCCCGGTCCATGTTGGCCAGCAGCGCCTGGCGCACGCTGTCCGGCATGCCGAAGCCAAAGTTGCCGGGATTGCCGGTGTTGAGCTTCAGCACCTCGATCCCCTGCCGCTCCATCTCCAGGGCCTTCTGGTATACGGGCCCCCGGATGTCGCTGTGTATCATCTTCAATTTATCGGAACTTTCCACGACTGACATACAAATAACGCCCTCCTGTCTCTTTATGGCGGTCTATCATATTAGCACAACGGTTTTCGTATTGCAATACGGCGCAGAATTTCTTATGAAAAGGGTACGCAAAACCCCCGGCCTGTGCAGGCCGGGGGCTGACATACGCTCTTGCTCGTCCGGCCTTTTTGTCAGCCAGACGATACTTTTTTATGTCCGGCTTACTTCTTTGCTGCCAGACGTGCTGCCCGCTTGGCGTCCAGACGGGACATGTACAGCGCGCAGGTGGAGTCGCCCACGATGTTCAGCGTGGTACGGCCCATATCGAACAGCTTATCGACGCCGGCGATAAGGCCGATGCCCGCCACGGGCAGACCCACGCTCTCCAGCACCATGGCCAGCATGATCATGCCCGCGCCGGACACGCCAGCCGTACCGATGGAGGCAAGGGTCGCGGTCAGGACGATCATGGCCATCTGGCTCAGGGTCAGGTGGATGCCGTAGCAGGTGGCGATGAAGATGGAGGCCACGCCCATGTAAATGGCGGTGCCGTCCATGTTGATGGTGGCGCCAAGAGGCAGCACGAAGGAGCTGACCTCCGGGTCGGAACCCAGCTTATTGGAGCAGTCGATGGTCACGGGCAGCGTGGCGGCGGAGGACGTGGTGGTGAAGGCCACCACCATGGCCGGCCAGATACCCTTGACGAACTTGACGAAGCCCACCTTGCTCAGCGCGGCAACGGACGCGCCGTAGCAGACGACGAAGTGGACGATATAGGCCACATAGGCCACCAGCACCACCAGCATCAGAGAGCCCACGATCTTGGGGCCGTTCACGGCCACCACGTCGGCCATCAGGCAGAACACGCCGATGGGGGTCAGCTTGATGATGAAGCTCATGATCTTCATGACCACGGCGTAGGCGCTCTCCATCACGTCGCTGAACTTCTTTCCCTTCTCCCCGGCCATCAGGATGCCGGCGCCCAGGAACAGCGCCACGACGATGACCTGGAGCATGTTGGCGTCGGAAAAGCTCTGCCACATGTTGGAGGGGAAGATGCCCTTTATCACGTCCATGATGTTGGAGGAATTGGCCTCGTACTCCGCCTCGGCCGTCTCCAGCACCGGGAACAGACCCATGCCGTTGGCCACGTTGGCGAAGATCAGGCCGATCACGATGGCGATGGCCGTCGTGCCCAGATAGTAGACGATGGTCTTCCAGCCGATGGAGCCGACGCGCTTGATGTCCCCCAGGCTGACAACGCCGCTGACGATGCTGGTCAGCACCACGGGCACCACCAGGAATTTCAGCAGGTTGATGTAGATGTCGCCAAAGGGCTTTAAGTACGCGGTGGTGAACGCGCCGCCGTCGGCCATGCCGTACATGCACCCAAGGCCGGCCAGGATGCCCAGGATCATGCCGATGAAGATCCACGCGGGCAGTTTCAGCTTTTTCATGGTTTCGCTGCTCCTTCTATTTAAATTAATAAAATTATTATAACATAATCTTATGATATTGTAAAGGAAAAATTCACGCCGCGCACCGTACAGGTCATTGTATGCCGTTATACGCGCTCCCGCCCCGGGTCACAGGGCAAGAAAAAACAGCGGCAAATGGCGGGTGCCAAATGCCGCTGCTTGGTTATTGCAGGGAAATTACTCGATGGTGATGCGGCCCTCGCCGTTCACATCGGGATAGCCGGATACGTTGGGCAGACCGTCGCCGTCGGTGTCCTCAAAGGACTGAACGTAATTGGCCAGGACCATGTAGTCCTCCATCACGTAGTCCAGGATGTTCACGCCGCCCTGGAACATGGAGAAGCCGTCGCCCAGGTCGCGGAGGGTGTAGTTGTACCCCGCCAGGTTATAGGTTGCGTTCACGTCCAGAGGCTCGTACTCGCCGGTCTCGTGGTTGCGGATCTGCACGTCCTTCACGCGGTAGTCGCCGGTGACGCCGGTGAACACGCCCTTTTCGTCCATGGTGACAGAGCTTTCAATGCTGGTGTCGATGGTGTACTTCGCGCCGGAGACATGCAGGAAGCCGCCGATCTCCTCGCCGGTGCCGACGCCGCGGGCGCCGAACTCCAGCGCGTCAAGGATCTGCTGGCCGGTGACCTGGATGAAGCAGGCAACGTTGCCGAAGGTGTGCATGTTCTTGCAGGTCAGGTAGCTGATCTCGCCAGTCAGGGCCTCGTTGCGGATGCCGCCGCCGTTCATAATGGCCATATCCACGGGATAGCCGTCCACCACGCTGGTCTGGTCGAACAGGTAATACAGCGCGTCGGCCGCAAAGTCGCCGGAGTTGGTCTCCTGGCTGCGGACAAGACGGTTGCCGTCGGCGTCATAGTTGTCCAGAACGTCCTCGGTGGTGCCGATGACCTGGCCCAGCTCGTCGTTGACCTGGCCGATCCAGGCGGACTGCACGTCATAGACGCCAGCTTCCAGCTCGGGCTCCTCGCCGGCACGGAGGGCAGCGTCCTCCTTGTCGAACAGGGCGGCCTTCACGTCCGTCATGGTCAGAAGGCCGGTCTCGATGGTCCCGTCGGGGGCGATGGTCATCTGGCCAAGGTTGTTGAAGTAGGAGCCGGTCTGGGTGAGGATGACGGTGTTGCCGTCCTTATCCGCGACCTCCTCCATGGGGACCTCGGTGTGGGAGTGGCCGTCGATGAAAGCGTCAAAGCCGGTGGTGTTGGCGATGACTTCCTCGCTGGTCCAGGGCTTGGAGGCGGGGTCAACGCCCAGGTGGCCCAGGCCGATAATGATGTCAGCCTCGGCGGAGGCGGCGTCGATGGCCTCCTGCACGGTGGCGTACAGGTCGGAGCCGTCCTCGCCGCCGGCGATGCCGTAGATGTAGTTGCCGTTTTCATCCTGGAAGTAAGCGGGGGTGGACTTGGTGAAGCTCTCGGGGGTGGTGATGCCCACGAAGGCGATCTTCTGGCCGCCGATCTCAAAGACCTTGTAGGGGTCCAGAACGTTCTCGCCCTTCACGCCGTCGGCTTCATGGTAGAAGTTGCAGGAGATGTAGGGGAACTCGGCCCACTCGATGGCGTTCATGCAGCCTTCCATGCCGTAGTCGAACTCGTGGTTGCCCAGGGTGGCCACGTCATAGCCCACGGCGTTCATCAGGTCGATGATGTGCCGACCCTTGTCCATGGAGCCGTAAGCGGTGCCCTGGATGTGGTCGCCGGCGTCCACGATCAGCACGTTGTCCAGCGTGTCGCGGTACATGGCGGCCAGGGTGTAGTTCAGGTCCTTGTCGATGTAGGTGTGTACGTCGTTGGTGTACAGCACCGTGACGGTCTCGGCCTCGGCCTCGTCAGCAAACGCGGCCGCGCCCAGGCTCAGCACCATCGCAAGGGCCAGGAGCAGGGATAAGAGCTTCTTCATGGGTTACCTCCTAAAAAAATAAAAAATTATAGGAACGCAACGTCAAGCTTTCTCGTCATAAGTATAACAATGCCCGGCCAATATGTCAAAGAAAACCCGTCCGTGATAAGCCCAAAACTTCTCCAAATTTCCCACGAATTATTTGTGGGTTTGGCACGAAAAGTTATGCCTCGCCGGTCATATAGGCGTTTTTCCGGGCCACGTACCCGGCGGCGTTGGCAAGATTGGCCTGTTTCTGCTCCGTCCGGTCCGTCCGGACTATTTTGGCCGGCGCGCCTACCGCCAGGGCATAGGGCGGTATTTGTGTCCCGGCGGTGACAACGGCGCCGGCGCCGACGATGGCGTACTCGCCGATAACGGCGTCGTCCAGCACCACAGCGCCCATGCCGACGAGGGCGCCGTCGCCCACCGTGCAGCCGTGGACCACCGCGTTGTGGCCCACCGTCACGTCGTCGCCGATGGTCAGCGGGTGGCCCGGGTCGCAGTGGAGGGTGGCGTTGTCCTGCACGCTTGTCCGGCGGCCGATGATAATGGGCTCGTTGTCCCCCCGCAGCACCGCGCCGAACCAGAGGGAGGAGTCCTCCCCCACCCGCACGTCGCCGATGACGGTGGCGTTGTCCGCCAGAAACACGGACTTGTCCAGGGCGGGCGTCTTGCCCTTATATGTCACGATCATGGTATTTGCTCCTTGATTTCCCGCTTGCAAGCGGGTATAGTATAGGGAAATTATAAGGAAAACGCCGGTTGCTGTCAACCGCGGTCGGGAGTCAAAAATGGCCTCTTGGGTACAGTATTGCATCGTCTGCCCCCTGGTGTTTCTGGGGGGATTCGTGGACGCCGTTGCCGGCGGCGGCGGGCTCATCTCCCTGCCGGCCTATCTCATCGCGGGACTGCCGGTACACATGAGCATCGGCACCAATAAAATAAGCTCCGCCATGGGCACCACCGTCACCACCGTCAAGTTCTGGCGGGAGGGGTATATAAAGCCCCGGCTGTGCTTATTGTGCGCGGTGTTCGCGCTCATAGGCTCCGCGGCGGGGGCCAATCTGGCGCTGCTGGTGGACGATAAGGTCTTTCGCGTCATATTGCTGTTCGTGCTGCCGCTGACGGCGGTTTACGTGTTCAAAAGCAAGGCCATCGACGCCGCCGGAAAGGACCCCCTGCCCGCCGGGAAGACAACGGCCATCGCCTGTGCGCTGGCGCTGGGCATCGGGGTGTACGACGGGTTTTACGGACCCGGCACCGGCACGTTTTTGCTGCTGCTGCTCACAGGTCTTGCCCACATGAGCCTGAACGACGCCGCCGGGACCACCAAGGTCATCAACCTTTCCACCAACATCGCCGCGCTGGTGACGTATCTGGTCAACGGCCAGGTCCAGCTGCCCCTGGGGCTGACGGCAGGGCTGTTCGGTATCGCGGGCAATTACCTGGGGGCCCGGTCCTTTACCGCCAAGGGCTCCAGGATCGTCAAGCCCCTCATAGGCGTTGTGCTGGGGGTGTTCTTCGTCCGCGTCGTGTACGAGACGTTTTTCGCATTTTAAATCAAAAAATTATTGACAATTATCGCATTACGCACTATAATGCCGGTGACAACACAAAGGAGCCATTTTTATGCGTTTCGTTTTTTCCGCCAGCTTTTATCGTTCCTATTACTTTTTCGGAAGGTAATAGCGACAGGTGCTGCGGAAAAGCGTTCGACCAGAATCTACAGGCTGTGCGGCACATGCGCCGCACAGCTTTTTTGTAAAGGAGAGTATTCCCCATGATAACCGTCCTGAAACCCAATGCCACCGCCGAGCAGCGGGACCACCTCATCCACTGGCTGGAGGGCCAGAACGTGCAGGTACACGTGTCCCAGGGCGACGAGTACACCATTCTGGGCCTGGTGGGCGACACGTCCCACATCGACATGGAGCTGCTGCAGAGCCTTGAGATCGTCCAGTCCGTGAAGCGGGTCAGCGAGCCGTTCAAAAAGTGCAACCGGAAGTTTCACCCGGAGGACACGGTGGTAAACGCCGGAGGCGTCGCCATCGGCGGCGGACACTTCGCCGTCATCGCGGGACCATGCTCCGTGGAGACCCACGACCAGATCATCGGCATCGCCGAGAGCGTGAAGGCCAGCGGGGCCAAGCTTTTGCGGGGCGGCGCGTTCAAGCCCCGGACCAGCCCCTACGACTTTCAGGGCCTGCACGCCACGGGACTGGAGCTGCTGGCCGAGGCGAAAAAGGCCACGGGCCTGCCCATCGTGTCGGAGATCATGGACATGCGGGACCTGGACCTGTTCGCGGACGTGGACGTGATACAGGTGGGGGCACGGAATATGCAGAATTTCGAGCTTCTGAAGGGTCTGGGCCGGACCGGCAAGACGATTTTATTGAAGCGCGGCCTTGCCAACACCATCAAGGAGCTTCTCATGAGCGCCGAGTATATCATGGCCGGGGGCAACGAGAACGTGATACTGTGCGAGCGGGGCATCCGGACCTATGAGACGTACACCCGCAACACCCTGGACCTGTCGGCCGTGCCGGTGCTGCACGAGCTGAGCCACCTGCCCGTAGTCGTTGACCCCAGCCACGCCACCGGACATTCCAGTCTGGTGCCCTCCATGGCCCTGGCGGCCGCCGCGGCGGGGGCCGACGGCATCATGGTGGAGGTACACAACGACCCGCTGCACGCCCTGTGCGACGGGGCGCAGAGCCTGACGCCGGAGCAGTTCGACGGTTTGATGAAGCAGATAAACCGGGTGTTGGAGGCAATTCGGTCATGACAGTCGGCATCGTGGGCCTGGGCCTCATCGGCGGGTCCCTGGCCAAGGCGTACAAGCGCGACCCGGACGTGAAGGTCCTGGGCTGGAACCGCAGCCGGTCCACATTGGAATTTGCCATGCTGGACGGAGCCGTGGACGGGGTTTTAACGGCGGAGAATTTGAAAACCTGCGACCTGGTGCTGATCGCCCTCTACCCCCAGGCGGCCATGGACTATATGAACGAGCACGCGGAGGATTTTTCCAAAACCGGTATCGTCATGGACTGCGCCGGGGTGAAGCGGGCCATATGTGAGTTCGGCTTTGACCTGGCAAAAGCGCACGGCTTTACCTTCGTTGGCGGCCATCCCATGGCCGGGACCCAGTTTTCCGGCTACAAATACGCCCGGGCCAATCTCTACGACCGCTCGCCCATGGTGGTAGTGCCGCCGGTATACGACGACCCGGACTTTCTGGCAAGGGTCAAGGCCCTTTTGAAGCCCGCCGGGTTCGGCCGCATCAGCGTGACCACCGCCCAGGACCACGACGAGATGATCGCCTTCACCTCCCAGATGTGCCACGTGGTGTCCAACGGGTACATCAAAAGTCCCACTGCCGCAAGGCACCGGGGCTTTTCCGCCGGGAGCTACAAGGATCTGACACGGGTGGCGTGGCTGAACCCCGGCATGTGGACCGAGCTTATTTTGGACAACCGGGACAATATGCTCGCCGAGATGGACGCGTTCATCGCCAGCATGCAGGCCTACCGGGACGCCATCGCGGCGAACGACCACGACACGCTTTGCGCCCTGTTGGAGGAGGGCAAGCGCCGGAAGGAGGAGATCGACGGATGAAAACCGTACACGTACCCGTATCCGTGCCATACGACGTGGCCGTGGGGCCGGGGCTGCTGGACGGTCTGGGCCGGACGGTGAAAACCCTCTGCCCCGGGGCCAGCCGGTACGTGCTGGTGACCGACACCGGCGCGGGACCAAGCTGGGCGAAAAACGCGGAAAAGAGCCTGACCGACGAAGGGCTGCTCGGGGACACGTTTACCCTGCCACAGGGGGAGGCCAGCAAGACGGCCGCGAACCTCATCGACCTGCTGAATTTCGCCGCCGCCCGCCGCATGACCCGCTCGGACGTGTTCGTGGCCCTGGGCGGCGGCATGGTGGGCGACCTCACCGGTCTCGCCGCCGCCACATACATGCGGGGCGTGGCCTATATCCAGTGCCCCACAACGCTTCTCGCCGCCGTGGATTCCTCCGTGGGCGGCAAGACGGCCGTGGACCTGCCCGCGGGCAAGAATCTCATGGGGGCGTTCTGGCAGCCGCGGGCCGTGCTGTGCGACACGGACACGCTGGGGTCTCTGCCGGAGAACGTGTTCACCGCCGGGTGCGCCGAGGTCATCAAGACGGCGGTGCTGTTCGACCCGGCATTGTTCGACCTGCTGGACCGGGTCGGCAAGGGCTTCGACCGGGAGGCGGTCATCGCCCGGTGCGTAGAGCACAAGCGGGACGTGGTGGCGGAGGATGAGTTCGACACGGGCCGTCGGGCCCTTTTGAATCTGGGCCACACATTGGGCCACGCGGTGGAAGCGGAGAGCGGTTTCGGCCTGTCCCACGGCGAGGCCGTGGCCATCGGGCTGGCCGTGGTCTGCCGTGCCGCCGCCAAAAACGGCATTTGCGCCGCCGACGTGCCGGCGCGGGTGGACGGTATTCTGGATAAGTTCGGCCTGCCCACCCATACGGACGCGCCATTTCCCGCGCTGGCGGAGCGGATGCTCTCGGACAAAAAGCGCTCCGGGGGTAAGACAAGCGTCATTGGGGGCACGATCAACGTCATCGTGCCGGAGGCGATAGGCCGCTGTGTGATACGGCCCATGGGTACGAATGAGACGGCGGCGTTCATGAAAGCGGGGCTTTGAGATGAAGGCCATCATCCAGCCATCCCGCCTGGCCGGGACCATACCGGCCATCGCCTCCAAAAGCCAGGCCCACCGGCTGCTCATTTGCGCGGCCCTGGCCGACAGGCCCACGGCCATCGCCTGCCCCACCCTCTCGGCGGATATTATCGCCACAGCCGACTGTCTGCGGGCCCTGGGGGCGGATATCGTATACGAAAACGGCGGGTTCAGTGTAGCGCCGATAAATGCCGTGCCGGAGCGTCCCGCGCTGGACTGCGGCGAGAGCGGGTCCACCCTGCGGTTTTTGCTGCCGGTGGTGTGTGCCCTTGGCGCAGAAGCGACCATCAAAATGCACGGACGGCTGCCGGAGCGGCCATTGTCCCCCCTGTGGGAGGAGCTGGAGCGCCACGGAGCAAAATTATCCCGGCCCGCGCCGGATGAGATCGCCGTGGCGGGAAGGCTCACGCCGGGGGACTATACCCTGGCCGCCAACGTGTCCTCCCAGTTCATCAGCGGACTGCTGTTCGCCCTGCCCCTGTTGGACGGGCCGAGCCGTATCGCCCTGACGGGACATTTGGAGTCGGCGGCATACGTGACCATGACCGTGCGGGCGTTGGGGCTTTTCGGCGTGGAATGTCCCATGGGGGACAATGGCTTCACCGTGCCCGGCGGGTCCCGCTACGTCTCCCCCGGTCAGGCGGCGGTGGAGGGCGACTGGTCCAACGCCGCGTTCTGGGTCGTGGCGGACCACATCTGCGGCGGCACGCTGCGCGTGACGGGGCTGGACCCGGATTCCCCCCAGGGGGATAAGGCGGTGACGGCGCTGGCGGCGCGTATCTCGGCGGGCGACAACCTGGTGGACTGCGCCGACGTACCCGACCTGGTGCCGGTCTTAAGCGTGCTGGCCGCCGTCAGCCCCGGGGTGACAAGATTTCAAAACGCCGGGCGGCTGCGGATAAAGGAGAGCGACCGGCTGGCCGTCACGGCAAAGCTGATAAGCGCCCTGGGCGGCGACGTGCAGGAGCTGGCCGACGGACTTATTATAACGGGAAAGCCCCGTCTTGCCGGCGGCGAGGCAGACAGCGCCAACGACCACAGGATCGCCATGAGCGCCGCCGTGGCGGCATTGGCATGTGAGGGGCCGGTCACGCTCCACGGGGCCGAGGCCGTAAACAAATCTTATCCCGCCTTCTGGGAAGATTTCGCCCGTCTGGGAGGCCGGATCACTTTGGAGGACGAACCATGAGCAACAGCTTTGGCAGCCGCTACCGCTTCACCATTTTCGGCCAGTCCCACGCCCCCGCCATCGGCGTGACGATCGAGGGGCTTCCTTCCGGGTTCGCCCCGGACATGGACGCGCTGGGGGCCTTTCTGGCCCGCCGTGCGCCGGGGCACGGCAAGTACGCCACGGCCCGGAAAGAGGCCGACGCGCCGGAGTTCATCGCGGGGCTGGCGGACGGGCACACCTGCGGCGCGCCGGTGACCGCCGTCATCCGCAACACCGACGCCCGCTCGTCGGACTACGACCAGCTGCGCCGGGTGCCGAGACCGGGCCACGCGGACTACACCGCCTTCGTAAAATACGGACCTGCCCGGGACGTGGCCGGGGGCGGACAGTTCTCCGGCCGGCTCACCGCGCCGCTGTGCGTGGCGGGAGGGCTGGCGCTGCAGCTGCTGGCCCAGGAGGGCATCAGCGTCCGGGCCCGCGTTTTGTCCATCGGCGGCGAAACGGAGCCCGCCGCCGTGGAAGCGCTGCTGGAAGATGTCAAGGCCGCCGGGGATTCGGTGGGCGGCATCATTGAGTGCGTGGCCGAGGGCGTGCCCGCCGGTCTGGGCGAGCCCATGTTCGGCGGCATGGAGAATCGTATCGCCCAGGCGGTATTCGCCATACCCGCCGTGAAGGGCGTGGAGTTCGGCGCGGGCTTTGCCGTAGGCCATATGCGGGGCAGCGAGAACAACGACCCCTTCTATTTTGACGAGGCCGGTCCGGTCCGCACCCGGACAAATCACCACGGCGGTATTTTGGGCGGTATCACCAGCGGCATGCCCATCGTGTTCCGTGCCGCGTTCAAGCCCACCCCGTCCATCGGCATGGAACAGGACAGCGTGGACCTTTTCTCCCACGAGAACGTGAAGCTCACGGTCCAGGGCCGTCACGACCCATGCATCGTGCTCCGGGCCGTGCCATGCGTGGAGGCCGCCGCCGCCGCGGCCATTTACGACGCGTTGTTGGAAAGCAGGTGTTGACATGGACTTGAACGAACTGCGAGAAAAAATCGACGCGGTGGACCGGCAGCTCATCGCGCTGTTGGAGCAGCGGCTGGACGTGGCCGCCCAGATCGCCGCCTATAAAAAGGCCCACGGTCTGGCCGTGCTGGACCCGGGCCGTGAGGCGGCGAAAGTGGAGGCCGTCAAGGCCCAGTGCCGGCCCGAGACGGCGGAGCTTATCGGAGGGCTTTACGGCCCCATCATGGCCGCAAGCCGCGCCTATCAGGAAAGGCTGATGGAGGAACACGATGGGCAGTAAGAAATTCGGGCTGCTGGGCCGGACGCTGGGCCACAGCTGGTCGCCGCAGATACACGGCATGCTGGCCGATTACGGGTACGAGCTCTACGAGGTGGAGCCGGATGATTTGGACCGGTTTTTGCGGACCACGGACCTGGACGGGATGAACGTGACCATCCCCTACAAAAAAGACGTGCTCACCTACTGCGCCCAGCTCTCCGACGCAGCGACACGCATCGGCAGCGTGAACACGCTGGTCCGCCGGTCTGACGGCTGGTACGGGGACAACACGGACTACACCGGCTTCCGGTATATCGTGGAGCGCTCCGGCGTGGATGTGGCGGGCAAAAAAACGCTGGTGTTCGGCACCGGCGGCGCGTCCCTGGCCGTAAAAGCGGCGCTGGCGGAGATGGGCGCAGACCCGATCGTGTCCGTGTCAAGGACCGGGGAAAATAATTATGGTAACCTGGACAGGCATCGGGACGCGGCCATACTGGTCAATACCACACCCCTGGGGATGTTCCCCAACACCGGCGCAGCGCCCGTATCTGTCGCGGACTTCCCCGCCTGTGAGGGGGTGTTCGACGTGGTGTATAACCCGCAGCGGACGGCGTTTTTGCTGGAAGCGGAAAAACTGGACATACCACACGCCGGGGGTCTCGGCATGCTGGTGGCCCAGGCGTGGCGCAGCGCGGAGCAGTTCGCGGGACATGAACTCCCCAAGGAAAAAATAGAAGAAATTATGTCAACTCTTTCCCGGCAGATGTCCAACATCGTTTTGATCGGCATGCCGGGTTGCGGCAAGTCCGCCGTGGGGCGGGCGCTGGCGAAGGCCCTGGACCGACCGTTTATCGACGCGGACGGTGAGATCGTGAAGGCGGCGGGCTGTTCTATCCCGGACATTTTCGCCGCGGAGGACGAGGCAGGCTTCCGGGCCCGGGAGACGGCGGCGCTGGCGGAGCTGGGCAAGGGCTCCGGGACAGTGCTGGCCACCGGCGGCGGGTGCGTCACCAGGGCGGAAAACTATCCCCTGCTGCACCAAAACGGCGTCATCGTGTGGCTCACCCGGGACCTTGCCAAGCTGCCCAAGGCAGGACGGCCGCTTTCACAGCAAAATTCCGCCGAGACCCTGTACGCGCAGCGGCGGGACAAATACGCCGCGTTCGCGGACATCACCGTGGACAACAACGGGCCGCTGGAGGACACCGTAACACACATTTTGGAGGCGCTCAAATGAAAATACTTGTGATAAACGGGCCGAATCTCAACATGCTTGGCATCCGGGAACCGGGCATTTACGGCGAGCAGAGCTACGACGCGCTGGTGAAGTTCATCCAGGACGTTTGCAACCAGCACAGCGTGGAGGCGGAGTGCTTCCAGTCCAACCATGAAGGGGCCATCGTGGATAAGATACAGGCCGCCTATGGAGTCGTGGACGGCATCGTCATCAACCCCGCCGCCTACACCCACACCAGCGTGGCCATATTGGACGCGCTGAAGGCGGTGAGCATCCCGGCGGTGGAGGTACATCTGTCCGACGTGTCGGCAAGGGAGGCCTTTCGCCAGGTGTCCTACGCGGGGCTGGCATGCGAGAAGACATACGCCGGCCACGGCTTCGTCGGGTACCGGCTGGCGATCGAGTATCTGGTGGAGCACTACGGAAAATGAAAAAACGGCGGCCCAGGCGGGCCGCCGGCGCTATGTTTTCAATTCGAGGCGGGGCTTCCGCCCCCCTCGAGCTCCCCCCTGTGGGATTACAACGCTGCTTTTTGACAAGCTCTTGGCAAGTTTTACGCCAGGTCCTCGCCACGGAAGTACTTGCCCAGGGGCTTGTAGATGAGCATGGCCACGATCTCCGTCAGCACCAGCTCCCCGGCCATGTACCAGCCGTTGTAGACCAGCGAGTAGACGTAGCTGTTCATGCCGTAATCGTTGGGCCACAGCGCGTCCCAGATCCACACGCCGGTGATGAAGTGGCACACGAACCGCAAACAGAACGTCACGGCAATGCCCACCGCCACGCAGGTACGGGGGTTGGCGAACTTGCCGTCAAAGATGCCGGACAGGCCGATGACCGTATAGGCCACCACGTAGTCCAGCAGCACGATGGCCACGGCCATACCGAAGCCGGTGGCGTAGCGCACGTTGTCCAGCCCCAGCACCAGCTGCAAAAGGCTGTACACCAGGGCGCTGACCATGCCCCACTTCCAGCCGTACCGGTGGCTGAGCACGATCAGGGGCAGCATGCTGCACAGCGTCATGCCGCCGCCCATGGGCATGTCGAACTTCACCAGGCTCAGCACCGTTCCTACGGCGATGAGCATGGCGCTCTCCACGAGCTTTCGGGTTTGGATCTTCTGCATTTTCTTCTCCTTTCTTTGCGGAAAGCAACGCCGCCAGGCACATAGTGACCCGACGGCGAGCGCGCAGCATGAGCTGCCAGTTTCCTACGCCGGTATTATCCGGATCAGGTTCCAGGGCCCGGCGCGTCTACGCGCCATCTCAGCCGGGTCACACCCAGCACCCCTTTTCGATTGTGTGGCCATTATACGCGCCTTATGCCCGCTTGTCAATCCGCGACCGCAGTTTTTTCCGGAAAGCCGCAACCGCAATATTCCTGGCGGTATAAGCCGTATTCTTTGGACAGTTGAATAGAGCGCAGGTAGCCGTTGCGTTTTTTGAAGTCCGAGGGCAGCCAGGCCACGCCGTACTTCTCCCCCAGGCTCTCCCCGATGGCGTTGAGCACCTGGGCGTTTTTGTGGGGGCTCACGGTCAAGGTGGTGCCGAAATAATCAAAGCCACGCGCCGCGGCCAGCTTTGCCGTCTCCTCCAGCCGCAGCCGGAAGCACACCGCGCACCTTGCGCCCCCCTCCGGCTCACGCTCCAGACCCCGCACGGCGGCGAGAAACTCCTGCCCACGCCAGCCGGGTTCCATGAGCGTCGGCGGGTGCTCCATGGGCATGCGGTCGAGAAGCTGCTTCAGGGTCGCCAGACGCTTTTCGTACTCCGCCTCGGGCCGGATATTGGGGTTATAAAAAAGCACGGTCACGTCGAAATATCGGGTGATGTACTCCAACACATAGCTGGAGCACGGCCCGCAGCAGGCCTGCAGCAGCAGCGTGGGCCGGTCTGTGAGGCCGGAGGTCAGGGCGTCCAGCTCTTTTTGATAGTTCCGCTTTTCCATGGGCCTATCATAGCACATATGTAACAAAAAAGTAACCACTTCAATGGGAAAAAACTCTATAATAAGGGCAACATAGGAGGGGAACGACTATGGAACGCAGGGACAAGTTCAACTATTATCTGGACATCGCGGATGCGGCCCGGGAGCGGTCCACCTGTCTGCGGCGGACATACGGGGCCATTATCGTGAAAAACGACGAAATACTGGCCACCGGCTACAACGGCGCGCCCAGAGGCCGGCGCAACTGCGTGGACATGGGCGTCTGCCACCGGGAGGACCTGAAGATACCCGCCGGGGAGCGGTACGAGCTGTGCCGGTCCGTACACGCGGAGGCCAACGCCATCATCTCCGCCGCACGGCGGGACATGATCGGCGCCACCATGTACCTGGTGGGCCGGGACGCACGGACCGGGGAGCTGCTGCCAGACACCACCTCCTGCTCCATGTGCCGCCGGCTCATCATCAACGCCGGCATTGAGCGGGTGGTCGCCCGCCTGGGTGAGGATAATATACGCGTCACCCAGGTCCGGGAGTGGATCGACCAGGACGACACGGTGATCGGCTGACCAAACAGGTAAATATCAGACCTGCTCCGGCAATAATTTGCACCGGAGCAGATTTTTCTTGACAGGCGCTTTCTAGCGGAGTAGAATACCACGCAGGTTCTATCGCAGTAGAATCACAAAGGACGGTATATGCATTTGAAGCTGTACGATTCAGAATTGAAGGTCATGGAGATACTCTGGCGGGAAGGCGAGACGCCGGCCAAGGATATCGCGGCCGCGCTGTCCAAACAGGTCGGCTGGTCCAAGACCACCACCTATACCGTCATCAAAAAGTGTCTGGACAAGGGCGCGGCAGCCCGGCGGGAGCCGGGTTTTCTGTGCCGCGCCCTGATCTCCCGGGAGGATGCACGGGCATACGCCACGGACGAGCTGGTGGATAAGATGTACGGCGGCGCGGCGGACCGGCTGGTGGCGTCGCTGCTGAGCAGGAGGCGTCTTTCCCGGAAGGAGATCGAGGATCTGAAAAAGCTGGTGGAGGATCTGCGGTGAAAGCGCTGGTATATATGATCTTTCCGGCGTCCGTGCTGATCGCGGTCACTGCCCTGCTGCGGGCGCTGCTGCTGGACCGGCTTCCCAAGCGGCTGTTTACGGCGCTCTGGCTGATCGCGGCGGTGCGGCTGCTCGTCCCCTTCTCCCTGGTCCTGCCGTCCGGCCCCAACACACCGAACGCGGCCATGTGGATCATGGGCGCGGCCGAGCATGTACGATACCATCTGGCCTACGCGGCCGGGATCACGACAGCGCCGGGTCCGGTCCAGACGCGGATATTTATGTCCGTCTGGGCGGTGGGAGCGGCGGCGCTGGCAGGATATTTCATCCTCTCCCATATCCGCTTTCTTCGCCGCTGCCGACC
This sequence comes from uncultured Oscillospiraceae bacterium, assembly GCA_947624385.1. GTDB lineage: Bacteria > Bacillota > Clostridia > Oscillospirales > Oscillospiraceae > CAJOIG01. Next base: position 43,545 of record CANQJZ010000013.1, read on the forward strand.
GGCGCTCCCGGCGGAAAGCCCGGCCATTTGGGCCATAGCGGAGCGCTTTCGCCCACGCCGCCGGGTCCGCATACTTGTGAGCCAACGAGTATCCTCCCCCCTGACCTACGGTGTGCTGCGGCCCGTGATCCTTCTGCCAGAATGCATGACCCATGCGGAGGACGAAAAGCTGCGCTGCGCGCTGGTCCATGAGTTCGTCCACATTCGCCGGTTCCATGTACCCTTCAAGTACCTGCTGGCGGCCGTGCTGTGCATATACTGGTTCGATCCCCTGGTGTGGCTGATGTACGCGCTGGCGGCGCGGGATATCGAGCTTGTGTGCGATCAGGAGGCGCTGCGTCTGTCGGGTGACTGCCGAGCGGATTATGCCATGACCCTCATTAAGCTGGAGGAAGAGCGCGGCGCCGGGGTCCTTATGACCGGCCTCGGCGGGCGTGCGGTCAAGGAGCGGGTACGGCAGATCATGCTGGCGAAAAAGCGCGGGGTCGCCCCGGCCATTCTGGCCGTTATACTGCTGTTCTGCTCCGCCGTGTCCTTCCTCTCCACAACTGAGATCGTGGCAGAAAAGGACGCTGTTTCACCGATCGCGACCCCCTTGCCCGTCCCGGCTCTGGTGATGCGGGCAGAACCGGAAGGAGATCTGTAACATGAAAAACCGCCTTTCACACGTGATAACCCCCCGCTACCGCACCCTGGCGGCGCTGCTGGCCGTCATGGGCGCGGGTTATTTTCTCATGAGCGACCTGATGTGCGGGACGCTGTTCGAGCACCATTACTGGGACAGCTATACCCTGCAAACCTGGAACTGGTTCCAGGGCCGGACGTGGATCGCCGAGCCGGAAAAATACGAATATCTGGAGCTTGCCATCTATAACGGCAAGTACTATCTCTCCTTCCCGCCGCTGCCGTCGGTGGTGCTGGTGCCCTTCGTGGCGGCCTTCGGCATGGACACGCCCAGCAACCTGCTGGTGGCCCTGTACGGCCTTTTTTCCGCCGCGCTGGCCTATTTCATCATGCTCCGCCGGGGCCGCACGCCGGGCGCCGCCGCCTTCTGGGCGCTGGTGCTGGTGTGGGGCAGCAACATCATGTTCATGACCACCATCGGCGGGGTGTGGTTCATGGCCCAGACGCTGAACATGGTGATGTGTCTGGCGGCGGTGCTGTGCGCGCTGGATGGGCGCAAGGCCCTGGCCACCACGTTTCTGGCCCTGGCGGTGGGCTGCCGGCCGCTGAGCGGGCTTTTCCTGCCCATATTCGCGTTTTTGTTCGCATGGAACGAGCGGGACCAGCGGGGCGGGTTCTGGCGCAGCTGCCTTGCCCAGTGGAAGTGCCTCATCGGGCCCATCCTCATCGGGGCGTGCTACATGGTCTACAACTATGTCCGGTTCGACGACCCATTGGAGTTCGGGCACAACTATCTGCCGGAGTTCATGCGGGCCGAGCACGGGCAGTTTCACATAAGCTACCTCTGGCCCAACATCAAGCAGATGTTCTTCACGCCGGTGACGTTCGTTGACGGGCGGCTGAGTTTCCCGCTTTTCCAGGGGTTCATGTTCTTTGTGGCGAACCCGCTGTTTCTCGTCTGGTTCGTCCGCTGCGGGGTGAACGCGGCGCGAAAACGGGTCAGCGCCGAGGGCGTCTCCATCGCCGTGGGCGTGGCCGCGATGCTGCTGCTCACGTGCATGCACAGGACGTTGGGCGCGTGGCAGTTCGGGTCCCGGTATTCCTGCGACGCGCTGCCATTCGTGTACATGTGTCTGGCGGATAGAGCGCCAAAGCGCGTGGCCAGCTGGGAGCTGGCCCTGGGCGGGCTGGCCGTGGCGTTCAATCTGTACGGGGCCATGTATCTTTACATGTACGGGTGAGGAGAGATCATGCAGACGCTTCTCTGGATCGTTTCTACGGCGCTGATGCTGGCGCTGCTGGGACTGCTGGCGCTGCGGGCGCTGCCGGAGCTGCTGGGCGTGCAGGTATGCCTGCATCTCCCGGACCGGAAAAAGCTGGGCAGCTTCTCCCCCGCCAACTGGCCTCGTGCGGCGCAGTTTCTTGCCCCGCTGGCGATCTTATGGCTGGGCGCGTTTTTGAGCTATCTGGCCGTGGCCGGACACGCGGACGGATTTTTCGGCTATTTCTGGCAGCGCTTCACCACCGCCGGGGACAGCCCCCATTATCTGTACATCGCCGAGCACGGCTATGTGAAGAGCGGGGAGAACGTGAACAACATCGTGTTCTATCCCCTGTACCCCCTGCTGATACGGGGCCTGGGGGCGCTTCTGGGCGGGCGGACGGCTCTCGCGGGCGTGATACTGTCCCAGGTGTGCTACGGGCTTTCCTCCGCGGCGCTGGCAAAGCTGGCAAAAAAAGAGTGCTCCCATCCGGGCGCGGCGCTGGCGGCCTATTGGCTGTATCCCTTCGGGTTTTTCTGCCTGGGCGTGTTCACGGAGGGGCTGTTCCTGCTGCTTGTGATCCTGGGGCTGTATCTCATACGGGAGCGAAAATGGCTCCCGGCGGGGCTGGTGGGGTTTTTATGCGCGCTGACAAGGACCCAGGGCGTGCTGCTGCTTTTGCCAGGGGTCTACTGCGCCTGGCGGGACTGCCGGCGGGAAAAGCGCTGGAATTGGAAGGCTCTGGCGCTGGCCGGGCCAATTATAGGCTTCGGCGGGTATCTGGCGCTCAACAGGGCGGTATGCGGCAGCTTTTTCGCCTATCAGTATTACGAGAGCATCGAGCCCTGGTGGCAGACGCCCCAGTGGCTGGGGACCACTATCGCCCAGCAGGTGGACATGATCTTGCAATACCCCGGCATCTCCGACTGGATATACTGGCCCCAGCTGGTGCTGTATTTCGTGGCGGCGGCGCTGCTGCTGGCCGGGTATAAGCGGAAGCTGGACACGGCGTGGATGCTCTATGGCACGGCCTATCTGGGCATGTGCTACACCGCCAGCTGGCTCATCAGCGGCAGCCGGTACATGCTGGGGTGCGTGCCGCTGTATCTGGCCGTGGGACGGCTGAAAAACCCCGGCCTGCGGGCGCTGATACTGCTCTGCGAGCTTGTGTTCCTGGGCGTTTATTTCTATTTTTACATGCAAGGTCAGGCGATCATGTAATTCGCTTCGCAGAATTCGCCGCCGGAGCGGCGAAATCATCGGATATTTTTTCCGGCGGCGTGTACGTCGGAAAAAATACTTCTCAGTCCGCAAACGTGCGAAGAACCCGACTCTTTCGAGTCGGGTTCTCTCGTGCGCTGCAGCGGGCTGCAGCCTTCTCGTTTGAAAGGCTCTGCCTTTCAAACGACTTATTCGCCCACGTAAGGCAGCAGCGCGATCTGACGGGCGCGCTTGATGGCCTCGGTGACCTGGCGCTGATGCATGGCGCAGGTGCCGGTGGTCCGGCGGGGCAGGATCTTGCCGCGCTCGGACAGATACTTGCGCAGACGGGCGGTGTCCTTGTAGTCAACGTGGGTCATCTTGTCCACGCAGAACTGGCACACCTTGCGGCGCTTGCGGGGCTTCGCGGGACGAGCGCCGGCGTTGGCCGCCGCATTGTCATTGGCTCTATCGAAAGGCATGATCTATCCTCCTTAAATCAAAATGGTAATTCGCCGTCGCCGTCATCCAGCTCGGCAAAGGCGCTGCCGCCGGTGGGCGCGGCGCCGTATCCGGCGCTGGCGTACCCGGTGGAAGCGGGCTTCGGGGCCGCGGGGGCGCTGTTGTCCCGGCGCTTGCTCTCCCCGAAATAGACGTTGTCCGCCACGATCTCGGCCGAGCGGCGCTTTCCGCCCTCCCGGTCGGTCCACTCGCGGATCTGCAGCCGTCCGGAGACGACGGCCATACTTCCCTTCTGGAAGTATTTGGTCAAAAACTCCGCGGTGCTGCGCCAGGCCACGCAGTCGATGAAATCGGTCTGCCGCTCGCCGGTGGTCCTGTCGGCAAAGTCCCGGTCCACCGCCACGGTGAACGACGCCACCGGCGTCTGGGTCTGGGTGTACCGCAGTTCGGGGTCACGGGTCAGACGGCCCATGACAACGATGTGATTGAGCATGTCCGGCCTCCGTCAGTCCACCCGCAGGGTGATGAGACTGCGCATGATGCCGTCCGTGATGCCGAGCACACGGTCCAGCTCCGCCGGGAACGACGGGTCGCAGGTGAACTGCATCAGCACATAGTAGCCCTCGCCGATGTAGTTGATGGGATAAGCCAGCTTCTGCTTGTCCTTGACCTCCACCTCATCGACTGTGCCGTGCTGCTCCGCAAGCGCCTTGAACTTCTCGACGATGGCCGTACGATCCTCTTCCTCCAAGTTGGGATTGATGATGTACATGACCTCGTACTTCTCGCTTGTCTTCGCCATTTGAGCACCTCCTTCTGGTCTAGTGGCCCTTGATGATCCTCAAGAGCAAGGAAATTGGCCTGGCCGGGCCTTGGTTTATGGATGCTCGTGTGCGGGGCGGAGAGGGATTTTTCTGCGGGATGAAGACGGCATTTCGCAGCAATACTTTGTGTATTGCAAGAAAGGCCGGCAAAATGCCGCTGGAAAAGACCCTGCGCCCGGTGCGCGGGCATTCATAAACCAAGGCCTAAAGCCAAGCCAATTTATTATACATGTTTTTCCGGATTTGTCAACGATTTTTCGCTTGCCCGCGACGCAAAAAGCACCCCCGGCCGGTTGACCGGGGGTGCGCGTATTTGGATGGGTGCGAATTACTTCGCGCCGGCCTCCTGGGCGTACAGCTCCACCTGCGCCTGCAGGTTGGCGTAACGCTCCTTGCTCTTTTCCTCCGCCTCGGCGAACAGCTTTTCAGCACGCTCGGGGAAGTTGATGGTCAGAGCAGAGTAACGGGCCTCGTTCATGATGAAGTCCCGATAGGAGCCGGTGGGCGCCTTGGAGTCCACGGTGAACGGGTTCTTGCCCTCGGCGGCCAGAGCGGGGTTATACCGGAACAGGTTCCAGTACCCGCACTCGACGGCCTTCTTCATCTCGGTCTGGCAGTTGGTCATGCCGCCCTTGATGGAGTGCATCTCGCAGGGGGCGTAGCCGATGACCAGGGACGGGCCGGGATAGGCCTCGGCCTCGGCGATGGCCTTCAGGGCCTGGGCGGGGTCGGCGCCCATGGCGATCTGGGCCACGTAGATGTAGCCGTAGGTCATGGCGATCTGGGCAAGGCTCTTCTTGGCCACAGCCTTGCCGGCCGCGGCGAACTGCGCCACCTGGCCGATCTGGCTGGCCTTGGAGGCCTGGCCGCCGGTGTTGGAGTAGACCTCGGTGTCGAAGACCATGATGTTCACGTCCTCGTCCTGGGCCAGGACATGGTCCAAGCCGCCGAAGCCGATGTCGTAGGCCCAGCCGTCGCCGCCGAATATCCACACGGACTTCTTGCTCAGATACTGCTTGTTCTTCAGGATCTCAGCCCGGCGCTCGCAGCCGCAGTCCTGGGCTTCCAGGGCAGCGACCAGCTTCTTGGTGGCCTCGCCGTTCTTCTGACCGTCGTTATAGGTATCCAGGTACTCCTGGGCAGCGGCCTTCACGTCTTCCTTCTTGCCATTGGCGGCGATCTCCTCGATCAGGCCCTTCAGACGCTCGCGGATGGCCTTCTGGCCCAGATACAGGCCGTAGCCGTGCTCGGCGTTGTCCTCGAACAGGGAGTTGGCCCAGGCGGGACCGTGGCCTTCCTTGTTGACGGTGTAGGGGCTGGTAGCGGCCGGACCGCCCCAGATGGAGGAGCAGCCGGTGGCGTTGGAGATGTACATACGGTCGCCGCAGACCTGGGTGATCAGGCGGGCGTAGCTGGTCTCGGCGCAGCCGGCGCAGGAGCCGGAGAACTCAAG
>CANQJZ010000014.1 GCA_947624385.1 uncultured Oscillospiraceae bacterium
ATGTCCACGGCGTAGTAGGTCCAGGTGCCGTCCGCCCGGCGCATGCACTCGTCCTTGTCCGCGCCGAAGTCGGTGTTCCGAAGCCAGAGCTGGCCGTCCTTTTCGTAAGTGTGGCCCGATTTGGTGAGGATGTCGATCGTGTCGGCCACATAGCCGCTGTCGTGCAGGTCCGTCTCCAAAAACCAGCGGTCGAACTTTATGCCGTAGCGCTCCAGATCGGCGCGCATGCGCTGGATGTTCCGGGGGATGCCGTAGGCGATGAAGGCGGCGCGCCGGTCCGCGGGGGACATGACGTCATATTTATCGCCGTCTTTTTCGTATATCTCCCGGGCCAGGTCCCGGATATCGTCGCCGTGGTAGCCGTTTTCGGGAAATTCCACCGCGTCCTCGCCGTGGAGCAGCTGCAAGTACCGGGCCTCCACCGACTGGCCGAACAGCTCCACCTGGTGGCCGGCGTTGTTCACGTAGAACTCCCGCCACACGTCCCAGCCGGCCCAGTCCAGCACGGCCGCCATGGTGTCCCCCAGCACGCCGCCGCGGGCGTTGCCGATGGTCATGGGGCCGGTGGGGTTGGCGGAGACGAACTCCACCATGACATGCTTGCCGTTTCGCGTCTCGCTGCGGCCATAATTTGAGCCCTCGGCGCGCACCGCGTCCAGCACGGCGGCGTACCAGCCGTCGGACAGCCGGAAGTTCAAAAAGCCGGGGCCAGCGGCCTCGGCGGCGGTGAACCAGGTCCCGTCCAGGGACAGGTTTTGCAGGATATTCTCCGCGATGGCCCTGGGCGCGGCGTGCAGGGTCCTGGCCCCGGCCATGGCGTGGTTGGCGGCAAAGTCGCCGTTCTGGGTGTTCTTGGGGATGCTCACGGACCCGGCGGCGTCGGAAAGCGCCGGGACAGCGTTTTTGATGAGCGCGTCGATGTCCGACTTCGCCCGTTCGATCAGGTCAGCCATTTGTCTTCTCTCTCACATTGATTTTAAACTGGTTGCGGCCCATGGGGGTGTGGTTGAAGTCGATGGCGTAGTCCAGCTCCATGGTGCCCCCGTGCTCGTCCAGCTTCGCGTCGATGCGGCGGGTGTCCACCCCCATGGTGGCGCTGCCGTATGGGGTCTCGTAGAGGAAAAAGTCTTTCTGCCCCTCCCGGAACACCATCTCGGAGTTCAGGCTTCCCTCCCGGCGCAGGACCACGCCCATGGGGTTGATGGTGAAGGTGGTACGGGTGCCCTCCAGGCCGGTCAGGTCGCTTTCCTCGTAGGTGAAGCGGCTCTCGCCGTTTTCAAAGCCGTACTTGCCCGCCGTCACCAGCTCCACGGCGTCTTTTCCGCCGGAGGGGTCCCGCTGCACGCCCGTTATTGAAATGATCGCGTCTCGCATATTCATGTGGTCCATCATAATACAAATCCATCCCCAACACAAGGAAAAGTTTCTCCCAAGGCCAATATTCGTTGCTTTGCCCTATAGAACATTATAACACACCTGTGCTATAATAGCCATAATTATAAAAGGGGAAGCACATTGTAGTAAATTCGTGCTATAATACAATCGGAGAAAGAAAAGGGGGTGAGCATCGTGACGATCGAGCTTACCGAAAAGGAATTCAGGCGTCTTCTGGATCTGGTGTACGTGGGGGATTGGGTGCTCAACTCTGCCCGTGGCGAGGACCGGTTCGAGGACTATGACTTTTTGCAGGAAAAGCTGTTTGCCCTGTGCTCGCAGGTGGGCATGCGCTCGCTCATCGAGACGTGGCAGGGGCATGTGTTCCCCTCCCGCGCCTACGAGGAGGGCGGTATCCACGAGGCCATCGCGGATTATGAGGACGCGGCGTTTTTCGACATCCTGGCCGAGGAGCTGGCCCGCCGGGACATGGAGGGCGAGGGCATCGACGCCAACGACGAAAACGAGCTCATGAGCCGCATCGAGGATTATTACAACGAGTTTGAACAGCACGGCATCGACAACCTGACAGTCGAATAGTCAAACAAATGCCGCCCGGAGTCATCCGGGCGGTTTTTGCTGTTGTTATTATTCCGCGTTCAGGTCGCGGACGTTGCGCTCCAGGGTGAAGCCCCGGCCCCGGACCTCCTTGACCTGGGTGATGGTGATGAACGCGGCGGGGTCTATGCCCTGGATGAGCTCTGTGGCGGCGTAGAGCTTCCGCCGGGGGATGACGCACAGCACGCCCTTTTGCTGCTGCTGCAGCGCGCCGGTCTCGATCTGGACCATGGTAGCCCCGGCTTCCAGCTCCGTCAGGATACGCCGGCGTATCTCGTCATAGTGCTGGCTCACGGCGAAGATCTGGATCTGGGCCTGGCCCAGAATCATCACCCGGTCCAGCACCAGCGACTGCACCGCCAGCAGTACCAGCGCGTATAAAATGGGCTCCGGCGCGGAAAAAAGCGCCTGCCCGCCGATCACCAGCGTGTCCATCGCGTACACGCAGACGGACACGGGGATATGGGTCCACTTGTGCAGCATGAGGCTGGCGATGTCCATGCCGCCGGTGGAGGACCCCACTCGCAGGACAACGCCCAGGGCAGCGCCCATGAGCCCGCCGCCAAACAGCGCCGCCATCAGCATGTCGGAGCACAGCGAGCCCACGCCCGGTATGCGGCCGATGACGGCCAGAAAGGCCGGGTACAAAAGCGAGCTTGCCAGCGTGGTGGTCACCAGCTTGCTGCCCAGGGTCAGCCCGCCCAGCACCAGCAGCACGGTGTTCAGTACCAGCACGAGCGCGGCCGTGTCCACCGGCAGCACCCGCGCCAGAACGATGGCCAGACCCGTGGTGCCGCCCATGATGACGTCGTGGGGGATGACGAACGCCTCCACCGCGAAGGCCAGAAGGGTGTTGCCCAGCACGATGGCGGCGCAGGTGCGCAGCACGTCGGATAACTTTTTCGTCTTGTTTGCCATAGCAGTCCTCACGTTTTCTTATATGCGTATTATACGCCGTTCCCGCCCGTTTGGCAAACGCGGCGCGGGAGCATATTTTTTCCCCGGCGGAACATACTAAGAGCGGTGATGGAAATGAACATGACGAACAAAGAATACAACGAGTATATCAAAAATATGGCCCCCAAATCGCCTCTGGCGGGGGACCTCATAAAGGCGTTCGTGGTGGGCGGGCTGATATGCTGCCTGGGCGAGGGCCTGCGCATGGGCTACGAGGACTTCGCGGGGCTTGCGAAAGAGGACGCCGCCACGGCGGTGAGCATGACGCTGATCTTCCTGTCCGCGCTGTTCACGGGCCTGAACGTGTACGACAAGCTGGCCCGGTTCGCCGGGGCGGGTACGCTGGTGCCTATCACGGGCTTTGCAAACTCCGTGGTAAGTCCGGCGCTGGAGTTTAAAACCGAGGGGTTTATTCTGGGTACGGCGGCGAAGATGTTTACTATTGCCGGGCCGGTGATAACGTTCGGCATCACCGCCAGCGTGGTGTATGGGCTGATACTGTGTCTGCTGCGATAAAATAAGCTATGGCCGCCGGGAAACCGGCGGCCATAGCTTATGATAATGAGAAAACGTGCTCTCTATGCTTTGGAGAGTGCAGAAGCCAGCGTTGAACAATAGCACAAAGATACATACTGTGAATGCTCAAAAATACAAAATAGAAAAGCTCAAAAACATAAAACGGTAATTGACACGGGGAATGCCATCGGCTATAATCATAGATGAGAGGTGAGAGCGATGATCGATTATATGCCGAGAGTCGTAGATGCCGAGCTTGCGTTGAGGTTGGAAGCATTCGGAGCAACGCTTATCATTGGGCCGAAATGGTGTGGCAAGACGACGACAGGGGGGGCAGAAAGCAAAAAGTGTGCTTCGCATGCAGGACCCTGACCGTCGCGATGGATACCTTGCTACAGCGGAGGCTAAGCCCTCTCTGCTTCTTAAGGGAGAGAATCCCCGGCTGATCGACGAGTGGCAAATGGCTCCCGTCCTGTGGGATGCTGTTCGAGTGGCGGTTGACCAGCGGCAGGAGGAGGGACTTTTTATTCTGACTGGCTCCACCTCCGTGGATAACACCGGGATCATGCATTCCGGCACGGGCCGTATCTCGCGTATGAAGATGTATCCGATGAGCCTCTTTGAATCCGGCCAGTCCAATGGAAACGTCTCTCTCAAGGCGCTGTTCGATGGCCCAAAGCTGGACATCGACGGAGCTATGTCCGATTTGTCCATTGAGGAACTGATTTTTTCCGCCTGCCGCGGCGGCTGGCCGGCCTCGCTCCGGCGAAAGAGAGACGCGGCCAAGCTGATGATCGCGAAGGACTATGTCAATAATATCTGCGAGACGGACATATCCACGGTGGATGGGGTGCAGCGGAACCCCGTCTGGGCGAATATGATCCTCCGCTCCTATGCGAGGAATGTGTCCACGCTGGCGAAGAAAACGACCATATATAAGGATGTTGCCGCCAATGCAGACAGCATGACGGCGGCCACCATGGATGCCTATCTGAACGCGCTGGAGAAGTTGTTTGTGATCGAGGACATTGACGCCTGGTGCCCGGCGATCCGCTCAGCCACAACGATCCGCTCCGGGAAAAAGCGGGGCTTCACCGACCCGTCCATTCCGGTGGCGGCTTTGGGCCTGACGCCCGATTACTTTCAGACCGATTTGAAGACCTTTGGATTTGTCTTTGAGTGTCTGTGCATTCGGGACCTGAAGGTGTACTCCCAGGCGATGGGAGGGATGGTATCCTATCAAGCGTATCTGGACATCCTGCGAAAGGACACATGACGATGAAGTACCCCTTCCGTATGGTGATCTGGGAGGATGCCACAGAACGAATCATTGCTGTGTATAGGAGGATACAAATGACTGAGATGAGCAGGGAAGAATTGCTCCGAATGGAGGAAGTCGGCGCCGAGCAGGGATGGGTTTCGCCTCTGTCGAAGGAGGATAAAGAATACTTTGCTTATCTGAGGACGGTATTCAAACGGTATAGTATCGTTCCTTCCAAAGCTACTCGCCTTGAATATGACTTTGTTGTGCGGGTGGCGGAGAGCGAGTTCTATCTCCAGAAGGCAAATGCCTGATCTATAAAGCAACCCGGCCGGACCACAACAACAGTGGCCGGCTGGGTTGCTTTATCGGGTCAGGAGACCTCTGAATAGCAAACTGATATAGCCTTTATTAGGAGGAAAATAGCAAATGGGACTGCCGGAACTGACAGAAACTCAGATCGAACAGATAGCGTGCATCATCGGTGATACCCAAGGTGGACTCACAGGTTCTGAGATCGGACGCTTCCTTGCTCAGTGCCAGATGGAGGATCCAGACCCTGAAATGTCAAAGTGGAAGCGCTTATATAATGCGTTTTGCGATGCTGTCAATAAAAGCAGGTCTACAAATATCGTCTTTGGCTTTATTAAACGTTGTTTTGAGCCGGCTCAAGGACTGAATGATCCAGAGCGGTATAGCCGGATGAGGCTGGAGATCAACACGGTTTTGATGCTTGTAGGCGTTGAAATAAGGGATGATGGAAACTTCTATTTGGTTCCAAAAGCGCAAAGCCTTAGTGAGGTCCAGCGCCGGACGAAGGGGCTGCGCGCGAAGCTGACGGGTTATGGCGCACATCCAGAAGTGCTGAAGTGTTGCCGTGAGGAATTGTTGGCAAATGACTATTTCCACGCTGTTCAGGAGGCAGCAAAAAGTCTATGTGAGCGAACGAGAGCGATGTCTGGTTTGTCATTAGACGGAACAGACCTGTTTCAAACGGTGTTTTCTGGCAGGGATCCTTACATCGCGTATAATTCCTTGCGGACAAGTAGTGAACGGAATCAACAGAATGGACTTAAGGAAATGTTGTGTGGTGTGATGCACATGGTCAGGAATGTTACAGCCCATGAACTAAGGATCCGCTGGGATATCAATGAAAAAGATGCAGTAGATATATTGGCGCAGATCTCGTATGTGCATAAGCTATTAGATGCATGCGTGACGGTTCCGAGGACGGCATAAAATCAAAACTCAGCGATTCTACAAATCTGAGCCAGAAGAGCTAGAGAAGCGAAACTGAGGCTGTTGTGTCAAGGTTGGTCAATTGAACGTGATTGGGTTGAACTTATTAGGGCTATCAATTGTTTTGCTAATATGACAGCGCTGTATATTTCCGGCTTGTTATTTGACCAAAGGAACGACCCGGGCGACGAATCAGGACGCGTTGATCATTCGTTCCGCTGAGACCGACGGCGGGCCGCTGGTCATGGCGGCGGTATGCGACGGGATGGGAGGTCGCGCCCGCGGGGAACTGGCGAGCACCACGGCGGTCCACGTCCTGTCGGAGTGGTTCGGAAACGATCTGCCACCGGTTTTGCGGAAGGGATACGCGTTTCCGGCGCTCCGGGGAAGTATCGAAGCGGTCATCAGGCGGATTAGTCTGGTGCTGGAAATCTATTCTGAAAATCACAGCATTAAACTCGGCACGACCTTGACGATGCTGCTTTTGTATGCCGGACGCTGCGTAACGGCCAATGTGGGCGACGCCAGAATATACGCTGTGGGAAATGAAGTCCGGCAGTTGACCCAGGACCACTCTGCGGTACAGCGCGGCATCGACATCGACGCCATAGACCCGCAGGAGGCCTGGGTCGATAACAGGCGCAACATTCTCTATCAGTGTCTGGGTGAATCGGACGGCCTGGAGCCGGATATCCTGGAGCAGCGGGCCCGACGGGCGGGAGAACGGCGGTCTGGGCGCGGTCCTCCGGCGCTGTCTGGAGAATGACCCCGACCGGAGATGTGCAAGCTGCGCGGAGGCACGTCGTGCTTTGGAGCGGTGCCTGACGCATGAGGATGCGCTGGGTCCGGCAGAGAAAAACGCCCGGGAGCCATGGTCGAGGATGTATCAAATGTGCCCAAACGACATATAATGACGGTGGCAATGTGACTTATATGGCGTGGTTGCATGTGGTTTTGACGAATTTAAAAATAGTTTGAAATAAAGCTTGACAATCTGTATGAAAACAGTTACAATCAGGAATCATATATGAAAAGTCACATGGAAAGGCGGAGTTTCTAAAATGATGTTTCCAGATATACGCGAGCTTCGCCGTAGGGAGTGTGAGGAAGGCCGCCGACTGGATGAGTTGATGGAAAAAGAGCTTCAGAAAGACGATGAAGAGCGTAGGCGGTCGTTTTGCATCCACACGCCGAAGGAGTCCATGTCGCGGCTGGGTGGTAAATCGGAAGATTACCATTTTTGAAGAATTTCATATCATGAATGAGAGCAGACCCTCTAAGTTAAGCGCTTCGGGTCTGCTTTTGACGTGGCTTTTTGCGCTTTGGTGTTTTAACGGGGGATGACTATGAAGAGAAAAACAAGGGGCCGGTTTATAGCCGCTGGGCTTTATGTTATTCTGCTGAGCGTGTTGCTTGCAGTTGCCGTTGCGATCGCATATCAAAGGGTCATTTTGGGAAAGACGTCATCCTTTGATCGTTCCATCATCAGAGATGTGATGGGAAAAGCAGAACTATACGATCGGTTGCGTAAAGCCGTTCGTGCGCCGGATTGTGGGTTGTCGCCGCTGGCAAATGTTATGGGGTTAATGGGGATCGTAAGCTTTACCCTCATTGCGGTCAATGAGGTGCAATCCAAAACGCAGCTTCGGCATCTTAATGGAAGAAGTGGTTAACTATTACTTTCCATTCCATTTGTATATTCAGGTATTCTTTTATATATGCTTTGCAGTTCTAGGCGGCTATGCTTGCGGAAAGGGAATTGGCATGACCGGCGCATTGTGTGTGCTGGGCCTTCTCAACTGCTTTATTTATTCCGTGGTAATGGCTTGGAAGCTTTTGCTGTCGCCCAAAGCAAAATACAAGCTGGTTATTAAATACATAGATGGAATTATGAAAAGGCAGCGGCAACTGGATAAGAAACTTGAAGAGATTATCCAAGAAACGAAGCAGGAAGAGAGTCAGGGCGACAACAAAGACGCGAAACTGGGGGAGAATCAGAATAATAAAAATTGGCGTCAGAGGCGCAAGGAAAAGAGAAACGACCGTGTGGAAAAGCAGTGGAAGCAGCAATGGAAAATAACGGAAAGAACGGTTTTGGATTTTGCGAGATATGTGGGTGTGCAGTGGCAAGAAAAGATGTCGCTTCAGGTTTATGATTTTAAAGGAATTGCTATAGAACAAGACCTTATCGAATGGATGAAAATATGTTTGACTTTGCCACAGAACAGCATAGCTCAGAAAGAGAAAGTGGGCATCGGAAACAGCTTTCAGAGCTTTTTCGTAACAGACAATTATCTCGTTGGTGTTGATAGTATAGCTGAATATGTCTTATATACAAAATGCCTGCCCTTTACTAAAGACAAAGACAGAGATAAAGAAATTGTTGATTTCAATAAAAATATACTGTTGTGCTGTAAACTGTGGGAGAGCCTGTTTCATGGTATTCAAGACGAAAAGGCAAAAGTTAGGCTTACACATAAGCTTTTAAGGAATGTGTATTTCGCCACTGACGTAGAGGATCAGGCGCTGTTTACTTTGCTGCCACTGGGGCTTCTGGAGTATCAGGGGTTTACACGGTGGACGGTCGTGGAGGCGAAGGAATATCAGGAAAAGTGTTTTGCGTTTCTGGTAGATCTTCTGCAGGCGGACGCCGAGGCCGTTCCGGCGGAGAAAGGTGGATTTCTGGATGGCTGGGTTGAAATTGTGCTTCTTGCAACAGGCTGTTTGAAATGGCGGGCATTGTTGTCACTGTCATATGCAGAACGATCGAATAATATTAAACCTGCGACGCAAAGAATGATAAGGAGCCTGATGGTAAAACCGTTTCAGGAACGAATTGCCACGGAGTTGGATAAATATATCGTATTTGCGTGGATTTCTTTGTTTTCAGAAAACAAAAGTTTATATGAGGGTCTTACAGTACGTGAACTGAGAGGGTGTATGAAAGAGATTCAAGGGCAGATTCGGCGAGAGATGTATAATAATTAATATAAAGAGCAGAGAGGTATGTCCGATGTACGATCTTAGGGTTGTTCGGTTTATTAAAACAACAGAAAGACAGTCAATTCTTAGTAATGCCAGCGCAGATTATATTTGCCTTGGCCACTTCGATATGATGCATATTGAGTAACTGGGCACGTTGACAAACGATCCGTTGGCAGCAATACAGCAGGATAGAGATGTTTTAGGAGAGGGTAGTTTTTCTTACAGCGTAAATCATGTCTATTCTTTGTATATTTTAAAAATTGTCAAAGAGGACGAAGAAAAAAACCTGGAAGACTTTTGGGATGATAGGGAAAGTGTTTACACAATCGTTACCAGGATACACTGTGATTATGCTGCTGGCGTCGATCATAAGAGGCCCTTTTCTCGAATTATTGCGGATCATTGTATAGATGAAAAGTCAGCGCATATTACAGCGCAAGGTTGCGTAAAGGGCATTATAAAACTAGCTGGAGATATTAACAGCACTGGAAATGCTAAGGCTGATGTGAAATGCGTGCTCTATGATTCTCTTGAATTGGGTGATTCAGTTGTAATCATGAAGAGCGGATCTTTATCGGCTATTCTGGAGGTCGTGCGGCATATTTCATCAAACCCCTGCGTCAGAGATACCTATACATACTGTGGCATATCCCGCAAGCTGCTGCAAGATAGAGACTCCGATCTAGACAAGCTGGCCATGAAGGATGCTGAGTTGCCGCATGTGTCAACACGGTTTTCTGTTCGCAACAACTCAGCAGCAAGTATTTTCTTTGAAAAACTCTTAGAAGATATGGATCCTGTGCCTCATTTTTATGTGACAGGTACAGCGGATCAAATAATTCAATGGGGAAACTGTTCTGAAAATAGGTTCTTGAAAATCATGCGCAGGATAACGCAGCAGGGCGACAGCATATATCCTTGCTTCAACGATGTCATGACGAGGGTAGGAATACGACAGGTGAATACAGTCCTAGAAGAGGATGACCCACCGGAAACAGAAAAAGCAAGCAAACTGGTCAGAGATAACCGGGTGAAGTTCTTTCGGGAAACAATTGACTGGCTGAAGGAAGATCTTATTAGCAGGAATGGTGTAGATTCTAAAGTCGAGATCAATTGGAAATATTCCCTATTGAAACTTCTTGGAACATTGGAAACAATGTACGCGAACTACGTGATGGATGACTTGGCCAATTTGATTATTCCAAGTGTTGATGCGTTTCTAGTACGGCTAAATTGCATCAAAGAAAATAACAGCGGATCAATACCAGCGAAGTATAATGAGGATATTCTTGAGTTCTTACGGCACTGGACAAGCTTGACGAACGATGTATCACAACTAGAGAGCCAATTGACTCAACACCCGGAGTTGATTCCTGTCAGATATTACATTCCTGCGATGTTGCTGCAGTTTGAGTTGCGATTTGTAGAATACTGCTGCGATGCGCTTAGTGACGGAGAATCACGAAGTTTTCATCCAATGTTGCTTCCGACAGATACAGAGGAATTATATACTTATTCTCCTTTAGACCCGAAGCAGGAGAAGTATCAGGGCAAGTGCCCGTTGTTGGTGTTTATACCGCTTCAGGATCTTTACCGGCCGTGGCAGAATGCACACCGGATAGCACATGAAATTGCCCATTACTGTGGCGATTCCGAGAGAATGCGTAAAGAGAGGCATGAGGTCCTCACAGAGTGCATGGCATATTTTGTGGCCAATCGGTGGTATCGTGATTTTAGCAGACTTTTGTCAGAAGATGAGGCTGAAAAATTATATGTAAAGACTAGCGAATATGCAAGTGACCTTGCTAATTCGGTGGACGCACTGGTACGCCAGGCAGATCCAGATGTGGAAGAATGGTATTTGGCTCTGAGTAAAAGAAAACTGCTTTCCGCTGTAAAGGAAATTATAAATAATGAGCAGTATTTTGATCAATATCTGTTTAGTTATGATCCGACCATTTTTTACAAAGGACGTAATAACTTTGAAAGTTTAAAACAAAGTGCCCAATCTGCACAAATCAAGCTCTACGAGATCCGAAGTCATATGGACGGACTCGCACATTTATGTGCTGAATGTTATGCAGATATTGCAATGGTGTTGTTGTTAGAGTGCAACTTTCAGGACTACTATATGTGCGTATATCATGAGGAATATCTGAGATTGCGTAAAATCTACAGAGATGGCGTAGACAAGCCTCCGTTTGCAGGTGGCGTTCTCTCTCATATTGATCGAATGGGATTGGTCATATACGCTATTCGCGGGATCGGGGATCCAACACTGCGTCAACAGTGGGAGAATGGATCGGTCACAGCGACGGAGTCCGTCAATATTCAGTGGATCAAAACTGCGGCGCAGTTTGTAGATTTCCTTGAAAAAGATAGTTCAAATCATTTTGATTCTATCCATGAATCTATAGAGGCGCTTCCGCTGTTTTATGAGTTTGTAAAGCTGGGAGGATTATTAAGAAGCTGTGCGCGTGGTATAGAAGATGCATTCAAGAAGTTCGCGAATCGTAAGGAAGCGAAAAAGGCGGTCATGGAGAGCATTCAACACGTAAAAGACGGAGAGTTTGATTGGGAGAGGCTGCGGCGATTTTTGACCGGTGTCAATTGAATGATTGCGTTTTGGTCGTAGCCGCCCACCCGGAAGGCAAACGCGCCAAAGCAGCCGGGAACAAAAACCGTACCCAGACTAATATGCTCCCTCTATGGAGGACGGTGAAAAAAGACACTGCATCCATGGAGGGAGCATTATTATGGGCAAAGAGATCAGCAGCGAGGAGAAATATAATGTAAGACAAATTCTTCGCGGAGAAATGAGTCAGCGGTATGCGGCGGAGATTCTGGGGATGCATTGGTCCAGTGTACAGGCGTGGGTGCGCCTTTATGAATCGGAGGGCGCGGCAGCGTTGGTGAGGAACGGCCAGAACCGTGGCTATGGCACCGAGGCACAATGGGCCGCTGTGCAGGAGTATCTGGCCGGGAAGAGGGGGCCTGAGCGCAGTCTGAAACATATCAAATTCGGGCAAATACAACGCTCATGCACTGGATAAAGGAGTATTATGCTCATGGAAGATCCACCTCGATGGTTTGGAACACACTATGACATCCACGCAAATGACAAGCGAGTGCTTCGTATATGCCGGGCAACGGATATCCGGACCACAGTCAAGCGTGTCAGTCACAGATGCACCAGGTGTTCCAGAAACCCGCAGTACATAGACGAAAATCTACTGGACTGCCAATTCCATGCGGACAAGCCCTAAAAGAGTTCAAGTGGTATGAGGGCATGGAGGTACACAAGCTGTATCTCAGCGCCACACTGGACCTGTATGATCGGCGTATCGTCTCCTATGTGATAAGCAAACGAAACGACAATCCGCTGATATTCAACACCTTTGACGAGGAGGTAGTAACTAAATCCCAATGCGTATCCCCTGTTCCGCAGCGACTGTGGTTTCCAATACACGCACAGGGCGTTCCACCAGCGGCTCGAAAAGGCAGGCATGACCAGAGTATGTCCCGTGAAGCCCACTGCATAGACAATGGTCTCATGGAGGGTTTTTGGGGGCATTTTGAAAGGGGAGTGTTAGCTGCGTTTCTTCGAAAAGGGGAAATGGATGCGGTTTCAGCCACATAGTGGCAAGATGTTCGGAAAAGTGCGCCCTGCGCCCTCTGTTCGACACGAAAAGTTTGGTCCTTCATTGACAGCAGCGGAGGGGTTCATTCTGGGTACGGCGGCGAAGATGTTCACCATCGCCGGGCCGGTGATAACGTTTGGTATCACCGCCAGCGTGGTTTATGGGCTGATATTGTGTGTGCTGCGATGAAATAAGCTATGGCCGCCGGGAAACCGGCGGCCTGTTTTTATAGACCGGTGTAATTGCGCGTCACATCCAGAACCCGGTACACGTCCAGCCAGGGCTGGGTCCGCCGCTCGGTGGCGCGGAGGTGGTTCGGGGCGGCACCTACCCGTAGGTTCATAAACTCGGCGAGGTGAAAAAGCTTTTCGCACTCAACGTCAAGGTATTACAAGGGTATGGGAAAGCATAATTAAGGTGCAAGTTATTTTGATTTCGGTTGACAAATCATAATAATAGAACTTATAATACAGGCGTTATTATGATTTGGGGGTGCGTAGGAGATGGGACGCGCTGGTGAATAAGTGAGGAATCCTAGCGGGGAGATGGCATATGACTCATTCCGTCCGGCTCCGCTGCCGCCGGTGCTGGATATGGACGATGAGCTTGTTGCGGACCTTGTCAACGCGACGTGGTCTTTGGCCACGCTTGAACACTTTCTTCTCAAATACCCAATATGGATCTGTACATACTTCCTCTTGACTACTGCGCTTTGCAGGAGGATTTGACTATGCTACATTGTCTATTGCAAATGGAAGAACGTTAGAATGAGTCGTTGATGCCAAGAAGAACACATCAGTGGACATGGTACAACACCATGCCCGCTGATATGTTCTTTCAGATGCTATTATCAATTGTATCCCACAGTCAAGAGAGTATTGTCATTGGGAAGATTCCAGATGTGCATCTAATGCCTTGTAGTAACGGCTTACAAAATCAAACAAGTCTTTGTCTAACTCAAGTACCGAACCATTCTTGGACATTGTGGAGTATATGTGGCGAATATCCTTAATTGCTGCTTGTAAATTATCCTGCTGAAGCTTATCAGTCATGCGGGTTGAACACTCACATAGATACTCTACCTGTGCGTGGAAGAGAGCCGGGTTAATATTGTGCTCCTGTAGATATACGGCGGTGTCCTGGGGAGGACGGAGCGCCAACAATTTTTCCTCCGATTCTTTAGGTGTTTTCCATATTTTTTGCTTGGCCAGTGCTGTAGAAACTGCCAGAGTACGGGTTTTAAGGTCTTCCGCAGTTATTCCTCTGAACATTCGTTGGTACTGCTCTTGGCTCATATTCAGGAGCCTGATAACCTGAAGATCCGCATAGGTTTCGCTGAACAAATAACAGAAGTGCTCATGCCGTTTTAGTCGGTTATGCAAACGCGAGGTGCTTTCAGCTTGGTTCCAAACATCTGCCTCAATATAATCTTCAAACATTTGGTCAAAATCCTGCCGCAGCTTAGCCTCGTATACCTTCCGGCGCGTTTCCTCCACGCTTTTCCATTTTGTCCGGGGTTTCTTTTTGTCCGGGGACTCTCCACTCCGTTTTGCATACCATGTCCCCCACTTGCTTTCCAAAAAGTAGCTCTCATAGAGGAACCTAAATACCCTCTCACATATTTCTGGATCGCTGATAATAAAATTCGGCAGATCCTTCAACTCGTTTTCTACGTCTCTTAAGTAAAGGTCCTTTACATCACTTAGTTCTACATTAGTACGAAGCAGGAGACTATATAAGGAATCAACGCATTCTTTGGTTTTTCCCCAATTGATCCCAACATCCGGCATTGTTTCAACAAAACCAGGAACTGGCATATTCCTTGTGAGATACTGTGGAAAAAGCTCGGCCATATCTTCTAAAAATGTCTGTATCCCTACTCTAAGGAGCAGCCGTTTGCGCATCGGACGACTCCTGCATGTGTTGCCAACAAAATGGGATATTTCGTGTCCAAATACCTCAGTCGTATGACGCAGAGCATACAGAGACTGTTCGCCTATACTGATGGACAGGAACTGATTGAGTCCCGTCACTTCTGGGATGGCAATTGATGTAACGTCCAGTTCTTTGGCGAACTTAGGTGAGATAGTCAGGTCATAATTCTCATTAGAATCCTTCAAAACATCAATAAGACGGTGAGCCAGGGCAACGTAGTAGGCCATGATCTTCGGTGGCATTTCAAATGAGGCAGGATGGAATGGGGGAACTTGGACAAACTGACGGTTGCTGTGGTTTGTGCTATCGATCAAGGCAGAGATATTGTTAAAAAAAGTCGTAAAACAATTTCGGATGGCGTCCATGTGCGTCATTCCCAAGGCGTCTGACGTGAAGAGTAAAGTTGCATATTCGAGCAGGTCTATAAACTGCGGCACTAAGCAAGCCCCAAGATCAACTGTCAATTTCGTGTTTAGCAACGACTGAGACAGCATGGCAGCGTCTTTGAGCCAGCGAAGCCATATCTCATTTGGCTCGGTTCCAATTGCCTTGCATTTTCCTTTGTATAGTGTTTCAAAGGATTGCAGCGCCGTCTGCATCCCGTTGAAAACAGGTGGATTTTTTTCTGCCGGAACTGTATTTGAGCGGATAGAAGACATCTGCGGGGGAATCAGAATTGATAGCTTATAGGTCGAGTACCAGTCATCGCCTTTTTTTGCATCTTCATCAATTCGTTTACTTTTATGATCCACGCGGTAGTCGCATTTCTTTTGAAAAAGCCGATGTCGTTTCTTCCAAGCATCCAGCCGTATTCCAGTTCCGGGGCATTCTTTCCGTCTATATCCTGTAACTCGGTGTAAAAGCTAGCTGCTTTTTTAAAATCTTTCACACCGATTCGGATATAAGCGCTAAAAGCTTCGCTATCTTCCAGAACTTTCTTTCCAAAAGAAAAGCTGTAGAGCGTGATGCAGTCTTCAACTTTTAACTTTTCAGAAAACTTAAGATCAAAAATCATTCTTGTGTATTCCGCAAAGCTCGTGCTGCGGACAAAGAGGATGATGTCACAATGGTCAAAGGTCAGATAGGCCAAATGCTGAGCCCCCGCGAATATTGTCTCTATGCATTTTAAGACGCCATCGATATCATCGCCGTTTTTTATATTAATTAGAGATACAAAGAACAGAGGATAGCTTTGGTCAGCCCAAAAAGCCTCAATTCGATCTTTGCTGTATCGGTTACCCTCTTGTGAGGAAATATCTGTAAACGCAACGATCGTTTGATAAAATGACCCAAAAACGCGATGGTTTTTATCGCGTTTCAGCATATAGTCATAGGCCGACTGCAACGGCGACCTACCAACTTCCGATTCGACCCCGTCTACAAACAATTCATCATAGTAAGAGAAATTGTAGTAGTGGTTTTCATTGCTTGGCTCCGAAAAACTCATTGAGGACACAGCACCATGAGAGTGAAATGTCAGTACCCGGGTATCTACATTTGGCTTACCTGCTGTGGCGACGACTCCAGTCTTATTCATACGTACTCCTTCCAAATGACAACAAAGAGGATAGACAATGCCCATCCTCTTGTTGACTATCTTCTTTTTGTCTGGCGGCTGTCTCGGTACACGCCAGAGACCTTGACGCTGGGATTACCCTCTTCAGCAAGCCGTGAGATTTGTGCATTCCTGCCTGCCGGTTCGGATCGGTTCACATTTCGCCGGACCTGTAGAGAGGTTCCCTTCGTCAGAAACAAATGCCGTTCCATACGTCTCCCTTTCCATCTAGTAATTCTACTAAGATGCTATTGATTATACCATAGCACACAATAAAATGCAAGAACAATATTCTTGCATTAGAAACCGCCTGTTCATGGCGTTTTCAGAGCTTAGAAGTCCAAGCCTTTCACGGCGAAACACCCTTTATCCCAGAGTTCTCTTCCTGCTTTATCTCTTGGGCTATTTCAGACCCACGAATAATCTTGACCCCGCCGTCTTCCGAGAAAACGAGAGCGGCCATCCTGCCATCTGTCTGTTTCTTGTACAGATTTGCGATAAATGTTTTGATGCTGTTGTGGCGGGCACCCCGATCTAAGTGCCCATCCACGATTGCCAGTCCATCTACAATGGCCGCAGTATACTGCAACTCGCCAGTATTGACATCAACGACGAGTGCACCATCGATTCGACCGAGATTTGCAAGAAACTTGCCCTGCTCCTTCGTGTGCTGCATCTGCAGCAAATGCACATTCTTCGTTGGCAACGCACGTTTTCTATTTACAAGATTCTCCATCCAATCATGCGCAGGTCCACCAGACGCAAGATCTAGAAAGATGACCGACGTGCCATGGTGTTGCTGAGAGATGGCGTGGATGGCAGTTTTCATCTTTTCTACTATCGCAGCCTGGTTTGGGTCTCCTTTAAACTCCTCTTGGAGCAAAGAAAACGCGTTTTCAATCTCATCAACGATGATTCTCGGGTTCCCATTGATCATCTCAAAAAGAGGTTCTCCCTCTTTGGACAACACCCAATTGTAAGGTCCACGAATTTCAATGCAGTACGGGAACTCATTTTTTCTGTCTAAGGGAATAAATCCATAGCAAAGGTATTCTCTGCTTTCTTCGTCATGGTATAGGAGTAGACAGTTGTTGTGAGATCCCGCGAGAACCTTCCTCACCTGCTTTATATTATGCGCGTTCAGTGCTAATCGTTTATTCTCAGTAAAACGCACAAGCGGCAAAGGCTCCAGTTTAGCACAGTCTCGTTCGTCCAAGTCAGGCAGGAACGCTATCTCTCCACGGGCGGCCTCCCCCTCATAGGGCGCATTTGAGAGCATGTCAATTACGTCAAAATCTAGGCCTAAAACAGTCTTATAGCGCGTCTTGAGCCAATCACCAATCTCAGCATAGAGGCAGTTTGCCACGTCGTCATTGGAAGAGGTGCCTTTAGTATCTGAACGATAAAAGAGCTTGTTGGGATCTTGAAAAGGGATCAGCCTCATTCCATGAAAGGCCCTCACAACTCTGTCAACAGCTATTTGAAGCAATGCCTGGCAGTCGCTTGTTCCGATATAAATCGTTTCCAAATCTTTATACTTTCCTTGTAGCTTCTGAAAATAGGTGCCAACATCTTCTTTTGTGTTTCCGGCCTTCAATGTGCCGCTTTCTGCACCTAAGAGATTTGCAAGAGGATCCAAAATCTTCTGAAAATACGCGTTTTCCATGTTGTCGACCTCATTATGCCCGAATGTTATATCAGTACCTATGTAAATTTTAGCATAATTTGTAGAAAAATCAAGAGGAAAGAGGATGGAGGAGCCCTGTACATCGGGTGAATTGACTGTTGCACTACCTGGGGCATGTGTGGTGGCTTGGTCGTATTCAATATAGGAACTCTTTATTTGGATTTGGCGCTCGGTTTGGTTTAAAATGGTGCAAATAAAGAGGGGCAGAGCGATAATTGAATGCATCAGCGGTTTTGAACTGTGCCAATCATTTAGAGCCGCTAGGATCGTATTGCGACAAATAGTCAGATTTATCGCGTCCTCCGACCTCCGTTCGACACGAAAAGTTTGGTCCTTCATTGACAGCAGCGGAGGGGTTTATTCTGGGTACGGCGGCGAAGATGTTCACCATTGCCGGGCCGGTGATAACGTTCGGCATCACCGCCAGCGTGGTGTATGGGCTGATATTGTGTGTGCTGAGGTGAAAACAGGCCGCCGGGAAACCGGCGGCCTGTTATTATATGTTTTTGCAGCTCGCTGTTGCTGTTGTGCGCGCTATCGCGTATAATACAGGTGAAAACAGGCAAGCGGGACGAGCGGGGGATTTGGCGTATGCCGGCAGGCGATCATCCCGGCCTGGTGCAGATATGAAAGTCGAGGTGCGTTCTGCATGCTGGACCCTGTGTGGCGCGAATGTTTTGAGGAAAAGATACTGGAACGAGGGGAGAAGTATTGGCGACAAGGGCGCGTAAAGCAGATGCGCGATCAGGGAAATATCGCCACGGCGACAGTGTCGGGAACGGAAGATTATGAGGTGGAGATCTTTCTGCGGGACGGCAGGTTCTATGACGCCAGTTGTACCTGCCCCTACGCCGACGAGGGGAACGCCTGTAAGCACATGGCCGCGGTGCTTTTTGCTTTGGAGGCGGGGGAGGAACAGGAAACGGAGCAAACGGGCCAGGAGAGCAAAGAGCCCGCCCGCCTTTCCTGGCGGGAGGCGCTGGACCAAATGGACGAGCGGGAGCTGCGGTCGCTGCTGGCGGAAATGGCAGCCGGGGACAGGCAGCTTCAGGAGCGGCTGGTCCTGCGGGCGACAAAGGAGCTGTCGGCCGGGCAATACGGCAGATGGGAAAAATATCTGAAAAAACTGGCCCGTGACGCCCGCGACCGGGACGGGTTCATCGAATACAGGCGGGCGTATGATTTCTGCATGTCGGTATATGATTTTTTGCAGGATACCGCGTCGGAGCTGATAGATGAAAGGTTATTTCTGGACGCTTTCCGGCTGGCCTGCATGGTCTATAATTTTATTCTGGGAGAGGAGATGGACGATTCAGACGGCGGCACGTCCGCGGTCCTTGGATACTGCGAGCACATTTGGATGGACATGATCCGGCGAGCGGATGCGGAGGAAAAAGAGCAGATGTACGGTCTGCTTACCGGGCTGCCGGATGATTTTGGCGCGGTCGAGCCGGTGCTCATGGAGGCGGACTGGGACAGGAAGCAGCTGGAGGCCGGCCTGCGGTCGCTGGACAAGGCGATCGGGAAAGGCGGCACGAATGAGGAGCTGGGCAGGCTCGTAAAAAAGAGGCTGCATCTTATGGAGAGGACGGGCGCGGACAAGGAGCAGATACAGGCGTATCTTGAGCGGTTCCATAAGCTGCCGGCCGTCAGGCAGATACTGATCGGGGAGCGCCTGGACCGGGGCGATGACCAGGCGGCTATCGCTCTGCTGCGGGAGAGCAAGGAGACGGACAGGGATGAGAGCCGACTGGTCACGCGTTACAGCGAGCAGTTGGCGGAACTGTACCGCAAAACAGGGCAGACGGCGCTTTATGAGCAGGAGCTGCGCTGCCTGATCTTCTCCTGCAACAGCTGGAGAACGGAATATGTAGAGCAGTTGAAGGACCTGACGCCGGCGGCGCAATGGCCGGAGCTGTTTGAACAGATCCTGCGGCTGCCGTCCATGCGGTCTAATACGCTGGAACTTCTGGCGTGGGACGGGCAGTTCCAGCGGCTGTGCGATCTGCTTTCCCAAAGGGAGTGGCTGGAAGAAGTGGACTGTTACGAATCGGCGCTGCGGTCATGGTCGCCGGAGAAGACGAGAGATCTCTATTCGTGGTGCCTGGACAGGACGATGGGCTCCGCAAATGATAGGAGCGCTTACCGCGAATGTGTTGCGTATCTGCGGAAACTGCGTACATACCCGGATGGGGAAGCGGTCGTCAGTCGGCTGACTGAACTGTGGCGCGAGAGGTACCCCCGCCGCAGCGCCATGCTGGATGAATTGGACAAGGCCGGTTACTGAGCCGGATCGACCGGGTTCGATATTGTGTGCTGAGGTAAAGAGGCTGGCCGCCGGGAAACCGGCGGCCAGGTTTTATAGTCCGGTGTAGCTGCGGGTCACGTCCAGGGCACGGTATACGTCCAGCCAGGGCTGGGTCCGCCGCTCGGTGGCGCGGAGGTAGCGGGCCATATCCTCCCAGGCGGCGTGGGCCTCGCTGTCCCGGCCCTGAGCCAGCAGCTGCAGGGCCTTCGCCAGCCGCTGGCCGTATTCGGCGTGGTGGCGCAGGGCCGACCAGAAGGGGCCGGTGTGCTTGGCCGCGTCCGACGCCAGACGCCCGCAGAGCCGGAGGGCCTGGCCGGCCTTGTCCGCGGCGGCCGGGTCCATGCGGGGGCCCTTGCCGTTTACATAATCACATAGCTGTAAATCGGACAGCTTTGCCAGATACCCCAGCGCCAGGGGCGCGTCCGGGCCGTAGGCGGCTTGGAAGTACTCGTTGACCAGCGCGTCAAAGTCCGCGCCGCCGTCGAACAGCGCCCGGCCCATCACGTAGTTGGGCAGGAAATTGGGCGAGCCGGCCCGGAGCTCCTGGCAGCTGATGTAGCCGTTCAGGCCCATCTCATGCAGACGGGCGATGTCCTGGCACAGGACGCGGGCGATGTGGATATAGCCGAGGTCGCCGTAGTGAGCCCGGCCCAGGGGGTAGTCGTATACAAAGCTGTCCCCCGGGAAGACATCCTGCCAGGCCCGGAGAAAGGCCAGGTTTTCCTCCAGCCCCGCCGGGAGGGTGATGCGGTTGCGGACATAGGGCGGTACTGCGCGCCGGGGCGCCGCCAGGTCGTAGGAGCTGGCAAAGGTCCGGCTGATGGGGGCGAACATGAGCACGAACCGGTCAGGGTCCGCGAGCCGCTCCCGGACGGGCGGCCAGAGAAGCTCCTGATAGAGCAGGAACACGATTTTGGTGTTCAGACCCTCCGCTGTGAGCCGCCGGCCGATGTCGTTCAAAAGCGCCACGTACAGGTCCGTGGGGGCGCTCTCCCGACAGGCGGGGCACTCGCACACGTTGTTGTACTCGTCCGCCAGCCACACGTGCAGGTAGTCCACACCGGGGTTTGTCCTGGCGTAGTCCGTCACCAGCACGGCAAAGCGGGCGCGGGCCTGCGGGTTGGAAAGGCAGAGGTTCGTGTTGGTAGGCACGCCCTTATAAAAATCACGGACGCCGTGTACCAGCGCGGCAAAGGGGCGCTTGTCCTCCGCAAGGGGATGGGGCGAGCTGTCCCAGGTGAGGCTGTCGCAGCCAAGCACCTGGCCCGTCCAGCCGTGGCCCACCTTGTGCAGCATCAGACCCCGGCGGCGCATTTGCGCCTCCGCCTGGTCCATGACCGCCTCCGCGTCCGCGGCGTCAAAGGGCTCCGGGGCCGCGTGGGGGTTATTCAGGTGGCGGTACCAGCGGTCCAGAAAGACGTATGGCGTGCGGAACTGGAGGAAGAAGGCGTTGAAGCCCGCCTTGGGCAGCCAGTCGATGAAGTCCAGGATGTTCTCCCGGCTGTCGGCCCCCTCGATGCACACGCCCCGGTGGAAGTAAGCCGCCGTCTTTTCATAGCGCAGACGGATGGCCTCGGGGGCGACAGGGGGGATGACCTCGTGTGCCCGGCCCGGGGCCAAAAACCGGCAGCCCAGCATGCGCAGGGCGTCGTACACCCCCAGCAGGGTCGCACGGTCCGAGGACCCGACGATGGAACCGCCGACGGGGGACAGGTCCACGGCGAAGGCGTCGCTGCCGGCTTTGGGGACCGTGACAAGCCGGACGGACATGGCGGCGTCCGCCGGGAGCATACGGGCCAGATAAGAGCGCAGCTCGTCGGCGGCAAAGGCCAGGGTCTCGCCGGGGGCGTGGGTGATGGTGATGTTCATATAAACATGTCCTCTGGAAAAAGACCCCGGGGAAGTCCCCGGGGTCGTGTTTAGGTTTGCCTTGACAGGGCAGGGTTTACTCGGCGACCTGATCCAGAGCTTCCTGCATCACGTCGAACAGCACCCAGTCGCCCACGTCCTCGTGAGCCTCTTCCTCGGTGATGTTGCCGCCGGCGAGCATGTCGTTCTGCACGCCCTCATAGTAGCCCTTCATGGTGCCGTCCGCCATAGCGGTGGTCATGTCCTCGATGTTGAACCAATGGGCGTCGCCCCACTGCAGGAGGTTGATGTCCTTGTCGGTGGCGGTCTGCTCGGCGCACCACTGGGCGACCTCATCGGCATTGTCAGGATCGGAGCCGTAGTCCATGGCCTTGTACAGCGCACGGCTGAAGCGGACCAGGGTGTCGTGGTTCTCCTCGGCGTAGCCGGGCAGGCAGATCCAGCTGGACATGTTGGTGGAGCCGTCGGCGAACTCGATCTCATAGGAGCCTTCGCTCTGCTCCAGGCACATGGAGGTGTAGGGGTTCCAGGTCACGGCCACGTCAATGTCGCCGGAGATCATGGCGGGGACGATGTAGCCGGGGTCCAGGGCGTTCAGGGTCACGTCGTCACGGGTCAGGCCGGCCACGTTCAGGGCGTTGTCCAGCGTGGTCTCAGAGGAAGAACCGGCGCTGTAGCCGATCTTCTTGCCGGCCAGGTCATTCACGGTCTCGATGCCGGAGTCGGCGGCGCAGACCAGCTTGTCGGTGGTGTGTACGGAGCTGGGGGCAAAGATGACGGCGCTGCCGGTGATGCACAGCCGGTGGGCGCCCTTGCCGATGTAGGCCAGGTCGATGGAGCCGCCCTCCATGGCCGCGATCTCCGAGGGACCGTCGCCAAACTCGGTCAGCTCGATGGTGATGCCTTCGTCCTCGAAGTAGCCGCCGTTGATGCCGGTCATGACGGCCCACAGGGAGGCGTAGTTGGCCATGTAGCCGACGCGCAGGGTGATGGGCTCCTGCTCACCGTCGGCGAAGGCGATGGCGCCCAGGCTCAGGACCATAGCCAGAGCCAGAAGCAGTGCGAGAAACTTTTTCATGGTATTCCTCCTAAAAATAATGATTACCTTATGTTTTCCGGCGTTGCCGGTCAGGTACGGGTTTACTTGCGGACTTCCAGGTATTCCTGATAGACCTCGTTCCACACCTCGGTCTTCAGCTCCAGGAAGCGGGGGTCGTTCTTGGTGGCCTGGTCCCGGGGGTAGGGGATGTCCACGTCCACGATGCGCTTGATGCGCCCCGGCCGGGCGGACATGATGACCACCCGCTGGGCCAGCAATATGGCCTCGTCCACGTCGTGGGTGATGAAGAAGCATGTCTTCTGCTCCTCCTCCCAGGTCTTCAGAAGTTCCGTCTGCAGCTGGGCGCGGGTCTGGGCGTCCAGCGCGCCGAAAGGTTCGTCCATCAGCAGCACTTCCGGGTTGTTGGCATAGGCGCGGGCGATGGCCACGCGCTGCTTCATGCCGCCGGACAGCTCCTTGGGATAGGAGTTCTCAAAGCCCTCCAGGCCCACCAGCTTTATGTACTTGCGGGCGATGGCCTCGCACTCGGCCTTGGGCAGACGCTTCATCTGCGGGCCGAACATGACGTTTTTCAGCACCGTCTGCCAGGGGAACAGCGCGTACTGCTGGAACACCACGCCCCGCTCCACGCCCACGTCGGTGATGGGCTTGCCGTCCAGATAGCAGGTGCCGCTGGTGGCGTCGTGCAGGCCGGCGATGATGTTCAGCAGGGTAGACTTGCCGCAGCCGGAGGGGCCGACAACGCACACGAACTCGTTCTCCATGATGTCCAGGTTCACGCCGTTGAGGGCCACGGTGGTGCCGTGTTCGCCTTTGTACTCCTTATAGACGTTGTCGATGTGGAGCTTTACTGTTCTCTCTTCTCCTGCCATGACGTCAGCCTCCTTTCAACGAAATTGACCAGCATGTTCAAGAGCATGCCGATGATGCCGATGATGATGATGTACATCAGCATGGGGGCCGACTCGAAGGTGCCGGACAGGGCCCGGATACGCATGCCCAGACCGGCCTGCGCGCCGGTGGATTCCGCCGCCAGCAGGGTGGTCAGGCCCGCGCCCAGACCAAGACGCACGGCGGTGATGATGAAGGGCACCGTGGCCGGAAGGGTGATGCGGAAGAAAATGTCCATGTCCTTGGCGCCAAGCACCCGGGCGGCCTTGACCAAAGTCGTGTCGATGTTGGCGATGCCGCCGTAGATGGTCACGCACATGGTCATAAAGGTGCAGATCCAGATAAGGATGATGGCGGGAGTCTTGCCCACGCCGACCATGATGACGATCAGCGGCGCGTAGGCCAGCGCGGGGATGTTCCGGATGAAGTTGATCCAGGGCATGATGATCTTCTGCACCGGCGTGTACCAGGCCATCAGGAACGCCATGGGGATGGCGGTGACGAAGCCCAGACCGAAGCCGGCCGCCACGCAGATCATGCTGCTGCAAAAGTCCTTCCACAGCACGTTGCGCTCAAAGGCCATCTTAGGGAAGGATTCGATGAAGGTCTTTTCGATGAAGGGGAAGCTGCGGCCCGTGGATTTGCCCAGACTGAGCAGATACCACACGGCTATGGCGACCAAAAGGGAGATCAGTAGCCATACTTTGTTGTTGAGCGGCTTCCTTTTGGCCTTATCGGGCTTTTTCTCGTTCAACGCGCATCACTCTTTTCCGTTTCAGATTTACAGCTCCGGCGATATGCGGCTGCATGGTTTGCAAACATGATAGCATGAATGTGCCAAATTGGCAAGAAGTAATTCCGGAATTTTTGAGCAAAATGCTCTATAAGCGAAAATTTTCGCAAAAAAGCGCACAATTTCCGGAAAATCAGGTCGGTTTGCTTTGGCAGTTCTTGACAACTTGCCGTGCCGGTTGCTAGAATGGAGAAAACTGCGCAAAGGAGCGTTTGGCATGGACTATTACGCTATACCCGCCGAGACTTTGGGGCAGGGCGCGAAGATACCGGTATACCCCCTGGGGGACTCGGGCGAGGTGTTTTACGAGCTGGCCCAGCAGATGGTCGAGGCCATCCGGGCCAATAACGCCGTTGGGAAAAAGACGGTGTTCATCTGCCCGGTGGGGCCGGTGGGCCAGTACCCCATCTTCGTGCGCCTGGTGAACCGGGACAGGCTGAGCCTGAAAAACTGCTGGTTCGTCAATATGGACGAATACCTCAACGACGACGGGACCTATATCGACGAGGCCAGCCCCCTGTCCTTCCGGGGGTTCATGGCCCGGAACGTGTACGGCAAGATCGACCCGGAACTTCTCATGGACCCGGCCCAGCGGGTGTTCCCGGACCCGGCGGACCCGGGGCGGGTGGACGCGCTCATCGACCAGCTTGGCGGCGTGGACATCTGCTTTGGGGGCATCGGCATCAACGGCCACCTGGCCTTTAACGAGGCCAGAGAGGACATGACTGCGGAGGAATTTGCCCGGCTGGGTACAAGGGTGCTGACCCTGAACCCGGAGACACGGGCCGCCAACGCCATTGGCGACAGGGGAGGCGCCATCGACGCCATGCCGAAAATGGCCGTGACCATCGGCATCAAGCAAATACTGGCCGCCAGGAAGGTGCGCCTGGGCGTGTTCCGGGACTGGCACCGGGCCGTGGTGCGCCAGGCGGCTTACGGCCCGGTGACGGCCCATTTCCCCGCCAGCCTTCTGCAAGATCACCCGGACGCGGCCATCTACGCCAATTCCACGGCGTCGGGCCGGCCTTTCTGAGAGATGGACGCGGTGCTCTTTCAAAACGGCCGGGTGTATGAAAACGGCCGGTTTACAGGCCGGGACCTGCTGGTGCTGGACGGGAAGATCGCTCCGGCGGACGCGCCGGTGCCGGCGGCGTGCCAGCGGGTAGACCTGGCCGGGAAGATGCTGGTCCCCGGCTTTATCGACATCCACACCCACGGGGGAGGCGGGGTGGATGTGAACGCCGCCGACGGGGAGGGCTTTGCCCGTATCGCCCGGTTTTTCGCCTCCCACGGCGTCACCGGGTGGCTGTGCAGCGTGCTGACGGACACGGAGGAGGCCACGCTGCGGTCCATCGGATACGCCAGGGCGGCGATGGCCGGACCCGTGAATGGCGCACGGCTGCTGGGCATTCACCTGGAAGGGCCGTTTTTGGCCAGGGAATATAAAGGGGCGATGCCGGAATACCTGCTGCGGGAGGGGGACGCGGACCTCTTTTATAAGTACCAGACCGCGGCGGACGGCGCGGTGAAGTACATCACCGTGGCCCCGGAGGTACCCGGCGCGGTGGACATGATCCGGGCCATATCCGGCGACGTGACCGTGGCCATCGGCCACTCCGGCGCGAACTATGAGACGGCCGTCGCCGCCATCGACGCGGGGGCGAAGGCCGCCACCCATACGTTTAACGCCATGGGCCTTTTCCACCAGCACAGGCCGGCCATCATGGGGGCCGTGCTGGAGCGGGACGTGTACTGCGAGGCCATATGCGACGGCCGGCACCTGCACCCCGGCACGGTGCGGATGCTCTTATCCTGCAAGGGCTGGGATAAGGTGGTGGCCATCACCGACTCCATCCAGGCCGCGGGCCTGCCCGACGGGCAGTATAAGCTGGGGGTGAACGACGTGGTGGTCCGGGACGGGGACGCGGTGCTGGCCGATACCGGCGTCCGGGCCGGGTCCACGCTCACCTGTGACCAGGCATTGCAGAATCTGGTCCGCTTCACCGGGCAGAGCGTGGAAAAGGTCCTGCCCCTGCTGACGGAAAACCCCGCAAGGCTCATCGGCCTCGCGGGCAAGGGCGCCATCGGACCCGGCATGGACGGGGACCTGACGGTGCTGGACGAGGACTTGCGCGTGCGGGCCGTGTACGTGGCCGGTGCGCGGGTATATGAAGCATAAATGATTTTATAAGGAGGATGACACTATGCCACTGGTACCTATGAAAGCCATTTTGGACGCCACGGAGAAGTATAACTACGCCCAGGGGGCGTTCAACGTCAACGCCGTATGCCAGGCCAAGGCGGTCATCGAGGTCCACGAGATGTTCCGCTCCGCCGCCATTTTGCAGGGCGCGGACCTGGCCAACGCCTTTATGGGCGGGCGGACGGACTTCGCCAACGGCACGCTGGAGGACAAGAAAAAGGGCGCCGTCAATATCGCCAACGCCGTCAGGAAATACGCCGTGGACAGTCCCATCCCCGTGGCGCTGCATTTAGACCACGGCAAGAGCTTTGAGGCCTGCGAGGCCGCCATCGCGGGTGGGTACACCTCCGTGATGATCGACGGGTCCAGTCTGCCTTTTGACGAGAACGTGGAGCTGACCCGGGAAGTGGTCAAGTACGCCCATGAGCGGGGCGTGACCGTGGAGGGGGAGCTGGGGGTCCTGGCCGGGGTGGAGGACCATGTGTTCGCCGCCAACAGCACCTACACCAATCCCTTGGACGCGGTGGAGTTTTTCAGGAAAACCGGCGTGGACGCTCTGGCCATCAGCTACGGCACCAAGCACGGCGCCAACAAGGGCAAGGACACGGTCATTCGAAAAGAGATCGCCATCGCCACGAAGGAATGCATGATGCACGCCGGCATCGAGGGCACCCTGGTGAGCCACGGGTCGTCTACCGTGCCCCAGTACATCGTCTCCGAGATCAACGCCCTGGGCGGCGATATCCACGACGCTTACGGCATCAAGAAGGAGCAGCTCAAGGAGGTCTCTAAGCTGGGCATCCGGAAGATCAACGTGGACACGGATATCCGCCTGGCGGTGACCCGCAATCTCCGTGAGCTGTTCCGGGATGAGCCCGGTCTGCGCGAAAGCGCGTCCATCGGGCCCATATATGAGCTTCTGTGCGCAAACCCCGCCGCCTTCGACCCCCGGGTGTTCTTCCCGCCCATCATGGACACGGTGATGTACGGCAACGTGCCCGACCAGGACGTGGCCCGGATCGTGGACTGCATCGAGCGGGGCGTGAAGGAGGTCGTGGGCACGCTCATCGTGGAGTTCGACTCCGTGGGCAAGGCCCCGCTCATCAAGCCCGTCACCCTGGACGAGATGGCGGAATTTTACCGCAAGAAGGGGATTTAAAAGATGGGCATGAACATCCTGGTGGCCCACGGCGGCGGGCCGACCGCCGTCATCAACTGCTCCTTGCAGGGCGTGGTAGAGGCGGCGAGATGCTCGGGAAAGATAGATAAAATTTACGCCGCCCGCTTCGGTGCGGAGGGCATTCTGGCCGGGGACCTGATAGACCTGACGGATGTGCCGGAGAGCACCATCGCCCGGCTGGGCCATACCCCCGCCTCCGCCATCGGCTCCTGCCGCCGCAAGCTCACGGACGGGGACTATCCCACCGTGCTGGACACGCTGAAAAAGTTTGACATCGGCGCGTTTTTCTATAACGG
Source organism: uncultured Oscillospiraceae bacterium (assembly GCA_947624385.1). Taxonomy (GTDB): domain Bacteria; phylum Bacillota; class Clostridia; order Oscillospirales; family Oscillospiraceae; genus CAJOIG01. The sequence goes on from CANQJZ010000014.1 coordinate 28,369, forward strand.
CGGCAACGACTCCATGGACACCTGCCACAAGGTCAACGAGCTTGCCAGGGCGGAGGGGCTGGACCTGCGGGTCATCGGCATCCCCAAGACCATGGACAACGACCTGGTGCTGACGGACCACTGCCCCGGCTTCGGCTCCGCCGCCCGGTACGCGGCACTGAGCGCCGCGGAGCTGGCCTTGGACGCCTCGGCCCTGCCCATCCATGTGGTGGTGCTGGAGCTTATGGGCCGCAACGCCGGGTGGGTCACGGCGGCGAGCTATCTGGCGGCGCGGCTGACGAATTGCCAGGTGCTCACATACCTGCCGGAGCTTCCTGTGGACGAGGACAAGATGCTTGCCGACATCGAGCGGGCATACGCCAAAGGCAACGGGCTGCTGGTGACGGTGAGCGAGGGCGTGCGGGGCCCGGACGGGCGGCTCCTGGCGGACACCGGCATCGTGGACGGCTTCGGCCACACGGTCCCCGGCGGCACGGCCCAGCACGTGGCCGACGCCATCATCCAAAAGCTGGCTCTGAAGGCAAGGGCGGAAAAGCCCGGGCTTTTGGGCCGCGCCTCCATCCCGTACGTGTCCCAGGTGGACCGGCGGGAGGCATATGACGTGGGCCGGACGGCCGTGGAAGCGGCCCTGGCCGGAAAGAGCGGGTACATGGTGTCCATCGAGGCCGTCCGCACGCCAAGCTACCAAAGCAGTATGGGCTTCGTGCCCCTGGCGGAGGTTGCCAACGCGGAGAAGAAATTCCCCCTGGAATGGGTGGAGGGCGGCAATAAAATAGCCGACGCGTTTTTCGATTATGCCCTGCCGCTCATGGGCGGAGACCTGCCACAATACGCGATCCTGAGGTGAAAACATGAAGCATATCTATCTGAACCTGAAACGCTTTGACGTGCCGCCGGAGTACGGCGGCGTGAACCGGCTGGCCCCGGTGAAGGACTGGGGCGCGGCCGTGGTGCAGGGTACCCAGGAGGCTCTGAAAAAGTACGACCCGACAAAGGTGGAATTTGTGCAGTATCTTCCCGAAGCCCATCTGCTGTCCGCCGCGGCTGCCCGGACCGAGGGCAGTCCCGTGAAGCTGGGCAGCCAGGGAGTGTACCGGATGGACACGGCCGTGGGGGGCAACTTCGGCGCGTTCACCACCAATCGCCCGGCCTCCATCGTGAAGGCAATGGGCTGCTCCGGGACCCTCATCGGCCACTGCGAGGAGCGAAACGACAAAAAAGGCGTGCTGGCCGAGGCCGGGTGTGCGGACATGTCCGCCGTGGACAGGCTCTTGAACCAGGAGATAAAATGCGCCCAGGCCCAGGGGCTGGACGTGCTGTACTGCATCGGCGAGACCAGCGAGGAACAGCCGGAATGGGAAAGCGTGCTGGGCCGGCAGCTGGACGTGGGGCTGGACGGGGTGGACAAGTCCAGGGTCGTCATCGGCTATGAGCCGGTGTGGTCCATCGGTCCCGGCAAGACACCCGCCGACAAGCCCTATATTACGAAGATCGCCCGGTTCGTGAAAGAGCGCACCGGCGGCATGGACGTGGTATATGGCGGCGGCCTGAAGGCCGACAACGCCGCCATGCTGGCGTCCATCGACGAGATCGACGGCGGGCTCATCGCCCTGACCCGGTTCACGGGCCAGATCGGGTTTTATCCCGAGGAATACCTGGAGATCATTCGGCTTTATTTGGGGGAGTGAGCGATATGAAACTGGAATTTGAGTATGGCAATGGCATGATGGCGGCGGAGCTGCCCGACTGGACGGACGTATTTATCCCCGGCGAGACGGTGCCGGACCCGCCATGTTTGAAGCAGGACTGGGACAGCTTATACGCCGCCACGCTGGAGAGCATACGCCACCCCATCGGCATGCCCGCCCTGCGGGACATCGCCAAGGCGGGGGACAAGGTGGTGTTCGTCATCCCCGACATCGTGAAAGGCGGCAACCAGCCCACCAGCCACCGGAAGGTGGCCGTCCGGGCGTGCCTGGACGAGCTTTACAGCGTGGGCGTGGAGAAAAAGGACGTGCTGCTGCTCATCTCCAACGGCCTGCACCCGCGGGCCACCGTGCAGGAAATGCGCGCCATATTGGGCGACGAGATCTTCAACGAGTTCTATCCCACCGGCCAGCTCACCAGCCACGACAGCGAGGACTATGAGCACATGGTGGACCTGGGCTATACCGCCTCCGGCGACCACGTGCTGATGAACAAATACGTCTTCGACGCGGACGTGCCCATTCTGATCGGCCACACCCAGGGCAACCCCTACGGGGGCTATTCCGGCGGGTACAAGCACTGCGCCACCGGCATCACCCACTGGCGGAGCATCGCCGGACACCATATCCCAAGGGTCATGCACGGGGCCGACTTCGTGCCCGTGTCCACAAACAGCGTCATGCGTTCCAAGTTCGACGAGCAGGGCATGCTCATGGAAGAAAAAATGGGCAAAAAGTTCTTCTGCTGTGACGCGGTGCTGGACACGAAAAGCCGCCAGATCGAGATAAACTCCGGCTGGGCCAAGGAAATGCAGCCCGTGAGCTGGGCCACCGCCGACAAACGCACATACGTCCATTGGGCGGAGAAGAAGTACGACGTGGTGGTCTTCGGCATGCCCACCAACTTCCATTACGGCGCCGGCATGGGCACCAACCCCATCCAGATGATGCAGGCCCTGTCCGCCCAGGTGATACGCCACAAGCGGGTGCTCAGCGACCGGTGCGTGTTCATCGTGCCCAGCATATGCGACGGGTGGTTCCACGACGAGCGCTGGCCCTATCTGCGGGAGCTTTACGAGATGTTCCAGCACGACAGCATGAACATCCTGCCGGATATGGATAAGTACGGGGAGTACTTCGCCACCCGGAAGGAGTACACGGACAAGTACAGATTCGCCCACGCGTTCCACCCCTACCACGGTTTTTCCATGATGAGCTGCGGGCACCTGGCGGAGGAACACACCAGCGCCATCTATATCGTGGGCGCACGGGAGCCGGGCATCGCCCGGGGCATGGGGCTGAAGACGCGGGCCACCGTGGAGGAGGCTCTGGCCGACGCGGAGAAGAAGTACGTGGGGCCCCACCCCAATATTTTGGCCCTGCCGCGCACCTTCACCACCGCGGCGGTGCATCTGTGCATGAAGGACGAATAACACACAGGGGATGGATCATAAATGGACCTGCAATATCTGCTGCTGCTGCAAAAATTCCGCGACGCCACCGGTGGGGCGCTGAACGACTTCTTTTTGCAGATCAGCGACCTGTCCTACGGCGTATTTATCTGGCTGCTGGCGTGTATGCTGTTCTGGGCCGCGGACAAGAAAACGGGCGCGTTTTTGTTCCTCAATATGGCAGTCAGCCGGTTTCTGATGCAGCTGCTTAAGCTGACCTTCTGCGTGTACCGGCCCTGGATACGGGACAGCGCGATCGTGCCCGTGGAGACGGCCTCCGGGTACTCGTTCCCCAGCGGGCACAGCGTGACCAGCGCGTCCAATTACGGCACCGTGCTGGCGCGGTACGGGAAAAAACACAGGCCCTTGGGCGCGTTTATGCTGGTCATGCTGCTGCTGACCATGTTCTCCCGCAACTACATAGGCGTCCACACGCCCCAGGACGTGGCCGTGGGCGCGATACTGGGCCTTGTCGTGGTGTTTCTGGGCATACGGGCCTGGGAGTGGATCGACGTAAAGCCCGGCCGGGAGCGGCTCGTCCCCGCGGCGGGCGTGGCGCTGACGGCGCTGTTTCTGGCGTACATCGGCCTCAAGAGCTACCCCATGAACTATGACGAGGCGGGCAAGCTGCTGGTGGACCCGGCCAAGATGGTGCGGGACGGTTATAAGGACGCGGGCCGTATCCTGGGCGTGAGCCTGGGGTGGTATCTGGAGCGGCGGTTCGTCAGGTTCTCCACGGACGTGTCCGCGCTTGCAAAGGTGACCCGCTGCGGCGTGGGCGCGCTGGTGCTGCTGCTGTACGAGCTGGCGTTCATGCCGGCGGTGACGGGCGCGGTGAGCGCGGGGTGGATCGGCTTCGTGCTGACCTTCGGAGAGCTGATCGTGCTGATGGTGCTGTACCCGCTGTGCTTCTCCCGCCTGGAGGCCGGACGGGGCCAGACGGCGACAGCAAAAGGATGAGAATAAACAGACCCTGGCCGCTCGAACGAGCGGCCAGGGTCAGCGTGTCGAAAAATTAGCAAATGTGCGTAAAGCAAGGGGGAGCTCGAGGGGGACGGGAGTCCCGCCTCGAATGGGATAAATAGCCGCCATGCGCACGCTTTGCGGGCGCGTGGGCCGCGACGCGGCGTTTTTTGCGGCGGCTTGCCGCCGGGAAAAACACGGTGTTTTCAGGCCGTCAAAAAACCTTTTTTGACGGCCTGGCCCTGGCCGCTCGAACGAGCGGCCAGGGTTTTGCCGTGCTATGGGGTCATTTTGTAAATGTGAGGTCCAGGGCGTCGTTGCGGAACGTCACGGAAGTCACCTCCGCCGGGTCCACCAGACGGTTGAATACATACCGGGCCGTGCCGCTTTCATTGAGGCAGGACACGGGGCAGTTGTTGACGGAGGCGTCTCCCACCACCATGTACTCGCTGCCGTCGGCCAGATACACCGTGATTGCCTTGCCGCCGGCAATGTCGTCCACGGACGGCGCCGCGAGCATCAGGCCCATAGGGGATATGCTGGCCGTCCAGCCCTCCGGGCCGGGCAGCTCCACGGCCTCCGCAAGCGCCGTCAGAGGCACGGTGAGGCGGTACCGCTCCGCGTCATTCTGAAAGAAGTCCACATACAGTTCATCCGGGCACGCGCCGTCCGTGAACAGGGCGATGTAGGCCCTGGCCTCCAGCCGCGTTGGCGTGGCCGACACAAGAAAACTGATATCATCCGTCATCCCGTCCGGCGTGCTGAACAGGGGCAGCGTGCCCAGCGTGACCCCCTGTACGCCGGTGTCCAGGTCGTCCCCGACGAAGGAGAAGTTCTTCACCGTCTCGTCAAATACCGTGATTTCCGGAAGTCCCCTGGGGTTTTCGATGGCGTAGGTCAGCACGCCCACGCCGTTTTCCGCCATGGTCAGGTTTTCCACCGTGCAGGTGTAGTCCCCCGCGGTGACGGACAGCGCGCCGGTCACCGTGTCCCCCAGCAGGGCCTGGGCCGCATCCTGGTCCACCGGCTGGTTTTCCATGACGAGCTCCATGGTCTGCTGGTCGCCGTTCTCGTCCCACTGGTCCACGGGCATGGAATAAGTCTGCCTGCCCGCGTCCTCGCCGCCGAAGACGGTGGCGAAAAAGTCTGTATAGTTTGCCACGGCGTAGGCCGTGACGGACAGGGCCAGCACCAGCGCCGCCGCGACGGCGATGCGCGCCGTCATACGAAGCCCTCGGCGTCCGGCTGTCCGACGGTCGGTCACCACGCCACGTTTTTGCAGCGCACGCCAAACCCGCGCCGGGGATACGGCCATATCGTCCAGTTCCAGACCGAACTCGTCCGGGCAAATGTCGTCCATCAGGTCGGATATATTGAGTTCTTTCATCGTTTGTCTCCTTTCTCAAGCTGCCGCCGAAGCTGGTCGCGGCCCCGTTTCAGCCGCTGGCGCACCGCCTCCGGCGTCATGCCCATTCGGCTGCCGATGTCGCCGGCCGTCTCGCCGAGATAATAGTGGCGGAGAAATATCTCCCGGTCCGACGGTCCCATGGCGTTCAAAAGTTCCCGTACCTGCCGCTTGCCCTCCCGGATGAGAAGCTCGCCCTCCGGCCCTTCGGCGGGCAGCTCCAGGCTGTCATAGTCCAGCGGCTGCTCCGTACACAGCTTTCTAAGCCCGTTGCGCGCCCGGCTGCGGGCAATGGACGCCAGGTAGCTTTTGGCCTTACCATCCATGGGCTTTGTCCGGTTGCGCCACAGGACCATGAACACGTCCGCGACGATCTCCTCGATGTCCTGCCGGGAAAGACGGCTCCCCGCGATGCCTCGTACGATGGCTCCTACATAGGACGCGTACTGCTGTATCATCCACCGCAGACCGGCCTCGTCTCCGCGACGCAGCAGCGACAGGGCGGCGTTTTCTGTCATATTCTCCATTGATTCCTCCTTGCAGAGCGCTCTCATTGGACATAACACGGGTCTGGGGGAAACGTGACGATTTTTTACGAAAATACCTTGACAGGCGAGGTAACTCGTGATATTATGCAGTCGTGAGATACCTCGCGAGGTGAAGTACATCAACTTATGAAGGGAGGGCGCGATATGTCCATATCCGCGGACATCCTGCGGGGGCACACGGACGCCATCATTCTGGCCCAGCTCATGAACGGGGACAGCTACGGCTACGAGATCAACAAGCATATATCCCAGCGGGCGGGCGGGGCCTACGGCTTCAAGGAGGCCACGCTGTACACGGCCTTCAAGCGGCTGGAGCAAAACGGGATGATCGCCTCCTATTGGGGGGACGACGGACCGGGCGCACGGCGGCGGTATTACGCCATCACCCAGGCGGGTATGGCCCAGCTTGCCGCCGACAGACAGGAGTGGACCGAGACGAAAAAGGTGCTGGACGCGCTGATAGGGCAAAAGGAGGGGTAAACATGGAGGACATCAAACGCAGATTCGCAAACGAGATCGCCGCAAAGCTGGCCGCAGCGCCGGAGTCCGACGCGAAATCGGAGATGATCGAGGAACTGGCGGAAAATCTGGCCGGGCGGTACGCGGACATGACGGCCGGTGGCATGGGGCCGGACGAGGCCTTCCAAAAGGCGATGGACGAGCTGGGCAGCGTGGACGAGCTGCTGGCCTATCTGGCGGCGCAGGAGCCGACGGGGGAGGCCGCCGCGGGCGAGCAGGGCGATTGGGACGGGTTATTCCGGGACCTGGGGAACGCGGCAAAGGAAGCCGCCGGCGCTGCCAGGGACTTTTTCCACAGCGATACGGTCCAGGCGGCCGTGAACGAGGGCAAACGGGCCGTCCGGGAGGTAAAGGAGCAGCTTCGGAATATGGCCGGCTCCGGCTGGGATGGCGCCACGGTCCATATCCATGTGGACGACGGCGACAAGGCGAGGGATTTTGGCTGGACGAACGGCGGCTCTGACGAAGAGCAGGGCATCCCGTCTCAGGGGGTGCAGTGCCTGGACGTGGAGACCACAGGGGACGTGGAGATCGCTGTGGACGGCGATGCGGAGGCGGCCATCCAGGTGGAGGGGAGCCGGTCCCGGCTGAACGTGTCCGTGACGGAGGACGGGGTGTTGCAGGTGCGGCCCCTGTACACGGCCAGCAGCCAGTTTTTCACCTTCCGGGGCGTGTCCAGCCAGGACGTGACGGTGACTATACCGGCCCGGCTGTGGAAGAGCGTCCGGGTGTCCACCGCCACCGGCGACGTGGACATCGGCGAAGAGTTGGAGGCGGGGCGGCTCGCGGTCCAGACCGCCAGCGGCGATATAGACTGCCGGGTGAAAAGCTGCCAGCGGGCGGAGTTCAGGACCGGCAGCGGCGACATTCGATTGGAGGGCAACGCCGCCCAGGTCCAGGCGGAGACGGCCAGCGGCGACGTGTGTTTGGAAGGGCCTATGGGCCAGGTGAAGGCGGCCACCGCCAGCGGGGACGTGGAGATGGAAGGGTCCGTGTGGAAGGCCCACGTGAAGAGCGCCAGCGGCGACGTGCGGGTGCAGAGCATGACCCTGCCGGCGGAACTGGACCTGTCCTCCAAGAGCGGAGACGTGGAGGTCCGGGTCCCGGACAACGGCCCGTTCCGGGTGAACGCATCCAGCGTCACCGGCGAGGTGGACCTGCGGCCCTTCGCGCAGTGGTCCTGGTCCGGCGAGGCCGACCCCAATGCGCCTGTGCCCCGGTACAACCTCAGCAGTATCAGCGGCGACGTGTCGCTGGATAAATATTAAGGGGAGGAGAGATGTTCCATGTCAAGGAGCGAGCGGATCTCCGTTGAATATTCCTATTTGTTGGACGTGTTCAGCGGCTGCCTTTTCAACGCGCCGGAACTGGGATCGGGGGAGGACGTAAAGCTGGAGTACCGCTTTGACTGTCCGGAGTTTCAGGAGCTTCGCCAGCGCTATCCCATCGAGAAGGCCGCCGGAAGGGGCGGGGACTTTCAGCGGGCTCTGCGGCTGTGCCGGTATCTGGCGCCCAGGCTGGAGCACAAGAGCGATTACGATAACCACGTTCCCTGCAATTCCCTGGCCCTGCTGGACTACTGCTTTGAGAAGAGCGGTGTGGGCATCAACTGCCTGAACAAGGCGAAGGTTTTGGCGGAATGCTGCCTGGCGCTGGGTATCTATGCCCGCCGGGCGGGCGGGATGCCCTGCTCCCCCTACGACGGCGACAACCATGTGGTCACGGAGGTCTTTGACCGGCAGAGCGGCAAATGGATGGCCCTGGACCCGACATACGGCAGCTATTTCTCCGACGGCAAAGAGCCGCTCAACTGCCTTGAGCTCCGAACCGCTTTCGGGGAGGGCAGGCCCGTCTCCGCCGTGCTGAACCGGCAGACCCCAACGGATATCCGGGCGCTGCAGCGGCGCAACGCCGGCGTCAACTGGTACTATGCCAAAAATTCCCATTGGTTCTTCTTCGACACGGTGTCCGCCTTTGGCGTGCCGGAGGACAGCGCCCAAGTGTACGTGACGCCGGAAGGCTTCGACGTGCGCCGGTGGATGACCAGAAATGCGGAATACCGGACGGAAAGGTACGGCGGGAAAATAGGGGAGGCCCTTGCGCGGAGAAGCGCCGGCGGCGTTCGCCTGGCCTCCCCCGCGGTGTGGAACAGCCCGGTGGCATAGAGCGCTGGATTAATTCGTTTGAAAGCCAGAGGCTTTCAAACGAGAAGGATCTAAGCCTCGCAGAGTTTGCGCCCGCAGGCGCGAATAAAGTGGGATATGATTTCCGGGGGCGTGTACCTCGGAAATCATTCTTCTCGGCCCGCAAACGTGAACGCCCCCGCCAAATGGCGGGGGCGCTTTGCGCTGCAGCGGGCCGCAGCCTTCTCGATTGAAAGCCTCCGGCTTTCAATCGACTGTTATTTCATATAGTAGGCGGCGACCACGCTGGAGGCCAGGATGCCGTCTACCTCGCCACGGTCCAGCGCCTGGAAGAGGGCCTCGGTGTTGGTCTGGTAGATGACGGAGCCCAAGGTGTTGACGAATTTCCTATTCTGATAGAGCACGTCCTCGTCCGCCACGGTCACCCCCAGAGTCTTGCCCTTCAGGCTGGAACGGCGGCGGATATGGCTGCCGGAGCGGGACACCAACACGTACTGGCTTGTGAGGTAGGCGGGGGAGTAGTCAAAGTCGCTGGACCGGTCCGCCTCCGGCACGGCCATGGCGATGTCGATGTTGCCGGCGTTCAGCTCGACCTCGGCGTCGGCGATGTTGATGGGGTAGAAGTTGATGCCCCAGCCCAGATACCCGCAGATGTAGGAGATCAGGTCCACGTCAAAGCCGGCGTATCCGCCATTGACGATGTAGCTCATGGGCATGTTGGTCACGTCGATGCCAACGGTGATGAACCGGTCGGGCTTGTCCTCCAAAAGCGGCTCCATGGCGTCGGCGTCGCCCTTGATGTCCACCAGATTTTCCCCGAACCAGGTGGTGGAGAGGGAGCGGAACGTGTTGCTGGCGGCCAGCACCTGCATGGCGGCGGTCACGTATTCGCGCAGCCGGTCTCCCTTGCGGAAGGCGATATAATAGCTGCCCTCGCCGCTGTACTCGTCCACGATGCGGTAGCCGCCACCGCCGGAACAGCCGTCCAGCGGCAGGAGCAGCACAAGGCACAGCGCGGCGCAGACGATGGTCCGGAGCTTCCTCATGGCGGTCCTCCTCGGATAAATAACGCCGCACAATGCGTGCGACGTTATTATAGTAGCGTATATTTTGCAGAAAATCAAGAGCCTTTCACGGCCTGGTGAAGCTTTCCAGAAACCGGCGGGTCCGCTCCTGGGTGGGCGCGCCGATGACCTGCTCCGGCGGGCCGGATTCCACCACCACGCCGCCGTCCATGAACAGCACGTGGGTGGATACGTCCCGGGCGAAGGCCATCTCGTGGGTGACGATGACCATGGTGGTCTGCCGGTCCGCCAGCTGGCGGATGACCCGCAGGACCTCCTGCGTGAGCTCCGGGTCCAGGGCGCTGGTGGGCTCGTCGAAGCACAAAATGTCCGGCCGCAGGGCCAGAGCACGGGCGATGGCCACCCGCTGCTGCTGGCCGCCGGAGAGCTGATGGGGGTAGTTATTGATGCGGTCGGAAAGGCCCATTTGCGCCAGAAGCGCCCGGGCCTCGCCGTCGATGTTGGCGAACAGCTCTTTTTTCCGGGCCTTATAGTCCGGCTCTTCCTTTGCCAGCAGCCTCCCGGCCAGGGTCACGTTTTCCAGAGCGGTATACTGGGGAAACAGGTTGAAGGACTGGAAAACCAGCCCGAAGTGCAGCCGCTTGCGGCGGATGTCCGCCTCCCGCTGTGTGGCCGGGTCGGCCGCGTCGAAAAGCGTCTCGCCGTTGACGGCGATGGAGCCGCCGTCGGGGGTCTCCAGAAAATTGAGGCACCGCAGAAGCGTTGTCTTGCCCGAGCCGGAGGAACCGATGACGGAGACGACCTGGCCCTTGTCCAGGGAAAAGCTGATGCCCTTGAGCACTTCCGTGCGGCCAAAGGTCTTGCGGATGTCTTTTACGTCCAGGATAGCCATAAAAACGCCCCCTCTCAGCGGAAGTAGTCCAGACGCTTTTCCAGCCGCCCCAGGACCAGGGTCACGATGCCGGTGAACGCCAGGTAGTACACCGCCGTGAAAAACAGCGGCCATATGGCCCCGGCGATGCCGTGGGAGCCTTTCAGGAAGGACTGACCGGCCCATATGATCTCCTGCAGGGCGATGATGCGGGCCAGGGCCGTGTCCTTGACCAGGGTGATGATCTCGTTGGACATGGGCGGCACGATGCGCTTGATCACCTGCAAAAGGGTCACCTTGAAGAAGATCTGGCTTTTTGTCATGCCCAGGACCATGCCGGCCTCCTGCTGGCCTTTGGGGATGGACTGGATGCCGCCCCGGTATATCTCGGAGAAATAGCAGGCGTAGTTGAAGATGAACGCGATGGCCGAGGCCAGGAACCGTCCGGCCTCGCCGCTGCCCCAGATGTTGTTTTTCAGCACCATGCCGGGGAAATAATAGATGATGAGCAGTTGGATCATCAGGGGCGTGCCCCGGACCACCCACACCACGAATCGGGTGAGCAGGCTCAGGGGCTTGAAGCGGCTCATGGAGCCGAAGGCGATCACCAGTCCCAGCGGGAACGCGCCCAGGCCCGTGGCGACAAACAGCTTCAACGTCTGCAAAAAGCCCACGTTCAGGGCCTTGAGCACGGTGGGCATCTGTTGGAGGATCAGGTCCATGTGGTTCTCCCGGAAAACAGTTTTTTGCCGGGGAGAGCGGCGCTCTCCCCGGTTAAGATAGAGTTTGGTCGTTTACTCCGCTTTGTCGGCGGTCTGGTCGATGAGGGCGGCCTGGACGCCGTAAGTTTCGGCGATCTCGAGCATGGACCCGTCCTCGTAGCTCTCCACGAAGAAGTCGTTCAGGGCCTGGGCCAGGTCGGAGCCCTTGCGGAAGCCCACGCCGTATTCCTCGCTGTTCAGGTTCACGGTGTTCGTCAGATCGGCATAGCCGGTGCCCTCGCCCACCATGGCGGCGGCCATCAGCAGGTCGATGACGGCGGCGTCAGAGGTGCCGGCGCTGACCTCCAGCAGGGCGTCGGCCTGGGTCAGAACGGGGGTACACTCGTTGCCCAGCTTCTCCACCTCGGCCTCGCCGGCGCTGCCCGCCTCCGCCGCGAACACCAGGCCCTCCAGGTCCTCCACGGTCTGGTAGTCGGCCGCCTTGTCCGCCGGGACGATCACCGTCTGGGCGTTCTGGCAGTAGGCGTTGGAGCACTCCATGGCCTCGGTGACCTCGTCGGTCAGGGTCATGCCGTTCCAGACCACGTCGATGGTCTTGGCCTCCAGCTCCAGGACCTTGTTGTCCCACTCGATCTCCACAAATTCCACGTCCACGCCCAGGCTCTCGGCAAAGGCGGCGGCCATGTCGGCGTCAAAGCCGATCCAGTTGCCGTCCTCATCCCGGTAGTCCATGGGCTCGAACTCGGTGATGCCCACCACAAGGGTGCCTTTTTCCTGCACGTAAGCAAGGTCGCTCTCGGCCTCGTCGGCCAGGGCGAAGACGGACAGGCTCAGCAGTATCAGAGCCGCCAGGGCGAGTGCGAGAAGCTTTTTCATTTTTTGTTCCTCCATGGTTGGTTTGTTCTTGTGTTTAGCATGCTACCACATTAGCGAGCTAAAGTAAAGAACTTTTTTCACCCTCGGCCGTTTTTTTACATTTTGTTCACCCATGGGCGGAAAGGTGGTATATAATTGGGCAAGAATACACAAGTGCGCGCCGCGTTGGCGTGGGAGGTGGCGTATTATGGCGAAGAAGGCGCTGATCGTGGAGGACGACGGCAACATCGCGGAGCTGCTGCGGCTGTATCTGGAACGGGACGGCTTTGAGGTCATGCAGGCGGCGGACGGCGGGCGCGGGGTGGACCTGGCCCGGAGCTTTGAGCCGGATATTATATTGTTGGATATCATGCTGCCGGTCAAGGACGGGTGGCAGGTGTGCCGGGAGGTCCGGGAGTTTTCCCGCACGCCCATCGTGATGCTCACCGCCAAGGGCGAGACCCGGGACAAGGTGGCGGGCCTGGAAATGGGCGCGGACGACTATATCACCAAGCCCTTTGAGATCAAGGAGCTTCTGGCCCGGGTACACGCGGTGCTGCGCCGGGCGGACGGCGCGCCGGAGGACAAGCCCCGGCGGCTGGAGTTCGACAAGCTCATCATCAACCTGGATTCCTATGAGCTGGTGGTGAACGGGGTGAAGGTGGACACGCCGCCCAAGGAGATGGAGCTGCTGTTTCACCTGGCCAGCGCGCCCAACCGGGTCTATACCCGCAACCAGCTTCTGGACGAGGTATGGGGCTTTGACTATTTCGGCGATTCCCGGACCGTGGACGTACACGTGAAGCGCCTGCGGGAAAAGCTGGAGGGCGTTTCCGACCAGTGGCGGCTGAAGACCGTGTGGGGCGTGGGCTATAAGTTCGAGGTAGGGGAAGCCTGAGGTGAGAAAGAGCGTCTTTTTCCGCAACTTCGTCGTCACCACCGGCATCTTCTCGCTGTGCTTTCTGGTGTTCGGCACCACCATGTTCTTAATGGGCCGGGCCTTTCTCATCCGGGAGAAGCAGGAGAGTCTTTACGCCACCGCCGGGGAGGTCCGGCGCTTTGCCGAGGCCATGCACACGGAGGAGGAACTGGGCAGCTGGGAGCTGCGGATGAATCTGGCGGCCATCGCCCAGAGCACCGGGGACCATATCTTCCTGTGCGACAGCACGGGCCAGGTGGTGTCCAGCTCCGACAGGAACGTGAAGTCCCCCTATATCGGCCGGCAGGTGTCCGCCGCCGTGCTGGGGAAGATCGAGGCCGGGGGCGGCTATGAGGCGCTGACCAACCTTGACGGATTTTACGCGGACATGTATTATGTTGTGGCGGAGCCCATCGCCGGCCAGGAGGGCGAGACGGTGGGCTATGTGTTCGTCAGCTACGCCGGGGCCAGCTTTTTCACCGTCTGGGGCCGGTTCATCCTGATATTCGTGCTGGTGGCGGCGGGCATGCTGGCGTTGGCCATCGTGTTCGAGTACGCCAGCGCACGGCGGCTTGCCCGGCCCCTGAACGAGATGGCCGACGCCGCCCACCGGTTCGCCAAGGGCGATTACGGCGTGCGCGTCAGCCCATACCCGGACGAGGACGAGATCGGCACCCTGACCCAGGCGTTCAACACCATGGCCGACAGTTTGGAGCGCAACGAGTCCCGCCGCCGGGAGTTCATCGCCAACGTCTCCCACGAGCTGCGCACGCCCATGACCAGCATCGCCGGGTTCGCCGACGGGCTGCTGGACGGTACCATCCCCAAGGAGGAAGAGGCCCGGTATCTGCAGACCATCTCATCGGAGACAAAGCGGTTGGGCCGGCTGGTGCGGAGCATGCTGGACATGTCCCGGCTGCAGGACGGCGACCCGGTCCGGCGGGAGCAGACCTTCGACCTGGGGGAGACGGTGGTGCAGACCATGCTCAACTTTGAAGAGCGTGTGGACGCCAAGGGCATGAGCGTGGAGCTCAATATGCCCGAGGACGACATTCGGGTCAAAGGCGATGTGGACGCGCTGACCCGGGTGGTGTATAATCTTATCGACAACGCCATCAAATTCGCCGACGAGGGCTCGGCGCTGGCCGTGAGCATCTGGAAGGAAAACGGCAAGGCGTACACCGCCGTGCAGGACACGGGCCAGACCATCCCCCGGGAGGAGCTGCCCTTGATTTTCGACCGGTTCCACAAGGCGGACCGGTCCCGGAGCCAGGACAGGGAGGGCGTGGGCCTGGGCCTTTACATGGTCCGGCAGATATTGGCCGCCCACGACCAGGACATATTCGTCACCAGCGAAAACGGCGTGACCGTGTTCACCTTCACCCTGGCCCTGGCGGACAGCAGCCGGGCGGAAAAGCCCGAGCATAAATAAAACGCGGGCCGGGCAATAATTCTTGTATCGACCACAGCAAGGGAGGGGTATCAATGCCTCAGAATATAACGCCCCAGGCCGGGGACTGGTACGGAGCCGCCGGCGGTCCGGAGCAGGCCAGCGCCTGGTACCGGGCCGGGGAGCAGCGCCGTCCGAGCCAGACCGCCCGTCCGGTCGCCGGCGTGCCAAACGGGGAGAAGCGCCGCCGCCGGAAGTGGACAAAGGTGGTGAGCCTGTCCCTGTGCGGCGCGATCGTATGCGCGGCGGTGGCGGTATGCTTTTTCAACAGCGACCTGTACCGGCGCATGCGGGGGATAGAATTGCAGGGGTCCGACCGGGCCGGCGTGTATTATTATGACTTCGGCGGTGGGGACACCGCCGACGGCGGCAGACAGTACGAGGACTTCCGGGAGTATTTTGACAACTATTATACCGCGTCCAGCGAGATCGGCCTGCCCACGGCGCCCACGGGCACCGGCGTGACGCTGCGGCTGTACCCCAGGCAGGAGCAGGAGCTGACCCTGCAGGAGATCTACGCCCAGGTCAGCCCCGCCGTGGTGAGCCTCACCACCTATATGGACGATCTGCCCTACAGCTGGGGCACCGGCGTGGTGTTCACCCCGGACGGCTATATCATCACCAACACCCATATATTGCAGGGCTGCTCCCGGGCCGTGGTGGCCTTTTCCGACGGGTCTGAGTACGACGCCCGCCTGGTGGGCGCGGACGACGCCAGCGACATCGCCGTGCTGGACATCGACGGGGAGGACTTTCCCTACGCCCGGTTCGGCCGGTCCGACGCGCTGAAGGTGGGGGATAAGGCCGTGGCCATCGGCAACCCGCTGAGTCAGGCGTATACCGGCACCATGACCGACGGCATCATCTCCGCCATCGACAGGAACGTGACCTATCAGGGCCACCGCATGACCCTGCTGCAGACAAACGCCGCCCTGAACGAGGGCAACTCCGGCGGGCCGCTCATCAATACCTCCGGCCAGGTGGTGGGCATCACCAACATGAAGATCATGTCCTCCTATATGGCCACGGTGGAGGGCATCGGCTTCGCCATCCCGTCCGCGGTGGTGAAGGACATCGCCGACCAGCTCATGGAAAACGGCGTGGTGTCCGGTCAGGCGACCATAGGCATCGTGGCCGGGTCCGTGAGCGCGGAGGCCATGGAGCTTTACGATCTGCCGCGGGGCGTGTACGTGTCCGAGGTGAACGAGGGCTCCGACGCGCTGGAAAAGGGCTTGCAGGTGGGTGACGTTATCACGGCCGTGAACGGCCAGAGCGTGACCACCGTGGCCCAGGTGAACGCCATCAAAGAGGGCATGTCCGTGGGGGACAGCCTGACCCTGACCGTGTACCGGGACGGGAAGAGCTTCGAGATGGATATCGTTCTGGTGGACAAAGCGGATATCGAATAAGACGGATATAAGAACGGCGGGGCCCAAAAAATCGGGTCCCGCTGATTTTTTGCTTGCGTTGCGTGCAATAATGCGCTACAATAGGGTCACGAGGTAAACAAAAGGCGGGACTTGGAGTGGGCCAACACCCCAAGCCCCTATGCAGGAGAAGGGCCTCTCCCACACAGCAGGATAACTGCGCCGGACCCATTATAACCGTAACGGCTTGTTTTTACAAGGCGGTTTACATGGGGCAGTGCTGTCGTTCCACGGTGTAGGGAAGTTTCCCTGCGCCGTCTTTTGTTTGTCTCGGTGGAAAGGTCCGCGGGCGGTTACCCGCCCCGGACCCGACTGCCGGGAATCAAAAAAGAAAGGAACGGTATGGCACTATGGCAAAGCGCGGTTTGAGTTTGCTCCTGGCGCTGGTTACGCTCTTCTCTCTGAGCGTCCCAGCGCTTGCGGAGGAAGAGGCGGTCGAGGAACCGGAGGAAACGGAAGCCCCTGTGTTCACAGAGGAACCGGTCGAAACGGAAGAGTCCGTCGTGACGGAAGAACCTGTGGTCACGGAAGAACCCATCGTGACGGAAGAACCGGAACCGACGGAGGAGCCGGCCACGGAACCGGAGGTAACGGATGCTCCGGACACTCCGGCGGACGAGCCTATGCCCGCAGCGGCATACTCCGGTTATTGTGGCGACAATGTGACCTGGTCCCTGTCCGGCGGCACCCTCACCATCTCCGGCACGGGGAAGATGTGGGATTATAGTCGTGATTACACTTCCCCGTGGTATCTTTATCGAGATTCCATTAAGAATGTTGTCATCAAAAGCGGTGTGACCAACATTGGGGAAGCCGCGTTCAACGGCTGCAATTCTCTGGTCAGCATAGATATACCAACAGGCGTGACCAGCATCGGTCCCGGTGCGTTTTATCAATGCTTTATGCTGGAAAGCGTGAAGATACCAAACAGCGTGACCAGCATCGGGAACTCCGCATTCAGTGATTGCCAGTCCCTTGCCAGCCTGGATTTGCCAGACAGTGTGACCAGCATTGGTGCCGGCGCGTTTTTGCAGTGCTTTTCCCTGACGAGCGTGACGATCCCCGATGGTGTGAAAAGCATTGAAGATCAAACATTTATGTTTAGCGGCGTGAAGAGCGTGACAATCCCAGACAGTGTGACCAGAATTGGGGATGCTGCGTTTGATTGCAGCGCCCTGAAGAGTGTGACGATCCCGGACAGTGTGACCAGTATTGGCGTTCAGGCATTTTATATGACCGGCCTGACAAGCGTAACGATCCCCAGCAGCGTGACCAGCATTGAGGGAGCTACGTTTTTTGGTTGCGGGCTTCTGAAAAACATAACGATCCCCAGCAGCGTGACCAGCATTGGGGGTTATGCATTTTTGGGTTGCGATGCCTTGGCGGACGTCTATTATGGCGGGTCCGAGGCACAGTGGAACGCTATCCGGTTCGAGGATGAAAACGAACCCCTATGGTCGGCTACCATCCACTATAACAGCGCCCCCGCGCCCCAGCTTGCTGCCCCCACAGTGAAGATCGAGAAGGTCTCCGCCGGCATCAAAGTGTCGTGGAACAAGATCGCCGGCTCTCCCCGTTACATGGTCTATTACAAAGAGGACAATGGTAGTTGGAAAAAGATAGGGACCACGACAAGCACGACGTACACGCGCAAGGCGGCGAACCTCAAGAACAACGTGACGTATACATTCACGGTGCGGTGTTGTGAGAACGACAAGAAAACCCTGCTGGGACCGTATAAGGCGAGCAATGCTCTGAAATATACCGCCCAGCTTGCCGCGCCTACGGTGAAGATCGCGAAAGTTGCCGGGGGTATCAAGGTAAGCTGGAACAAGATTGCCGGCTCGCCGCGGTATATGGTTTACTACAAGGAGAACGGCGGGAGCTGGAAGAAGATAGGGACGACGACCGCGACGAGCTACACCAGGGCCGCCAAGTATCTGAAAAACGGCGTTACCTATCAATTCACGGTCCGGTGCTGTGAGAATGATAAAAAGACACTGCTTGGGCCGTATAAGGCGAGTAACAGTTTGAAGTATACGAAATAATGAATTTGGGCGCGGCAAAAGCCGCGCCCATTCTCTCCCTCAGTCAGCGCGGAGCGCTGACAGCCCCCTTTACACAAAGGGGCCGTCCATATGGAATGGGCGCGTCTTTTGACGCGCCCTTCATTATTGAAAGCCTCCCCTGTGCAAGGGGAGGTGCCGAGCGAAGCGAGGCGGAGGGGTTGTTGACAACCCTCCAGTCACGCTTACGCGTGACAGCCCCCCTTACACAGGGGGGCCGCATTTGGCGCTTTTTGTTTACATAATATGCTCTTCCGCGCAGTCGTCCCGGACGCGCATGCCCATGTCCTCCCGGGTGGCGGTGTGGAACTTGGCGATGGACGTGCTGTCAAATTTCGGCGACAGACGCGTCTCCGGGTCCAGGCGCGGGTTCGCCCCTGTCACGTCAGGGCCGTGCCTCTAATTCTGGCTGCCGCTCTTGTTCTGGCTGCTCTGGCTGTTCTGGTTATTGCTCTGGTTACTGGTCTTGTTCTGGCTCGTCTGATTGCCGGCCTTGTTCTTTTTGGACAATGTTATCACCTCGGTGCTATTTTGTCCCAGGTGGGACATGTTATGCGCGGCAAAGGAAAATTTTATCCATGGGTCCGCAACAGGCCCGGCCGGGTTTTGTGCAGCTGGGAGAATAATTGCGCCAATGGGGGATTTTTCCTTGACAATTCGTGGATATTGAAGTTTAATATGTGTGGTCATAATAGGCGGGGAATGGGCTTTCCCGCGCTGACCGCTTTTTGATGTCAATACAATTCACAGGAATTTTAAGGAGGAAAAACGCGCAATGAAGTATGTCTATCTGTTCTCAGAGGGCAACGCCAACATGCGTGAGCTGCTGGGCGGCAAGGGCGCCAACCTGGCCGAGATGACCAACATCGGCCTGCCCGTCCCCCAGGGCTTCACCATCACCACCGAGGCCTGCACCCGTTACTATGACGACGGCAAGCAGATCGGCGAGGACATCCAGAAGCAGATCATGGAGTATGTCGCCAAGCTGGAGGAGATCACCGGCAAGAAGTTCGGCGACGCCGAGAATCCCCTGCTGGTCTCCGTCCGTTCCGGCGCTCGGGCCTCCATGCCCGGCATGATGGACACCATTTTGAACCTGGGCCTCAACGAGACCGTGGTGGACGTGCTCAGCCGCAAGTCCGGCAACCCCCGCTGGGCGTGGGACTGCTATCGCCGCTTCATCCAGATGTACTCCGACGTTGTCATGGAGGTCGGCAAGAAGTACTTCGAGCAGCTCATCGACAAGATGAAGGAAGCCCGCGGCGTCACCCAGGACGTGGAGCTGACCGCCGACGACCTGAAAGAGCTGGCCGAGCAGTTTAAGGCCGAGTATCAGGACAAGGTCGGTTCTGCTTTCCCCACCGATCCCGTGGAGCAGCTCATGGGCGCTATCAAGGCCGTGTTCCGTTCTTGGGACAACCCCCGCGCCAACGTCTATCGCCGGGACAACGATATCCCCTATTCCTGGGGCACCGCCGTCAACGTCCAGTCCATGGCCTTCGGCAATATGGGCGACGACTGCGGCACCGGCGTGGCGTTCACCCGTAACCCCGCCACCGGCGAGAAGAAGCTGTTCGGCGAGTTTTTGACCAACGCCCAGGGCGAGGACGTGGTGGCCGGCGTGCGTACCCCCATGCCCATCAGCCAGATGGCCGAGAA
>CANQJZ010000015.1 GCA_947624385.1 uncultured Oscillospiraceae bacterium
TGCACCGCCAGGCGCACGGCAAAGTAGGGGTACCGCTCCATGGCCCTGTCCAGGGCCCTTCGCAGGGCCTCCGGCTCAATGGGATTTTTCAGCGTCACCCGGACGCTGAAGGCGTTTGCGAAGTCCCGGTTCGCCCCGTAGAACATCGCCAGGCTCACCGGTGAAAGTTTTGTTGTCGCCATTTGTTGCTCCTTCTGTGTCGGTATACTTTGATTTTTGCAAAAATGTGATAAAATGTAAATACGAAATGACTATTCCCACAGCAAAGGGGGTCCGGTCATGTACGAGATCGTCATATGCGATGACGACAGCGCCTTCGCCGCCCAGCTTTCGTCTCTGCTGTCCCGTTCCTTCCAGGAGCGCGGCGCGGCCTGTCATATTACATACTACCCCGACCCGGCCCAGACGCTTTCCGCGCTGGAACGGGGCGAGCGGTGCGAGCTCTTATTTCAGGACATCTTATTCGGCGAGGAAAAGGGCATCCGCTTCGGCCGGCTCCTGCGGGAGCGGAACTGGGACCTGGACCTGGTGTTCGTGACCAGCAGCGCCCAATACGCCGTGGCGGGCTATGACGCCCATCCGCTGCACTATCTGCTCAAGCCCCTGCGGCCCGAGCAGATGGAGGAAGTGCTGGACCGGTTTTTGAAGCGGCGTGTACAGCAGATATTGTCCCTCACCACGCCCCAGGGGACGGTGCGCATGCCGATAACGGACGCGCTCTATTTCGAGGTCTACAACCACATGGTCAACCTGCGCCTGCGGGACGGGAGCGAGAACTCCTGGCGCGGCTCGCTCCAGAACCTGGAGCGGGACCTGCCCGACGGGCAGTTCGCACGGGTACACCGCAGCTATCTTGTCAATCTGGAACACATCGCCGTGCTGGGCCGCGACGGGCTCCGGCTTTCCTCCGGGGACATAGTACCCATGGGCCGGTCCGATTACGCCAACGTGCAGTTCGCCCTGACCGCCTACGACCGTCGGCGCCATCTATTCGGCTGAGGTTCAGAGTTTTTCCAGGCAGAAGTCGCTTGTAACGGAAAACATACCCGACATCCTCTCCAGAAGCAGGACGCTGTTGTATTTCTCCGCCACGGCCCGCATAGCCGCCAGGCCGTATCCGTGGCCCTCCCGTTGCTCAGGCTCGCCGGTCTCGTCCGGCGCGCTGTTGACGCACTGCACGCACAGGAAATTCCCCCGCAAGTGCATATCCACCCAGATCTTCCGCTCCTGTGACTGATCTATCCGCCGGCAGGCTTCCAGAGCGTTTTGCAGCATGTTGCTCAAAAACACGCTCAGGTCCTCGTCGGCGATGTTCATTTTCTCGGGCACGTTCAGGTGGTGCTCCACCTGTATCCCCTCGCCGGCCGCCTGGTCCAGAAAGCTCCCGGCAATCATGTCCACCAGGATATTCTGGCAGTACCGCCCGGTGGGCAGATGTTCCAGGTCGTCGGCCACGGCGTCCACGTACCGGTGGGCCCGCTCCGCATCCCCGTCGGCCAGTATGGCGGACAGGGCCAGCATATGGTGGCGCATCTCGTGGTGCAATGCGCGTGTCCCCTCCTCCGAGGCCAGCAGCCGGTGGTACCCGGCCATGGTCTGCCGCTCACGCTCCCGCAGCACGTCCATGGTCCGGTGGGTCGCCAGCGTCCGGCGAATGGCCTCCGAGATCACCATGAGCACGGTCATCCAGGAGATGACGGCGGTGAGCATGCTCACCCAGGACCAGCAGTTGCCATCCCGCAGGCTCAGCCACAGCTCATACCGGAAAAAGCCGGCGAAGTCGCCGTCCCAGGCGTGGATCCGGTTCAGCATGTAAAATACCGCGGTCCCAATGGCGACGAGCCCGTAGAACAGCATGCGCCTTTTTTCCTGCTTTGTGCGTTCCTTCCGGCGCAGCGTGTCGGCGGCCAGCGCCGCCATCACCGCCAGCAGCACCGCCAGGGTCTCCGGCCCCACCAGCACCGCGGTGTTATCGGGATAGGCGTGTTTCCATATCAGCTCCCGCACGATCTCGTAGACCGTCCAGGCCGCCACCAGAGCGCACAGGCCCCACTTCCACCGGCCCTTCAGCCGCAGGACCAGGTAGAGATACAGCGGCGCCATATACACCCATTCCAAAAAGCGCAGGTCCAGCCGCGACGACAGGATACTGTAATACCCGGCGGTGGAGCCGTATGCCTCCCGCAAAAACAGCAGCAGGAAGTAAAGGCTCAGCAGCAGCGTCCGGCCGTCCCCGTTTCTGTTATAGGTGTCCACGAGGAACACCCCGGCCATTAAGAGCGCCAACAGCGCGTAAACGGTCATGACGGCGTTTTCGCGCACCGAGATGACCACATACAGCGCCGCTTCCGAGTCCTCGCTGCCCAGGGAGGGATACTCCGGCATCTGGCCATACCCCTCCCGGAAATAGGTGGTGACGGCCAGCTCCTGCCCCAGGTAGTCCCCCGGCAGGGTCATGCGCGTGGTGCGCGGCGTCTCGCCCTGCTGCCGCCAGACGCGTTCCCACTGCTCTTCGTCGGGATGGACGAATCCGTCCGCGTCCCGTGCAAGCTCCGAAAGATCCGTGTAGAGCAGCACCCCGTCCAGGGCCACCTCCACCCCGTCCTGATAGCTCACCCACTCCAGCTCCGCCTGGGGGATATCCTCCGTCATGGTGCGGGTAATGCGCACGGCCCGGGCATCCTCCGGCAGCTGCAGGGTGAACTGGTCCACGAACACCGGCTCATAGGCCCGTACTCCCTCATCCCCCAGCACCTCATAGCGCCAGCCGAAGCGCGTATCCTCCATGTCTCCCAGGGACTGGTCCGTCTTTTCCGTAGCGCCGAGAAGGGAGAACACAGCCAGTATCATCGCCGACACGACGACCGTCGCGGCCACGCCCAGGACATACCGCCGTCCGGACAGCCTTCTCATCCCTGCTTCCCCCTCGCGCCCCGGTCCGTGCCGGGGTCTTTCTATTTCCGCCGCCGTGTCTTATTGCCGGCGGCTGCAGCGCATTTGCATCGGGCCGCCTTTTGTAAAATCACTCAGCAGCGCCATATACTCCTCCATGCATATCCCGTGATGGAGCTTGAGATCCCTGTTGGGACAGGCGAAGCACCGGCTGGCCCTGGCGAAGTCGTCCGCCAGATCAGGGAAACGTCTCAGGCCGCCGCTCACGCCCTCCAGGTTCTCGTCCCGCAATGCCCGTTCACTGTCCATCTTTCTCTCCCCCGCCCGTCACCGCAGAGCGCCCGTCGGCGCTCCCAGGCGCGTAAACAGCTTTTTCATAAAGCTCGTTCCTTCCTTCTTCACAGTGCGCCGCCGGCCGCTGGTCGGCGGCGTCCGTATTCTCTCGCTTATTTTTTGCCCTTCTTGACCTTCTCCTGCGCGTCCCTGACGACGCAGATCACATTCACCAGCGCCAGGGCGTCTGCCAAAAGGCGGGCCCACATGGGCAGCGCCTCGTTGCCGTACACCGCGCCGCACACGCCGCACAGGCCGCACGCCGCTATAAGGCCCAGCACCATCCGCACTTTTTCCGCTGCTGTCATTTTTTCTCTCTATTATATTACAAAATCAGACCATAAACAAACGCGCAGCGCGCAAAAGTTCATTCCAATACACACTTTCCCGTCATTTTCCGCGCTCTTTCCGCCGCAGGACCGTCGCCGGCAGGGTCAGGGCCCGGACCGACACGGCGCCGGACAGGGTCATCTGGTCCTTCGTCGGCGCGATGGCCGCTCCGGCGCTGTCGAACCAGCCGTATCCCGCCGCCAGCAGGTCGTTCACGGTCAGCTTCTGCTCGATGGGGTCGCCGTACAGGTGATCGGCCGTGATACATTCCACGGCGTTGACGCCGCCCTGGAACGTGCCGCCGGTGACGGCGACGGAGCAGTTCTCCGCCACGCACAGGCCCCGGCCATCGGTCCCGGCGATCTGACCGCCGGCGATGGCGATAACGGCCAGGCAGTCCTTAGAACCGTTGGCGTGTATGCCGTCCTCCCCGCCGACGATCGTGCCGCCATTGATGCGCACCTCGCCGCCGACCTCAACGCCCCGGACAGCGCCCCGCAGCTCGCCGCCGTTCACGGTCAGCAGGTCGTCCGGGTCCGTGGGATAGACGGACACCGCCGCGAACTGCCCGGAGACGATGGACCCGCCGTTGACCGTCACGGTGCCGGACAGGTTCGTGACCGCGCTTCCGCCCTTGTCCGCCTCAATGGACCCGCCGTTGACGGTCAGGTTGCCGCCGTACAGCGAGATATAGCTCCGGAGCGTGCCGCTTTCCAGGACCAGCGCGTTGCCGGTCATGGTCCTGTCCCACTCGCTCCCGTTGGCCACGTCGCCCAGGCATACGCCCTCCTCCGCCGTCAGCGTGTACTGGCCGCCGCGGAATATCACGCGGCCGCCGGTGACGATCTCCAGCTCATCCTTCACGGTCACGTCCCGCAGCACGTCGATCCGCGCCGCGCTCGCCTCCACGGCGGCGGCCCACGCCTCGTCGAAGCTGGCGTAGTCCGTTGCCGCGCCGTTCACGGTGACCCGTGCCGCCGGGTCGCTCACCGTCTCCGCCGCCGCCTCGGGCGCTTCTTCCTCCACGGGCGCTTCTTCTTCAACAGGTTCTTCCGCGTCCACGGGCGCCTGCTCATCGACGGGCGCTTCCACGTCAATGGGCAGCTCCGGGGCCACGGGCTGTTCAGGCTCTTCCGCGGCCAGGCCCCACAGGGGGCACACGGCCGCCAGCACGAACGCCGCCAGCAGCAGCGCGCTCACTCGTTTGAACATAC
The DNA here is from genome assembly GCA_947624385.1 of uncultured Oscillospiraceae bacterium. Taxonomy (GTDB): domain Bacteria; phylum Bacillota; class Clostridia; order Oscillospirales; family Oscillospiraceae; genus CAJOIG01. The sequence continues at coordinate 4,770 of CANQJZ010000015.1, forward strand.
TGTTTTTCATAATTAAAGCTCCTTTTCTGCCGGCGGCGTTTATCATGCGTTCCCGGTCGTTTCTTTACGCGCCCGCGTTCTGTTTCAGAGGGTGAGCTTGCCCTTTTTGACGGTGAGCTTGGCCCTGCACCTGGTGTTGGGGCAGGTCAGCATGAAGTCCCGCTTGTTGAATGTGATGCTCATGCCGCACTTGGGGCAGTGGTCGGTGAGCGTATCGGTGGCCACCGGCGCGGCGGGGCCAGCCGCTCCGCCGATCACATCGTCCAGGATATCCTCGTTCATCTCACAAAAAGCCATAGTCCTTTCTCCTTTCTGTCGCCCGCGGTCATTCCGCCACGAGCGTGTTCCCCACGATCTGGAACCAGCGGCCGCAGGCCGGGTCGGGGCACTGCACCCGATAGGAATTGATGCCGTTGTTGATGATGACATGCCCGCAGACCGGGCACGTGTACTCTTTGCTGTCCGGGTCGTAAACCGGCTTGGAGAAAAGCACCTTTCCCCCCGTGACCTTCTCCAATTCCTTCTCGTCCACTTTCTTATCCTCGTTCACTTCTTCCCCAGCTCCTGTCTTTCCTTCTCTATCTGGTACATGTGCTCATTGTACTGACGTATGCCATCGTACTTCCCGTCGTCCGGCAGATTGTTGAAGCCGCCGGTGACCTCTTCCAGCTTCTCGTCGTTCAGTTTCTTTTCTTCCATGATGATACCTCCTTAAATTTTGTCGGGGCAGGTCCCGCTGCCGATATCTCTGGCGGCCTGCGTGTGGTTGCCATAATAGGGACAGTCCGTGGTCTGGTCCTTGGCGCATTGACAACAGTTATACAGTTCACCTGCATGTCGTTGATCATCACGTCCCGGGTCCGCAGTATCTCCCCGCTGTTGGGGCTTACGATGCTGCTGACGGTGCTGATCACGTAATACTCCCCGTCCGCCTTGCCCAGGTACATCATCTCGTGCCCGTCGAAGCACAGGGCCGAACCCAGCGGCATCTGGTCCAGAATGAGCTTCTTTTCCTCAAGACTCATGTTGGTCATGTCGATCTTCTCGATGTTCATGTTGTACTGCCAGTTGCCGTTTCGGCCGATGTCCAGGCCAAAGCACTTGTACACGGTGCGTATCATGCCGGAGCAGTCCTCCGTGTCCAGCATGCCGCCCCAGCCATAGGCGTCCCCCAGGCTTTCCAGCGCCACCATGGCGATGTTCCGCATGGTCAGGGGCAGGTAGCCGACGCTGACCTTGGCCGTCTCGGGTATCAGGGCAAGCTGCTTTTCATAGCTGCCGTCGGCGCGCCGCACAGGCAGGTAGACCACATAGTTGTGGTAGGGCGAGCGGTTGCCGATGAGCTGGTCGGGCTCGATGTCCGCTGCCAGCTCCAGCGCCGTGCCCTGGCTCAGCATGCGCACGGCCGTGTCCGGGGCAGAGTTGGACGCGTCGGTGTATATCTTGTTGCCGTACACCACCAGCAGCTTTTCAGGCTCCAGGTCCCAGGCGGACAGCCATTCCTCCTTATCCTTGCACAGCGCCACGTCCTGGGCCGGCACCCAGCCGGAGCAGCTGGAGATCCGGGCCTGGTAATACTTCCCGTCGGCGGAGGTATTGTATATCAGCATGGGCTCGTTGACCCGAATGGAGCTGAGGGCCTGGTAGTCGAAGTCCGGGTCGTTGGGGTCGTCCTGGATGGGTCCCGGGCCGGGGAACACCCGCAAGAGCGTGCGCTTGACGGCGATGCCGTACCGCACGGGCTTTTCCTCCGACTCGTCCGGGTCCAGGCCGTTGTCGATCATCGCCTGAAAATAGTCCCAGTCGGCCTCCTGGCCGTCGCCGGTGTAGGTCCAGCCGAAATAGTGCTCCGCGTCGGCGGTGGCGGACTTTTCCAGATTCTCGTTGTACGCCTTGCCGTCGTATGTGTCGTCCGCCGTGCGCAGGTCCATGACCATGGTGCCCTTCTGCGCGGCGCTGTCCAGGTTGAACGCCGCTATCTCCTCCGGCGTCAAAATGACATCATCCGCGCCGTACTGCCGGTCCGCCCAGAAATCCCCGTCGGACATCTCCGGCGTCACCCCGGGCATGAGCGTCACGGCCCCGTCCGCCAGCGCCACCGGCGCCAGGCAGATCACCAGCGCCGCCGCCAGCATCCCGCACAGTACCCGTCTCATTTTCTCGCGCATTTACCTTTCCTCCTAATGGGTGTGATGAGAGTCTGTTACGCGTTTATATATCGGATTTTTTGCCTGATTTGTCAATAGCTTTGTCCTGAATCGACAAAATCACGACCTGAATTGCATGTTTTTGGCCTTTCACGAGTTGCGAACACCCTCTCCGGCATGCTATCATTAGGCATCATCACATACCGGGAGGGCGTCATGTATACGTTTGACAAGCGCGCATACGACCGGCGGGTCCGCTGGTTCCGTCAGGCCCGCTTCGGCCTTTTCTTCCACTTCGGGCTATACGCCATCCCCGCCCGGGGCGAGTGGGTCAGAAGCACCGAGCGCATGCCCGAGGAAGCATATATGCCATTTTTTGACAGCTTCGACCCTGTCCGTTTCGACGCCCGCGCCTGGGCCCGCGCCGCCAAAGACGCCGGGGCCGCGTACGCCGTGCTCACCGCCAAGCACCACGACGGCTTCTGCCTTTTCGACGCGGACAACACGGACTTCAAATCCACCCGCACCCCCTTTGGCCGGGACATCGTGCGGGAATTTCTGGACGCCTTTCGGGCCGAGGGGCTGAAGGTAGGGCTTTACTATTCCCTGCTGGACTGGCATCACCCGGACTACCCCCACTTTGGCGACCGCCACCACCCCATGCGGAATGACCCCACCCAGACCAACGACGGCCGGGTCTGGGAGCGGTATTTGACCTATATGCACGCCCAGGTGCGCCAGCTCTGCACCCAATACGGCAAGCTGGACCTGATGTGGTTCGATTTCAGCTACGACGACATGCTTGGCGAAAAGTGGCGGGCGGCGGAGCTGGCCGACATGGTCCGCACGCTCCAGCCGGACATCCTGCTCAACAACCGCCTGGAAGCCAGCGGCGAGGGCTTTGGCTCCCTCTACCGGTGCCAGCCCACCCCCTGGCACGGGGATCTCATCACCCCGGAGCAGATGATCCCGCCCGCCGGTCTGCGGGACATGCGGGGAGAGCCGCTCGTCTGGGAGAGCTGCGTCACCATGAACAACAGCTGGGGCTACGTGCGCACCGACAGGCACTACAAGAGCGCGGACCTGCTTATCAAGAAGCTGGTGGAGTGCGTGAGCAAGGGCGGCAACATGCTCCTGAACGTGGGACCCACCGCCGCCGGGGAGTTCCCCCCGGAAGCCACGGCCATCCTGGACCGGATAGGCCGCTGGATGGACAAAAACGCCGAGAGCATACGCGGCTGCGGTCCGGCGGGGCTTGACAAGCCCGAGTTTGGCCGCTTCACCCGCAACGGCAGCGCCCTGTATCTGCACATATTTGAAAACGCCCTGGGGCCGCTGCCCGTGCCCCAGGTGAAGCGGGACGATATCCTGTCGGCCACTATGCTCTCGGACGGCAGCGAAGTACCCCTCTCCGCCAGCTGGGTCCACAGCGACTACCCGGACGTGTGCTTTTTGGACCTGGGACCTGACCCGGCCCTGCCCGATGGGACGGACACGGTGGTCAGGCTTCTGCTGAAGGAGGGCCGCTGATGCTCTCTGACGGTTTGCGCCGTATGGCCGATGTCCGCTGGTCCAAGGCCCTGCCTGACCTGGGCAAGGCCGGACCCGCACTTGCAAGCGCCATCGCCGCCGAGCCGGACGGGGACATGCAGGCCCTTCTGGCCCTTGCCTACGGGACCCTGCCCATCTCCGACGCCGCCGGCGTACCCTTTTCCGTCATCCGCGGCTTTTGCGAGCACGCCCTCTTTCTGCGGGAAAACAGCCCCTTTTGCCGCAATATCCCGGAGGACATGTTTCTGCATTTCGTCTGGTACCCCCGGGTAAATTCCGAGGACCTGACCGACTGTCGGGCCTTTTTCTATGAGCGTCTGGCGTCGGAGGCAGCGGGGCTTGACGCCGAAGCGGCCATTTTGGCCGTGAACCGCTGGTGCGCACGGCACATGGCCTATCAGTCCACAGACCAGCGGACCGAGAGCCCCATGACCGCCTACAGGACCGGCACGGGCCGGTGCGGCGAGGAGTCGGTGTTTCTGGTCACGGCCCTGCGCAGCGTAGGCATCCCCGCCCGGCAGGTGTATGTCCCCTGGTGGGCCCACTGTGACGACAACCATGCCTGGGTGGAGGCGTGGGACGGCGGACGCTGGCGGTTTCTGGGCGCGTGCGAGCCGGAGCCGGTGCTGGACCGGGGCTGGTTCTGCGACGCCGCCGCCAGGGCCCCTCTGGTCCACTACAGGACGTTTTTTGACTGCCGGCAGGGGGACCCGTTGGCGGAAATAAACGGCTCTGTGCGGCTGTACAGCGTGACAGACAGATATGCCCAAACCGGCCCCGTCACCGTGCGGGTGCTGGGCCCGGACGGCAAGCCCGCCGCCGGCGCGGAAATCGAGCTGGACGTACTGAATATGGCCGCCTTCCGCCCCATTTTGCGCGGCCGCTGCGATGAAAACGGCCGCTTCAGGGCCACCGTGGGCCTGTGCGACCTGCTGGCGGAGGCCTTCTCGGAGGGCCTCACCGCCTCCGCCCTTGTTCGGCCGTCAGCGGCCAGCGGCGAGACCGTGCTGACCCTTGGGCCGCCATCGGAGGGGACCGTTGATATGGACCTGGACCCGGCCCCGCCGTCGGCCCGGAACCGGGTCCCCCTGACGGCTGCCCAACAGGCGGAAACCGCCGCCCTGTTGGCCGACTGCGCCGCCGCCAGGGCAGCGCGGGCCAGGGGCTGGCACAGGCCGGAATACGACCGGACGGAGCCGCCCTGGCCCAGGTTTTTCGCCCTGGCCGCCGGGAACGGCCCGGAAATCTGGCGCTTCTACGCCGCCCATGAGGGCCCGGAGAGGGCTCTGGCGGCGGAGATGCTGGCCTCGATGGCGGAAAAGGACCTGCGGGACGCGACCTTTGAAGTCCTGGAGGGCCACTTGCAGGCGGCCCTCCCCTGCGCGGGCGCGGAGCACTTCGCGGCGGAGGTCCTGAACCCCCGTATCGGCCTGGAGCCGCTGGAAAACTGGCGGCCCGCCATACTGGCCGCGCTGACCGATGACCAGAAAAGCGCCTACCGGGCCCATCCGGAGGCGCTCATGGAGCATATTCAGGCCAACTATCCCGCCCCGGCAGGCAGCCGGTACCCCGCCCTTTCCATGACGCCAGTGGCAATTATTTCCAGCGGTCTGGCGGATGAAATTGGCCGGAAAACGCTATTCGTGGCGGCGCTGCGGACTCTGGGCGTGCCCGCCCGGCTGGACCCATCGGACGGCTCGGCCCTGTACTGGCGGGACGGGGCGTATCACCCCGCCGACGGCTGTGACGCCGGAGCGGGCGCCGTGCTGCTCTCGCCTTCTGAGGGGGAACAGCCGGCCTATGGGAAGGACTGGTCCCTGGCGCGGCTCAAGGGCGACCGCTGGCGCGTTTTGGACCTGGCGGTCGAAGCGGGGCCCTGGCGGCTGCGCTTGCCCTCCGGGCATTACCGGCTCGTGACGACCCGGCGGCTGCCCAGCGGCAGGCAGCTTGTCCGCCTTGTGTCAACTTTTGTCCCAAATGGGGCAGGTATTGTCCTCCCCCGGGACATTCGCGAGGGGTCGTTAAAAGACATGCAGACCTTGATACCGCTGGAAAAATTGCAACTATGGGACATCGGCCTTGTCACCCCTGGGACATCTTGGGACAAGACGGGCGTTTACATTTTTCTCCGGCCGGGGGCCGAGCCGTCGGAGCACACGCTGCTGGAACTGGCCGACGCCGCCCCCGCCCTGCGGGCCCGGATGGATAAGGGGCTGGTCCTGTCGCTGGTGTTCCGGACGAGGCTGGAAACGAAAAGCCCCAACCTGAGGCGGGTCCTGGAGGCCCTGCCCGGCGCACGGGTACTCATGGACCCGGACGGTCAGGCGGAGGAAAAGCTGGCAAGGCAGCTGTTTTTAGAGCCCGGAGACCTGCCGCTGCTGGCCCTCATCGACAGCCGGCACCGGGGCCGCTTCGCCAGCGCCGGTTACCGGGTGGGCGCCGTGGACCTGGCTATCCGGCTGGCGGACCTGGTAATGGCCGAGGCAGAGAGGAACACACAAGGAGGTATACCCCATGGAGAAGATACTGTTTGAGGCGTGCTGCGGCTCCGCCGCCGACGCCATCGCCGCCTATAAAGGCGGCGCGGACCGGGTGGAGCTGAACGCCGACCTCTTTCACGGCGGGCTCACCCCCACCCTGGGCGCGCTGCGGACGGTAAAAAAGCACGCCCCCGCCCTGCCGGTGATGTGCATGGTCCGGCCAAGGGAGGGCGGGTTTTGCTATACCGAGACGGAGTTCGAGACCATGCTGGAGGACGCTCGGCTGTTCGTGGAAAACGGGGCCGACGGCATCGTATTCGGCTTTTTGCGGCCAGACGGTGCGGTGGACGCGGACCGCTGCCGGGAGATGCTGGCAGTCATCGGGGAGAGGCAGTCCGTATTCCACCGGGCCATCGACGTGACGCCGGACGTGATGGCGGCGCTGGACACGCTCATAGACCTGGACGTGACAAGGGTGCTGACCAGCGGGCAGAGGCCCACGGCCCCCGAGGGGGCCGCGACCATCCGGGCGATGATAGAGCACGCCGCCGGCCGCATTGAAATTTTACCCGGCGGGGGCGTCACGGCGGAAAACGCCGCCTGGTGCCGGGATACCATTGGGACAAAATGCCTGCACGCCGCCATGCACCGCACCGCCTATGACCACAGCTGCGACGGCAACCCGGCCATATACTTCGGCGGCGCGGTCTATCCCCCGGAGGACCGGTACCTGCTCACCCATGCGGAGGACATCGGGGCGTTCCTGCGTCAGGCCAACGGGTGAGCGATTGGTTTTCTATTGACAGGAGCGGGGCGGAGCTTATATAATGAGGGTAATTAAGCTAAAAATTTAGGTTAAGAAAAGAAAGGAGCCGCTTATGCAGACCCCTGTCGATCCCCTGGCGACGCCAAGCGCCAGGAAGCTTTTGAACTATCTGTCGGACATAGCGGGCAAGGCCATCGTCACCGGCCAGCACACCCAGACCGTGCCCATGGAGGAGCTCGCGTACATCCGCCAGGTCACCGGGCGGGAACCGCTGCTCCGGGGCTTTGAGCTGCTGGCCTACTCCCCCAACATCAACTACGGCGATATGAGCCAGGCGTGCCTGACGGAGATCGTGGAGGACCGGAACACCCTGGAGCTGGCCCTGGAATGGGGCCGGAAGCGGGAGGGCATCGTGACCTTCACGTTCCACTGGTACTCCCCTCTCGGCGGGCGGGACAAGGCCTTTTACGCCGAGAACACGGACTTCGACGCACGGCGGGTGCTAATGGACGGAACGCCGGAGCGGGCGGCATTTTACCACGACATGGACCATATGGCCGCGCTTTTGAAGCCCTTCATGGACGAGGACATCCCGGTGCTGTGGCGGCCATTTCACGAGTCGGACGGGACGTGGTTCTGGTGGGGCGCGAAAGGGCCAGCCGTGGCAAAGGAGCTTTATAAGCTCATGTTCGACCACTTCACTAAGGTGCATGGACTGCACGACCTGATATGGGTGTGGAACTGCCGGCTGGCGGATGGCTGGCCGGGAGAGGAATATGTGGACGTGGTATCCCTGGACGAATACCTGCCCGAGTACGCCCCCACGGATTACCGGGAGCAGTATGAGACCCTTATAGCCGCCACCACGCGCAATAAGGTGGCCGCGCTGGCGGAGATCGGGGTCCTGCCCGATATGACGCTGTTGGAGCAAAGCCGTATCCCTTGGGCCTATTTCATGACCTGGTCCAAGGAGTTCTGCATCGGCGAGAGCAAAAACAGCAACGATGCCCTGCGGAAGGTCTACGCCAGCGACTACGCCGTCAAGCGCTGAGGTGCCGAGCATGGACAAAAAAGTGCGGATGGAGGACATCGCCAAAAAGCTGGGCGTGAGCGTGGTGTCCGTATCCAAGGCGCTGGCCGGGAAGGACGGGGTCAGCGAGCGGACACGGGCGAAAATATTGGAGACGGCCAGCCAAATGGGCTATGTGCCCCTGCGGACAAGGGAGCACAACGCCGAGCGGGCCAGCTCCGGCAACATCGGTATTCTGGTGGCAGACCAGTTCTTCGCCGACAACACGTTTTACTCCAATCTATACCGCAATCTGGTGACCCGGTGCAGCGAGTGCGGCTATTCCGCGCTGCTGGAGCTGGTGACGGCGGAGGCGGAGGCGAAGCGGTCCCTGCCCGTGATGATACAGCGCAAAAAGGTGGACGGGCTGATCTTTCTGGGCGAGCTGGACCGGGACTATATGCGCATGGTGTGCGCATGCGCGCTGCCATACGTGCTGCTGGATTTTTACGACGAGGACCTGGCGGCGTGCAGCGTGACAAGCGACAATGTGACCGGCGGGTGCCGGGTCACGGAGCACCTGCTGGACACGGGACGGGACCGTATCGGCTTTGTGGGCAGCATCCTGTCCACCAGCTCCATCATGGACAGGTACCTGGGCTACTGCAAGGCTCTGCACCGGGCGGGGCTGACGGCCCGGCCGGATTGGCTGCTGGAGGACCGACAGGGGCGCACCACCTATATCCCCCTGGTCCTGCCGGAGGAAATGCCCCAGGCGTTCGTGTGCAACTGCGACGAGGCCGCGCTGCGGCTCATCGACGCGCTGACAAAGGCGGGCTTCCGGGTGCCGGAGGACGTGGCCGTGGCCGGATACGACGATTATCACCAGGACAAGCCGGGGTTCCCGCCGCTGACCACGTATCGGGTCAACACAAAGGACATGGGCCGTATCGCCGTCAACCAGCTCATCGGCCAGATCAACGGCGAGCCGGTCATCGCGGAAAATATCGTCGTGGGCGGGCGTATCATCCTGCGCCGCTCCACGGCCGCCGAATAGGAGGGTTTTTGCATGGAAAAAATCGCCGCCGCGGCCAAGCGGCATTTGGAAGGGGTCATCCTGCCTTTCTGGACGGTCCTGAAGGACGATGAATACGGGGGCTATTACGGCTATATGGGTCAGGATCTGGTCCTGGACAAAAAGGCGGAAAAGGGCTGCATTTTGAATAGCCGTATCCTCTGGTTCTTCTCAAGGGCCAGCATGGACCTGGGCCGGGAGGACCTGCGGCCATACGCCGAGCACGCCTACCGGTTCCTGGCGGACCGCTGCCTGGACCGGCAAAACGGGGGCGTCTATTGGAGCTGCACCTATGACGGAAAGCCCATGGACACCACCAAGCACACCTATAACCAGGCCTTCGCCATCTACGCGCTGGCGGCCTATTACCGGCTCACCGGCTCTGACGAGGCCAAGGACATGGCGCTGGGGCTTTTCCGGGTCATCGAGGAACACTGCACCGACGCCGTGGGCTATTTGGAGGCGTTCACCGCCGATTGGGGGCCGGAATCCAACGAAAAGCTCAGCGAAAACGGCGTCATGGCCGCCAAGACGATGAATACGCTGCTGCACGTGTTCGAGGGGTACTCCGGGCTGTACGAGGCCACCCATGATGAGGCCGTGGGCAGGGCCATGGAGCGGATACTGGATATCTACGAGAAGAAGATATACTCCCCCGCTCTGAAAAGGCAGCTGGTGTTCTTCGACGAAAATTATAACTCCATCATCGATCTCTACAGCTACGGCCACGACATCGAGTCAAGCTGGCTCATGGACTGGGGCTGCGGTCTGCTGGGAGATGATGACCGCATGGGGCGTATCGCGGCCATTGACAGGGATATGGCACAGGCGGTGTACGACGCGGCGTACAGCTATGATTCGCTGGCCAACGAGTGCGACAGGGGCGTGGTCAACGAGACGCGTATCTGGTGGGTCCAGGCGGAGACGGTGCTGGGGCTGGTGAATCTGTGGGAAAAGCTGCCAAACGAGACAAAATACCGGGACGCGGCCGCGGCCACGTTCCGGTTCATCGAGGAAAAGCAGACGGACCACCGGCCGGGAAGCGAGTGGTTCCACTCCGTGGACAAGTTCGGCAAACCCCTGCCGGGGTATCCCATTCTCGAGCCGTGGAAGTGTCCCTATCATAACGGGCGGATGTGCATGGAGCTGATGCGCCGGGACCCGGAGATATACGTGTGACAGCAGCGGGGAAAGAATAAACGTTGCGCTTTTTGGTCATGTGTGGTATGATCGTAATTGGCCGGGGGACGGCACCCATCACAAAAAACGGCGGCCTGTAGATCCTGACAGTGGGGGTGGCACCCATCGAAAAAAACGTGCGTGTCATGGATGAAAACGGAAATCAATATGAATCGACCTGGCCTAAAAGGGCAAGAGGGCTTGTCAAAAGCGGGAGGGCGCGATTCATGGACGAAAACACCATATGTCTCGCGTCCCCGCCAAATTTCGATTTGGAGGAACACGAAATGAGCGATACCACTACCAATACCAACGGCAACGTGATGGAATACAGCATCCCCTGGCTGCTGCGCCAGATCGCGGCCATGCAGAGCGAGACGACGTACATCCACGAGGCCATCGAAAAGCTGAACGAAATGTCCGACGGGGACAGCGGCGAGCCGGGCTCCCCCGGCAACATCCAGGGCTGGGCCAAGGCCGAGGCGCTGGGCGACATCGTAAAATCCCGGGAGACCACCAACCAGCAGCTTTTGAGCTTCTACAACAAGGTGTATGACGATCTGTCCGGCCGGCCGAAGCTGGTGACGATCGCCCCAGGCGAGCCGCACAATGAATAAGTGACCCAAGCGAGCGCCCCCGCGTCATTGCCGACGCGGGGGCGTTTTTTGTTTTTACCGGGAGGCGATCAGGGACACAAGGTAAAAGGGCGCGGCGTCGTTGGGGTGGGTCTCGGTGAGGGTGATATCCACCGTGTGGGGCCTGTCCTCGCCGTGGATGAGAAGGTCCTGCAAATAAAGGCAGTCGCCCCAATCCTCGTCAAAGTTGGCGTCCAAAATCACGGCGTGCGCCTCGTCGCCGTCCACCACCGCCTTTGCGACGGGCGCGGGCTTATGCACGCTCTTGCGGTACTGGACCGCGAGGCACGTGCCCTCCACGGTGAAGCGGATGGCGTCGCCGGTGCGGCCGGCGGTATAGCCGTGACGGAACATCTGGGTGATGTGCTCCTGAGGCGTTTCGTCCGGGACAAAGCCGGATAAAACGGGCGAGGCGTTGTGGTTTTGCCAGCGGGTACTGCGCTCGTAGGCGTTTTCCGTCAGGGGCTCCGGCAGGGTTGCTTCCTGCGGCTCCACGTCCGACGCGGCCTTCACCCGGTCCAGCAGCGCCGTCACCGCCGAGGCAACCAGCGCGTGGCCCTTATCGTTGGGGTGCAGATCGTCCGGCGTCACGTCCCGGGCGGGGATATGGCCGTCCCGCACCTGGGGCCAGAGGGCGGACCGGAGGCTCACGGAGGGCAGGTCGTAATGGTCCCCCACCTGGCGGTGGACATCCTCGGCGCTGACGCCGTTGTCATAGCGGACGTTGTGCAGGAGAATGACCGCCGCGCCGGTCCTGTACACCCGGCGGACCAGGCCCTCGTAGGTCTCCCGAAAGTGGGCGGTGTTCTCGTCGTTGACGGAAAACTCGATGATCGCCACGTCCGGCCCATAGCGCAGAAGATCATCGTTGGCGCGGGCCGCGCCGAACTGGGAGGTGGTGCCGCCGATGCCGGCGTTGACGGCACGGATATGGGCGGTTGGAAAGCTTTTGCGCCACCAGTCGGCTACTAAACTGGCGTAGCACAGTTCCGGTTTGGTGGCCAGGCTGCCCTGGGTGATGGACCCGCCCAGAAAGCCCACGCAGATATTATCGCCGTGGGCGGCCCGGTCCATGACAGCGCGCAGACGGGACCAATTGCCCGGTTGGACGACGGCTTTTTCCATGTCCATAGCTTTAATCCTCCCAAACGCTCTCGCCAAGAGCGTTGATAAACCCGCTCAGCTCCCGGGCCATCCGCTCCGCCTCCGGGGCGCGAATGTGGCCGGGGGTGCCGCTGCCGTTTTGGCTGTACAGGAAGTGGTAGACCTTTTCGTCGGCCAGTTCGCGGCATACCATGTCGATGGACTTGTCCCAATTTTCGTGGTGCATGAGGATGGTGGTGGTCAGGATGATGACCGCCTTGGGATATATGGAGCGCAGCTTCTGTACAAAGGCGGCGTAATGCTCCCGCCAGGTCGCGGCCTGGGGGCAGTTGATATCACGGGCCATATAGTCGTCGGGGCAGCTGTCGTTCTGGCCCAGGGCGACGATGACCACGTGGGGCGTCCAGCGGGAGAAGTCCCAGGGCTTGGGCGCGTCGATGTCCGGATTATACTCGATCTTATCGTACACGTACTCCATGCCCCGGTAGTTGGGGGCGGCAAAGTACCCGGTCCCGTCCATGAGGGCCACGCCGCCCTGGGCGATGTCGTGCAGGTCGGCGCGGAGCATCCGGGCGGCATACCAGGCGTAGGAATAGTAGCTGTTGTGATACTCCCCGCTGTGGGGCGGGTCCACCTGGCCGCAAAAGTCCAGCGCCTCCGCTACCTCGCCGGCGGATACGCTGTCCCCGTAGACCTCCATGCGGCGCTTGGGCAGAGGCTCCGGGGCGGACAGCACCGCGTCCGCGGATAAAATAAGGCCGTGGAAGCGGAGCTGGTGGCAGGAGTCCTGCCGCTTGAAAAGCGTCAGCTCATGCACGCCGGGGCCTAAGTTTTCGCCCAGGGTCAACTCCTGCCGGCCCGAGGGGGCCAGGGGGAGCGTGGACTGCACCCCGTCCAGCAGCACGCCCAGGAAATTATCCCAGCAGCCGCGCATGTTGGTCACCACGGCCCGGACATGATCTCCCGTGAAACGCACCTTTACGTATGTGGCCGGAAACACCCAGACCGGCTCTTTCGGATCGTCAAAGTCGATGCGGCCGCTATATTGCAGCGCGGCGTTATCCGCCGCGATCCATTGCTCGTTATTGTTCATCGATGTCCTCCCTCTCGTCGCCGGAAACGTGGTAATACCACTTTTTTGCCTCCGGGCTGCCCGCCTCCGGCTTGGGGGAACAGCGCAGCAGTATACGCTCCATCAGAAATGTCTCCAAATACACCGCCAGGCCCGGGAAAAGGGGCAGGCCCCAGGGCATGAGCCAGATACCAGCCAGCAGAGCCGCAAGGCCCAGCAGGAAGGCCAGGGTGTACGGCAGGTACCGGAACAGCAGCAAAACGCCCATGCGCAAAAGGGCCATATTGCCCATCTCAAACCGGGAAAGGCATGGCCAGATATAGATGCCCAGCGCCGCCAAGAGCAGCGCCATCAGGTAAAACACATACAAAAACCACAGCGGAACGCTCTCGTCGCCATAAAGGTACATGGCCTCCACGATGCAAAGGGCCAGGGCCAGGGTCAGGCCGATGCTCAAAGGCAGGGACTGACGGAGGTTTTGTTTGAAGCAGCGGAAAAACTCGGGCGCGGTGGAGCCGGTGTGAAAGCGGACAGTCTTGGCCATGGCGTAATAGGCCGCGGCGGACGCGGCGCCCGCCGTTATAACGGGCAGAGAGCACAGTATCCACAGCCCGCTTGTCAGGATAAGGCTCCACAGCAGATTCATGAACCGGGCGAAACGCCCGTCCGGCGAAAACAGGCCCTGAAACACCGTCTCCCCTCCCCTCATTTTATCTTATCTCGTCTCATCAATGGGCCCGCACCGGAATGGTGCGGGCCCACCGAACTTATGTCTTGCTAAAAGCTTTCGGGCCTATCAGCCGAAGTAAGAGTCGATGGCCGCCTGGAATTGCTGGCGATACGTCTCCTGATACTGGGCCGCGGTCATGGTGCCGAAGATCAGCTGCTCCAGATCCCAGCCGTCCACCTGGGCCTCCAGGCTCTGATAGACGTCGAACTGCTCACGGGAGCCAAGGTCGAACATCACGTCATAGTTGGACTGCTGCAGGTCGGGGTCGCTGGCCGTGGTGGCGTACCACCACCACATGGTCTCCTGGTCGTCACGGATATCCACGTCGTCGTTGTACCAGTTGGACAGGGCCTCAAACACGTTGTAGACCAGCTCCGGGTCCTCCACGCCGTTGGGGATGAACCAGAAGGAGCCGGCGGTCAGCTTGGCCTTGTTGGTCTCCTGGTTGCCGCTGGGGCCGGTGGGCCACTGGACGAAGACGGTGTCGAACTCCAGGGTGGAGCCAACGGAGCCGTCCCAGTCATAGTCGGCGTTGGTGGAGGCGATCCACGCGGCGCTCGGCCAGAAGCCGATGTTGCCGTTTCTATAGGTGAAACGCATCACGTCGCCGTTGTCCTGCTCCACGTAGGGCTCGCAGACATTGTAGGTGTTGTACAGGTCATAGTAGAACTGCAGGGCCTCGCCGGTGGCGGCGGAACTCAGGCCCTCCTCCGTGCCGGCGGCGATGGTGGCGCCGTTGCTCATGAGAAGGTTGCTCAGAACGTCTTCCTTGAAGCCGGTGAAGCCGTACTGGTCGATGACGCCGTCGCCGTCGGTGTCCTGGGTCAGGGTCTGGCAGTACTCCACGAACTTATCCCAGGTCCACTCGCCGCGGGCATACAGGTCGCGGGGGTCTTCCAGGTTGTTGTCCTCCAGCATCTGCTTGTTGAAGGCCAGCGGAGAGGTGGCCTCCACCACGTTCTGGCCAAGGACCTGCTTCATGAGGCAAGCCTTGCCGTCGCCCAGGTCCAGATAGTTCAGAACGGTCTGGTCGCTCAGGATGTCCGCGTCCTCGGGCAGGACCGTCTTCAGGTCCAGGGCAAGGCCGTTGACGGCCGCCGGGATGCCCATGGTCAGGTCGCACAGATAGATGTCGCACTCGGGCGTGCCCGCCAGGATGGAGGTGTTGATGGACTCGGTGATGCCGGTGTAGGTCAGGTTGACGTACTGGAACTTCACGTTGTACTTCTCCTCCACGGCCTTGACCACGTCAAAGCGCATCTGGTCGGAGACGCTGCCGGTGTAGGAGGGGTCGTCCTCCAGGGCGGTGTGGGTGGAGTCATAGTAGATGTCCCACCAGGTGCCGATGGTGATGGTGCGGGGCTCGTCCGACGCGAAAGCGCCGATGCTCATGCAGGAGAGCATGAACACGGCCACCAGGACGACGGCGGCTATTTTACGAAAACGCTTCATTCGTTAGTTCCTCCTTTAGATAGATGTGGATAGTCGGCTTATTCGGCAGCCGTGCCGATGCTGACGCTGAACACTTCCCAGGCGCCGCTGGCCTCGCACTGCAGGCGGGTGCCCCAAGTGGACACATCGTCACCGCAGACGGCCGCGATCTGCTCATAGGTGACCTGGGCCATGTTCCCGTCGCAAACGGGGGCCTGGTCGCCAACACGGCTCCAGCCGGCGGCCGCGTCGGGCATCACGATCCACATGTCACCAGTGTCGGAGGCATACTGGATGGTGATGACAGAGCCGGGCACCAGAAGGGCAAGCTGCTCTTCCGTCAGCTCCACGCCGTCCTGAGTCCAGGCGTCGGCGGCCTTGCCGGCCATCTCGGGGATCTCCACGTTGCCCGTCACGTTCTTGAACGCGCCGGAGCAGATGGACACGCCGTAGACCTCCCAGGCGCCGCTGGACTCGCACTGCAGACGGGTACCCCAGGTGGTGGGATCGTCGCCGCAGACCTCGGCGATCTGCTCGTAGGTGACCTGGGCCACGGAGCCGTTGAACGCGTGAGACTGGCCGTCGTTGGGGTTGCCAACGCGGCTCCAGCCGGCGGCGGCGTCGGGCATCACGATCCACATGTCGCCGGTCTCGGAGGCGTAGCTGATCTCAATAACGGAGCCGGGGACAAGAAGGGCGAGCTGCTCTTCCGTCAGCTCCACGCCGTCCTGGGCCCAGGCGTCGGCGGCCTTGCCGGCCATGTCGGGGATCTCCGTCTTGCCGGCCAGGTTCTTAAGGCCGGTGGGCTGGCCCACCTTCACGCTGTAGACTTCCCAGGCGCCGCTGGCCTCGCACTGAAGCCGTGCGCCCCAGGAGGCAACATCGTCGCCGCAGACGGCGGCGATCTGCTCATAGGTGATCTGGCAGATGTTCTTGGACAGGTTCGTCGCGGCGGTCTGCTGCTCCACGCGGCTCCAGCCGACGGTGGCGTCGGGCATGACGATCCACATGTCGCCGGACTCGCTGCTGTACTCGATCTCGATCACAGCGCCGGGCACGAGCGCGGCCAGGAAGTCCTCGGTCATGTCCACGCCGTCCTGTGCCCAGCCGTCGGCGGCCTTGCCGGCCATGCCTTCCAGCTCCACGGCGTCAGCGCCAAGGTACTGCAGGTTGCTCATGTCCTTCGTGCCGCCAAAGCCGTCGGGAGCGGTGAACGCGGCGGCGGTGTCCGCCTCCAGCACGTTGCCGTCAGCGTCCTTAAAGGCGATGTCGTCGATGTACAAGGTCGCGTTGGCAGCGCCGGCGGTGGCGCCGTTATCCACTTCCAGGGTCACGACCATCAGAGGCTGCTCCGCGCTGAACACCTCGCCCTTGGCGGGGTCCAGGGTCACGTTGGCAGTCTTGGGGTTCTTGGTCTCCATGTACACGGACCAGCCGTGCTTCTCGGAGCTGAGAGCGCCGTCCACCCACAGCATCACGTTGCCGGAGCAGGCGTAGAACTCGCCGTCCGGGTTCACGACGCCCATGGTCATGTCGATGCTGGCAACGTCGCCGGCCTTGTCGCCCAGAAGGCTGGCCACGTCAAAGGCCACATAGGGCACCTTGCCGCTGCCGTTGGTGATCTGCAGGGCCTTGCTGCCGTTGTAGTCCACGACCTCGAGGGCGCTGGCGTCGGCGTTGGCCATGCCGGAATAGACCGACACAAAGCTCATGCTGCCGTCCTCAAAGTCCACGCTCGCGGGGGCCGCGTCAGCCCACGCGCCCGCGCTGCCAAGTACGCTCACGACCATGAGCGTCACCATTAGCAGCGCCAGAAATCTTTTTGCTTTCAAGTGAATATCCTCCTTAAATTAAATATTGGACGAACGGAATACGGACGTTGGTCTCGCTCTCACCCTCCTTCCCCTCTTGACTGGAAACTCTCACATTACGGCTGCCGTCAGCCGACGATGCCGCTTCTCTCCACGCCCTCGATGAAGTACTTTTGCAGGAAGACGTAGATGAGTACGACAGGAAGCATCATGAGCACGATGCCCGCGTCCAGATAGAGGTTCTGGATCGTCTTGTCCATGATCTGGTACTGGTTGGCGATGTTGGCCACCAGCGAGGAGATGCGCAGACCGATGGACTGGCTCTGGGGCATTAAGAACAGCTTGGCGTAGAAGGTGTCGTTATACTGCCAGACCATGGAGAACACCGCCACGGTTATCACCGCCGGGGTGGCGTTGGGCAGCATGATACGGAAATAGGTGTACCACGTGCCCGCGCCGTCCATGAAGGCCGCTTCCTCGATCTCCTTGGGAAGGCCGCGGAAGAACTGGTTGAAGATGTAGATATAAAGGCCCGAACGAAGCCCGCAGCCAAACAGCGTCAGGATGTACATGGGCGTGGTCGTGCCCATGAAGGACAGCGGGTGGCCGAAGATGGCCGTACACAGACCAAAGGGGTCGAACATACGGAAGGTCATGTACAGGGGCAGCATGATCGTGTGGGTGGGTATGACGATGGTGATCACCACACAGGCGAACAGCAGACTCTTCAGCGGGAATTTGAACCGGGCAAAGCCGTACCCCACCATGGAGCAGATGAGAATTTGCAGCAGCATCAAAAGCAGGGAATACAGCAGGGAGTTGGCCATCGTGGGCAGGTAGTTCAAGATGTCGATGGCCATCTGGTACCGCTCCAGGGTGGGCTGCTGGGGTATCAGGTACACCATGGGGTTGTACGCGTCCTTATTGGAGAAGAAGGAGTTGGCGATGATGCCGAACACCGGGGCCAGGATGGTGTAGCAGATGCCGACGATGACCAGCACCCGGAACAGGGCAGACAGGAAGTGTTTGATGCTCTTGGTGATGATGTACCGCTCGTTGAGGGCGGTGTCGGCGCTGCGCATGGCCGCCAGGTGGCGGCGGAAAAAGCCTGTGACGTTTTGAAGCATGTCCATCCCTCCCCTCTCAGTTATAGAAGCTGGACTTCTTCGTGATCGTGCCGCAGATCAGAAGAAGTATGCCGCAGGTGACCAGGGTACTTACCAGGCTGAACACCGAGCTGAGGCCGTAGTTGTAGTTGGTGAAAGCCTCGTTGTAGGCCAGGGTCACAACGTCGCTGGATACAAAGCTGTCCACCACCGTGTAGACGATGTTGGTGATGATGTGGGGCGTTATCATGGGCAGCGTCACCTTCCAGAAGGTCTCATAGGCCGTGGCGCCCTCCATCTTTGCCACCTCATAGAGGTTGCTGGGGATGGATTGCAGGGCGGCGATGAAGATGACGATCTGCACGCCGGAGGCGGAGATGATGCTGGTGATGCGGTCCGTGGCCCCCACGATGTACTCCAACACCGACTTGGGCAGCATCAGACTGCCGAACAGGTCGATGTAATAGGCCATGCCGATGCCCGCGCTCTCCGCGGCGACTTCCTGACTGGCGGCGCTGACGCCCGTAGCCACCATGGCGGTGGCGGACTCGATGGCGTCCAGGATGGCCTCGGCGTTCAATATCACCGGCAGGAAGAAGATGGCACGGACCAGGGTCCTGCCCTTGAACTTCCGGTTGAGAAGCAGGGCCATGAACAGGCTGAAGAAAATGATCAGCGGGATGTCCACCACCATATTCAAAACGGAGCTGGTGAGTATCTGCTTGAAGCTGCCGTGGGCCGTGAAAGCGTATATGTAGTTCTTAAGGCCCACCCAGGTCAGGTTGTACCCGCCGTTGACCACGTCCATCTGCAGGTCCGACAGGGAGAACTCCACCGTCATAAACAGGCTTCGCACATAGAACACGACAAAGCCCACCAGCCAGGGGAGGATGAAGAGATAGCCGTTGATCTTACGCTTTGATTCCAAACTCAGTCTGCGCTTTTTCATGCTTCCGCCCCCCTTACTGCACGGCGTATCCCACGGCCGGGACACGTACGCCGTCCACCGTCACCGGCTCGGCGTTGTAGTTGACGAAAATGGCGGTGCCATTGCTGTAGACCGTCTTGCGCACGCCCTCGTCCACGATCTCATGGGAGAGCATGCGCGCTCCCGTCACCGGGCTCAAAACGTCCGCCAGCTCGGAATAGACTTCCACCGCCGTGTCCTTCCAGGTGTTGAAGCAGGTGCTGTAGAACCGGTTCACGCCGGAATATTTCATCTCGGAGGTCTCTTTCCAGGTGAACAGGAAGTGAGGCGCCGCGCCGTACTCGATCATGGTCAGAAGCCGCTCCCGGGCGTCGGCCGCGTCGTTCAGGTTGTAGGCGGAGCCGCAGTAGTCGATGCAGCCGTGGACGATCATCTCGTACAGGGGGATATTCTCGTCCACGATCACGTACTCGTTGTCGCTCAGGGGCAGGTCGGTGATGTCGTCCGCCGCGGCCCAGGCGTAGTCGTTGGCCTTGTTGACCATCACGTTCTTGCCCGTGGCGTCCAGCTTATTAAGCTGGCCCTTCACCACGTCAAGAGCCTGCTCCCGCTCGATCATCTCGCTGCGCTTTTTGTCCGAATGGACCTCGCTGCCCAGGTCGCGCAGAGACATGCCGTCCACGCTCAGATCGGCAAAGCGGTCGGCAAATTCGTCCACATAGCGGACCAGGAACTTGGGGGAGATCAGGTCGTACATGGTCTCCGAATAGCCCAGACTGGAGGTCTGGCGCAGGGTGGTGGGGTTGACCACGCCAAAGTCGGCCACATAGCCGCTGCCGTAGTACTTGGCGCTCTCCGCCTGGTAGTTGTAGCGCTTGCTGATCTCCGTCACCTGCTGGAAGGCCACGTCGGCGTAAACGCTGCCGCCGTTGGCGGTGACCAGAGCGTTCAGGTCCTCCAGGCCGCTCTTGCCGCCCAGCTTCCGGGGGACCTTGATCCTGTCGGCCACGTCGTGGTAGTACCCGCCGTTGAACCAGCCCTGCAGGTTCATGACCTGTTCGTTGATACCGGCCTGGGCCAGCTCGTCGGAGATGGTGCCGGCCTGGTCAAAGGTGGTCATGGCCGTCAGGCCCATGTACTGCTTGCCCAGGATAAACTCACGCATTTTTACGCCGGAGAGCACGTCGTAATAGAACTTCAGCGGCGCTGACTCGGTCTTCTCCGTGAGCACGCCCTCGGCGATGAGCCGGTCGCGGTAGTAGTTGGCGATGCCGGAATAGCCCTGGTGGTCCTCGTCCAGGAAGGTGTACCGCACGGTCAGGTTCCGGTCGTAGGGCGTGGGCTCCACGATGGGCAGGGACGCCTCGTTGCCGGTGCTGCCGAACATCTCAAGGGTCTCGCTGCCCCGGACGATGAAGGTGGCGTAGGCGTTATTGTAGCTGTTCACGCGGCCGGAGACGCCGGCGTTCACAGAGGCAAGGGACGCGCCGTCCTCGATGGTGGCAAGGACGGTGGAGTCGGCTTTGCACATACCGAACAGGCCCATGCGTGCGTCGTTGGACAGCTCCATCACCGTGTAGTCCGCCGCCAGCATGTCGATGCCGTAGACGAATTGGGAATAGGCGCCGGCGGTGGTCTTGCCGTTGTTGAAGTAGATGAGCGAGCCGTCCCCGTTGGGGACAACGATATAGCCCTGCTCGTCGGTCCCGGCCGCGTTGAAGCCGTACAGAAGCTGGATGGAGTAGATGGAAGCGCCGCCGTTTTCCTCCAGAGCGCAGGTGGGCACGGACACGTCCACGTGGTCGTCCTCCAGCCGGTATTCCAGGGAGACCTTAAAGGAGATGGGCACGTTGACCTGGGTCCCGGCCAGGGCCATCTGCTCCACGTAGTCGTCCTCCGTGAAACCCACGCTCTCCAGCGTGGTCTGGATGCGGCCCAGGGCGATGCGGTTATTGCGCACGGTCTTTAAAAGCTGGCGCATGCCGGCCACGTCCGAGGTGGTGGAGTAGTACCGGCCAAAGGCGGCCGCCTCGTCCTCCCCCAGCTGGGCCATGATCTCGTCGTACTTCTCCTGAGACATGTACTGGGGCACGATGCCGGCGGAGTCGGAGAAGTCGCCCATCTCGTAGATGACGCGCACGCCGTTTTCGATGGACTCATACTCGACCTGCCCCTTGTCCACGGACATGGACCAGCAGTCGTACACGCCGGAGGTACGGGAGGCGTTGTAGTAGTTGAGGATGACGGGGGAGCGCAGGTAGTCCTTGTTGACGTTGTTGGCAAGGGGGTCGTCCTCCGCCGCGGGAGGTACGGCGTAGGTCACCACGCCGCTGCGCTTGTCAAGGATGGCCACGTCCGTGGTGTCCTTGTTCAGGTACAGGGCCAGCGCGTCGCTCTCGCTTATAAGGGCATAGGACCTGTTTTCCTCCAGCTTCTCGCCGGAGAGATCCAGCTCCCCGCCCTGCTCGTATTCATAGGCGGTCAGATAGTCCTGGTAGTCCCGGAAAAAGGTGTAATGGGTCAGGTAATAGGCCAGGTAACTCAGGCCAGCCACCACGCCCACGGCCACGATGGCGTATAACAGCTTTCTGCCCAGGCTCAGGCGCGTTCTCTTTTTCGTCTTTTTCGTCTTCATTGCCCGGCCCTCACATTCTGAACACCAGCTCGGTGTAGATCGAGCGGAAGAAGTTGTATACCTGTCCGATCAGGTCAATGAGCAGAAGGCTGACGAAAAGGATGAACAGGATCGCCACAAAGGTCAGAAACAGGGTTATCAGCGTCTTGCCCATGGTGTAGTCGTGGACCTGGCGGATGCCAAGGAGCATGACCACCACCGCGTAGGCCACCCCAAGGCCGATGATCAGGTAGTAGAAAGCCCCTTCCTCAACCGTGATGAACTGGCTGAAAAGCGTGGCCAGCAGCAGGGCCGGTATCATGGGCGCGCAGCCGTAGCCAATGGCGATGGCGATGTCCTTCATCCGCCCGCTGCCGTTCATGAGGCAGGTGATGGACCAGTTGCCCACGCACAGCAGACCGTACAGCAGCAGCACACCGGACAGCTCCTGCAAACTGTCCACCGTGGCCGGCTCTACGTCGTTGACGATGAAGCTGGCGCTGATGCGGTTGACGGAGAAGCACAGGGAGAAGCAGATCACCAGCAGCACCGCCAGAGGCACGCTGCCCCGGTCCTGGTGGCGTATCCAGTAAAAGCCGTCAACGGGGTGACTGATGGTATAGAGAAGGTATTGCCACTTGTCTTTTCCAAACGCCGCCTTCATCCCTGCTCCCCTCCTTTCTTCGCCGCTTTTTTGTTCCGGGTCCGCTTACGGACCTGCGCCGCCGCCAGGATGACCACCAGCGCCACGCCCGCGATGGTGAGCGCCTGGCCCAGGTGATCCCGCAATATCTCGCTGCGGTAGCGCTTGAAGGCCACGGAATAGTAGTCCCGGTTCATGCCCAGCTTCAGGTATTTCATGGCCGTCTTATTGTCCCCGGCGGAGAGGTAGGCCTTGCCGATGCCGGAGCAGGCAAGCTCGTTGTTCTCGTCCAGCTCCAGCACCCGCTCCCATAAGGGCACGGCCAGGGCCTCGTCCCCGTCGTAGCGCAGGGCTACTGCCTGGTTGATGAGGCTGCCGTATTCCGTGGGGGCGAAGCGGTATATCTCCGCACGGGTGGCGTCCAGCACCAGAAGCTCGCCGTTCCACTGCTCCACCGCCACGGGGGTGGTGAAGGTGCCCTCCTGGGTGCCAAGGCCGCCAAAGATGTAGAGCAAATTGCCCTCGTGGTCGTAGGTGAATATCCGGCCGCGCTTGCGGTCCAGCAGAGAGAAGATGCCCTCCCCCCGGTAGACAACGTCGGTGATCTGGCTGGGGCCGGCATAGGCGCCGGAGCCGCTGGTCCACAGGTCGCCGCCCACGTCCTCGTTGCGGCCCTTCTTGATAACGTCCTCGCCCCGGGGATTTAAACGGCGCACGCCCTGCTTGCCGGCCTCGTCGATGTTGGTGGCGTAGACAAAGCCGCTCTCGTCGATGTCCATGCCGGTAAACTCCGTGGCGATGTACAGGGTCTGGTTCTGCCGCTCCTCTTTGGTGGCTATCTTTTTCCAGAACTTCTCCCACAGGGAGAGGGACACGTTGATGGTGCCGAAGAAGCCGGAAAACTGGCCGTCCGTCTCAAAGACAAGAATGCCCTGGAACATGTTCTGGGCGATGCAGTAGATACGGTCGGCGTAGTCCACGGAGACCTTCAGGGGCTTGAACACGAATCCCGCGGGCAGCACGTCCGACTGTGGGTCCCGGACGATGCGGTCCAGGGTGCCGTCCAGCTCCAGGACCACGATGCGCTGGTTTTCCCTGTCGGCCACGTAGAGCTGCTCGTTCTCCGACACGCACACGCCGGTGGGGGCGTTGAAGGTGTCCTGCTCGCCGTCGTTTTCAAAGGAGTCGATGATGCGCTCCACCCGGCGGCCGGTGCCGTCCACCACCACGATCCGGTTGTGGCCGGTGTCGGCCACGTACAGGTCGCCGTTGGGGGCCACGCAGATATCCTGAGGGCTGGCAAAGGCGCCGCAGTTCAGGCTCACGCCGGAAATGGCCCCGTCTGGTACGTATGGCGCCGGGATACGGACGATGTTCTCCCAATAGTCGTAGTTGTAGGTGTCGTAGGGCACGTCGTCCGCCAGGGCCAGCACCGGCAAACCCGTGACCAGCAGCACCAGCGCCAGAAACAGCGCGGAGAGCTTTTTCAGAAATTTCATCGCACGGCCCTCCTTATTCCTTCATGCCGGAGGTGGTCATGGTCTCCAGCACGTTGCTCTGGCAAATGAGGAAGAAGATGATGGGGATCGCCGCGATGATGAACGTCACCGCCGCGCTGGCGCCGGCCCGGGCCGTGCCGCCAGCGGCGATCTGCTGCAGGGAGTATTGCAGGGGCTTGAGCTCCTCGTCCCGCAGGAACATGTAGCCCGTGTTGCCCCACATCTGCTGAAACTGGAAGATGGCCAGCGTCAGCCAGGCGGGCTTGACGTTGGGCATGACGATGCGGAAAAACACCCGGAACTCCCCCGCCCCGTCCAGCCGGGCGGATTCCATGAGGGCGTTGGGAAGCTGGTCCATGAACTGCTTCATCAGGTAAAGGCCCATGCCGAAGGAGCACGCGGGCAGGATAAGGGCCCAATAGGTGTTGTTGATGTGCAGCCAGGAGATGATCATGTAGTTGGGTATCTGGGTGACCGTCCAGGAGAACATCATGGACAGGACCACCATGCTGAACAGCAGGTTCTTGCCCTTGAACTCGTGCTTGGACAGGGGATACGCGGCCATAGAGGCCAGTATCACGTGGCCCACCGTGCCGCCGACGGTGATGATGACCGTGTTGAGCACGTACCGGGAGAATGGCACCCAGGAGGAGTTCATGGCCACGAACAGGTCCACGAAGTTGTTCAGGGTGGGGTTGCGCACGAACAGCTTGGGCGGGTACTGGAAAAGTTCGTCCAGAGGCTTCAGGGCGTTGTTGACGATCATGACCAGAGGCACGGCCATTAAAACGCCGAAAATGCCCATGAGGAAAAACAGCAGCGCGTTACCAGCGGGCGAACGGTTCAGCTTGCGGTTTTTCCGGTGGCGGAACAGGTGGCGAAGCTTCTTTTTCATCTCACTCGCCCACCCTTCTGAGCAGCCGCTGCACCAGTTTGTTGGTGCCCACCATCAACAGGAATAGTATCGTAGCGATGGCAGAGGCGTAGCCCATCTCAAATCGTACCGTGCCGTAATCCAGCAGGTGTGTGACCACCGTGGAGCCGGCGTAGTTCACCGACGGGTTGCCGGCCAATTGTATGGAGATGTCCGCGATGGCGAAGGACTGGGTTATCTGCATCACCGCGCCAAACATCAACTGGGGCTTCATGGCCGGCAGGGTGATGAACCAAAGCTCCTGCCAGCGGTTTTTGATGCCGTCCAATGCGCCGGCCTCGTAAAGGCTCTTGTCCACGGTCTGCAGGCCGGCGATGAAGGAGAGAAAGCCCGTGCCAAGGCTCAGCCAAAGCTGCACCACGATCAGAAGGGGCAGGACATATTTCTCCGTCTTCATCCAGATGATGGCCTCGTTGATGATGTCCCACTTCAAAAGAAGGCCGTTTAAGTAGCCATACCGGTCGCCGGTCAGGATGATCTGCCAGATCATGTAGGCGTTGCCGCAGATGGACGGGGCGTAAAAAATCAGGGTCAGGAATGCCCGGAGCTTGCCTTTGAACTCGTTGATGACCCAGGCGAACAGCAGGCACATGAGATAGCTCACCGGGCCGGTTATCACGGCGAAAAGCAGGGTGTTTTTCAGCGCCACGATGAACAGGTCGTCGTTGACCAGCAGGCGGATGTAGTTGGTCCAGCCCACGAAATGGGGCCATTCCAGCATGTTGAAGTCCGTGAAGCTGAGCACGATGGACGCCAGCACCGGCAAAACGGTGAACAGGGTGAACAGGATAAAATAAGGCGCCAGCATGAGGTAAATGGCGGTGTGACCGCTCAGGCGCTTGCGCCGGGCGGAAAGCCGCGGGCCGTCCGCGCCGGTCATGAGCCGGGGCCTTTCCAGCTGTTTCACTTCATTCACTGTCATCACCTCCCTGCTTGCTTATCAAACCGAACTCGTCCCACTTGTATTGCAGCTCCATGTCGATGAGCACCACCTTGTCCATCAGCTCCTCACGGGGCGAGGCAAAGTCCGTGTCGGTGGTCACGGTGTAGAAGGCGTTGTTCACGTTTCGCCAGGAGTAATAGCCGCCAGGCACCTGGGGGATGCCACGGACCCACTGGTACTGGTCCAGCAGGGCCTCCATGTCCGACGCCTTCCAGGCGATGTTGGCGAATGCCTCCATGTTGGCCGTGGGCACGCGCCCGGCCTCGCCCTGCAGGCTCTCCATCTCGTAGCCGAAGCTGGTCTGGGTCTCGGCGGAGGTCCACCACTTCAAAAACTCCCAGCACGCCTCCGGCTCTTTCGTCGCCGACATGATGAGGCTGGTCAGGCCCGTGGAGCCCACGGACCGGTCGATGGAGCCGTCCTCCATCTGTTTGCCCGGTACCGGGGCGATGCCCCAGAGGCCGTCGATGTCCGGCGCGGAGACCTGCAGGTTGTTATAAAGGGTATAGTCGCTGATGATGATGGGGCACTCGCCCGTGCGGAAGCGCTGCTCCACGCTGGTCTCCTTGTCCAGCTTGTAATCGGTGTAATACTCGCAGTATTGCTTGAAGGTGTTGACCGCTTCCTCCGAATCCAGGGCGGACTTGCTGCCTTCCTCGTTGTAATAAGCGCCGCCGTTCTGGTAAAGGAGCATGGCGAAGATCTGCTCGGAGGGCAGCATGCCGAACTCCATCTGGTTCTTGCTCAGAACGGTCATGGCGACCTTCACGTCGTCCCAGGTCTGGGGAACGTCCAGCCCCAGCTCCGCCAAGATATCTTTGCGGTAGAAGAGCATGGGGAAGGTCTGGGTCTCGGGCAGACCGTATGTCTTGCCATAAAATTCCAGCTGCACCATGGCGCTGGGGGAGAAACGGGCCGCCACCTCGTCATAATCGTCGAACTGCCGCAGGTTCAGCACCGCGTTACGGATGCCGTAGTTGACAGCGGTGTCGTTGCCGGTGGTCAGCACCGCGCCGGCGATGCCGTTGGTGTTGGGCACCTGGATGGCCACGTCCGGGCCCTCGCCGGCCAGGGTGGCACGCAGGAGGGTGTTCATGTCCACCAGCTGCACGTTCACGTTGATGTTGGACTCCGGGGTGAAGGTGGAGTCGATGAGGGATTTGATGACGTTTGCCTGGTCACGGCCGGTGCCGATCCAGAGGGTGATGGCGGTGGCGTCCTCGCCGGAGCTCACGTCGCCGATCTGGTTATAGTCGATCACGAAGGAGTAGAACAGCCGCTTCATCTCGTGCCACAATGACGGGAAGAAACCGGTGTTCTCCGTTCCCACTTTTTCGCCGGGGGAATAGACGTAGATGCGGTCCAGCTGCAGAGGCTGGTCGATGACCTGGGTGATCCAGGTGGCCGTGGCGCGCATGTTCACTTTATAGGCGCTGATGACCTCGGTGAAGCGCTCCTGGTCCTCGATGAGCTCCTCCAGCTGGTCGGACATGGTGATGAGCACGCTCTCTTTATCGCTGTTCTCGCCGATCAGGGCCCGCAGACGGGCGATGGCGTCGTCCAGCTCCGTCTTGACCGCCTCCAGCTGGCCCTCCAGTTCGGGAAGAGACTGCTCGATCTCATAGTCCCGGTACTTGTCCGGGGATACGCCGGTGATGCGGATGACGCTGCGGTAGATGGCGTTCAGCTGGGTCACGCAGTCCTGCACAGAGCTGATGATGTCCGCGAACTTGCCCAGGACCACCTCCATGCGCAATGTGTGTTCCCCGGCTTCCAGGTAGAAGGCGTAGGGCTCCCCTTCGCTGTCGTGCAGCACGTCCTGCCGCCAGCCGGAGCCGTATGTAAAGCCGTAGTCCTCCATTTCCTCGAAGGGCACCGCCCCGTCGATGGAGATGCGCCGGGAGACGTAAATGCCCTTGACGAAGTTCTGCTTGTCAAACAGGGCGATGTTGTAGTACCCGCTCTCGGCCACGGTGAAGGTCCACTCCATCCACTGGCCGTTCAGCCGCCAGGAGTTGCCGCCGATGGTGTTGTTCAAAAGGGCCCTGGGGCTGGCCGGATAGATGGCGGGCGAGCTCTGGTCCTGCTGGGCATAGAGCATCTGGGAGGATGTCTTGACCGCGTTCTCCGCCTCGATGCGGATCACCTGACCGGCGCTGTCGGTATATCCGGCGGCGTCCTGCTCCGCCTTCACGTCCGCGTAGGGTCTGGCGGAAGCCCGGTTGGAAAGGTTCACACGCCGCAGGAGCATGGGCTCCCGCAGACCCGTCAGGGTCAGGGTGTGCTCCCCCTCGGTCAGGTACAGGGCCAGAGGCGTGGTGATATAGCCCTGGCTGTCGTAGACGTAGCTCTCCACCCACTCGGGGGCCTCCGTCATGCCGGGTTTCAGGTCGTTGCCCTGGTTGTCCTGAGCCCAGGAGAGAAGCTGGACCCCATCGTCGCTGGTGTACGTCTCCCGCACGTCACAGGCCCAGACACGCTGGAACTCCACCAGAGAGAGCTCCGAATAGGGCAAGGTCCCGTCCAGGAATACGCTGCGCTGGATGGCGGAGTTTTTGCCCGCCACCGGGTAGTATTCCAGGGAGAGGTCGTAATAGCCCGCCTGCGGCACGTCAAAGGAAAACTCGATGAGGGAGTTTTCCGCCGTGAGCACGCTGTCGCCCTCCATGCCCTCAAAGTCCGAACGGATCTCGGGCTCGGCGGGCTGGTCGGCCTCTTCATAGCGGGTATAGCCGCCGGCGTCGATGGCTATCTCGCCGTCGGGCCGGTCGGCAGCGTCATGCTGGAGGACATAGTCCTTGTAGCCCAGCTTGTCGGCCGACACGGCGTAGGCGCTCACAAGCTCTTCAAAGCCGCTGCGGTCCAGCGCGTCCGCCGCCTCGTCCGGCGCCTCGTCGGCCCGGGCGAATACAGGCGCCGCCAGCGTAAGCGCCAGCACGGCCGCCATCGCGCCCGCCATATGCTTTGCCGTCTTCTTCCTGATCGTTTCCTTCACGCCCCTTCTTCTCTTAACTGTCGTAATACCACGCGTCGTCGTCCTCCGCCTTTGGCGGCATATACAGACGCAGGGTTTTTTCTATCGCGAACGACGCGGCCAGACATCCCGCGCCGGGTAAAATGAATATGGTCGGCACCGGCAGCACGTAAAACTGCACCGCGCCAACAAGGCCCGCGCCAATTATGATCGCCGCCGTCCAGTACCAGGACCGGACCGCCATGGCGAAGGATAAGCGCCAGATCTGGGTCACCTTCACGGAAAAGCGGGACAGGGCCGGTCCCAGATACACCGTAAGCCCCGCCAGCAGCGCCGCCAGTACCAGCACCGCGCCGGTGTACACCGAGCGCTGCTGGGCCTGCAGGATACGCACGTCCAGCACCAGCAGCACGGCCACCGCCAGTATGGGCAGCCAGGCCAGGATGCTCCGGCCCAGATCGGCCCTGAAGCGGCGCCAGAACTCCCCCGCGGCCTTGCCCCGGTCACGGCGGACCGACTTCACCACCGCGTAGTAAAGCGCCGCCGTGGACGCGCCGATCGTTATGACCGGCAGACAGCCCAAAAGCCACAGGGCGCTCAGCTCGACCAGCTGCCCGGTCTTGCCCAGAAAGCCCATGACCGGGCCATCCACGTCCAGCCACTTTCTCAGCATCAGCCGCCGTCCTTTATGGGGTAGGTCCTTAGGTCCGGCAGCTCGTCCCGGGTGATCACCAGGTCGCTGTTATAGACCTTCGTGAGCATTTCCGCGTCGGTGTACTGCTCGGAATATGTCTTGCGCACGCCGTCGTTCAGGACAAATTCGCCGCTCCAGGTGCAGAAAAAGCTCCACATGGCCCGGTCCCGTGCCGCCAGGTCCGGGTCGATCATGGTCCCGTTTTCGCTGAGGGTCACCATCTTGTTGCTGTCGGCATAGCCGTGGTTCAAAAGGAACTGGTCGATCTGGGAGGTATAGACGTGCTCGCCGGCGTAGACGTCCATGCCCACGATGTCCACATATTCGTCGCCGGGGTACCAGTCCTTGTCCTGGCCGTTCCAGACCCAAATGAGGTTGTGCAGCCCATACTCATTGGTCAGGGTGTCGTAGAGCATGGTGTAGAGCCTTTTATACGCCTCGGGACCGGCCGCGCCCCACCAGAACCAGGCGCCGGACGCCTCGTGCAGAGGCCGCCACAGGATGGGCACTCCCGCGTCCTGCATGGCGAGAAGCTGCTGGGCGATATTGTCGATATCGTGCTTTAAAAGGGCCAGGCCCTCTTCGTCCTTGCCGTCCATGATGGCGGCCAGGTCCAGCTTTTTGCACTCCTCGGGCCGAAAGGCGCTGTACCAGGTGCCGGTGATGTACTTCTCCGGGGCCAGCCAGTGCCAGCAAAGGGTGACGATGCCGCCCTTTTCCCAATAGGCGATCGCCTGTTCCGTGGTGCGGATCTCTACCTCATGGTCCACGCCGGTCTGGGAATAGTAGCCCATGTCCAGGCCCAGGATGGCGGGGTACTTGCCGCCGTTGGTCTCGGCGATCTTCATGTTCTCCCAGCCGTTGGCCCCCGTGTCGCAGTACTGGCCGGAGATAATGGTCTTGCCGTACTGGTCGCAGAGGTAGCTGAAAAGCCGCCTGGCGTTGTCCGTGGCATCCGGGTCCACCAGCTGCGGGGATACGTCAAAGATGCTCTCGTCAAAGGGCTCGGAGGCCAGCACGGTCAGCGCCGACCACTCGATGTAGCCCCAGTACTTGGTCACCTTGATCTCATGCGCGCCCGCTTCCAGGTACACCCGGCGGATGGCGGCGTCCTCCGCCTTGTCGGAATTGGCCACCAGCGTGCCCGCCTGGGCACCGTCCGCCCAGACGTAGTTCTCCTTATAGCCGCCCAGGCCCCGGACCGTGAACACCAAATCGTAAAAGCCCGTCTCCGGGATATCGATCGTGACGGCACAGGCGTCCCCGTCCTTTTCAAAGCCGGTGACGGACCCGTCCTTTTTGGCCTTCACCTTGCCCGTTAATTCGCCCTCGCCGGGCAGATATGTACCGACCACGTCCTGTTCCCCGCCTTCCTGCGCCAGTGCGGGTACACCGACGGCCAGCAGCCCGGCCGCCGCCAGTGCGATACACAGCAGCTTTCTGAAAACCACGCGCTCTCCCCCGCTCTCTCCGGTTAAGCTTAATGAAGATAATTTACTTAAAAAATTAAGGGTGTTAAATCGTAATTTCTCATTACAATTTAACACCCTAATGAACTTTTTGTAAATATGCACAATTAAATAAACTTTCACCCCCCCAATTTTGCAATTTGACGATAAGCAATTATTGGCTAGGTAAATAAGAGGTTAAATAAACTTAATAATTAATCCTCCATAAGCAAAACCAATTGTTTGGACCGGAAATCCCCCCAGAGGGGCTCCAGGGGCAGACCGCCGTGCAGCAGCGTGTCCCCGCCGAAGACACGGTCCGTGCCCTCCAGGCGGTAGCTGGCGGCCGGGTCCAGACCCTGCAGGAGCACCCGGCGGGAGTGGCGGTTGGCGCTGGCCAGGACCTGTACGTAGGTCACAAGGGCGGTGCGCCTGTCCCGGCTGACCACCTGCCAGCAGTCCCAGGCGTGGTTTTCCCGGTAAGAGGCCAGACGGTAATAGTCGCCGGTGCGTAAAAGCGCGTTGAAGCGGTGGTAAAGGGCGATCTGGCCGGGTATCTGTGCGCGCTCCTCCTCCGTGAGCTTTCGCGGGTCCAGCTCATAGCCGAAGGTGCCCGCCAGGGCCACGTGGCCACGGGTATCCATGGGCGTGGTCCGGCCAACCGCGTGGTTGGGGCAGGCGGAGACATGCGCGCCCATGGTGCTCAGGGGGTAGAGCAGCGCCGTGCCCTCCTGGATGGCCAGGCGCTCGATGGCGTCCGTGTCGTCAGAGCACCAGATCTGGGGGCTGTAGTAGAGCATGCCCGGGTCGTACCGGGCCCCGCCGCCGGAGCAGTTTTCCAGCAGCACGTTGGGGAAACGCTTGCAAAACCGCTCCTGCAGCTCGTACACAGCCATCACGTAGCGGCAGGAAAGCTCCCCCTGCCGGTCGCTGGTAAGGCCAAGGCTGCCCAGGTCGGAAAGCTGGCGGTTCATGTCCCACTTCACGTATTCGATATTGGCGCTGGTCAATATGGCCTCAACGCGGCCCCAGACGTATTCCAGCACCTCCCGGCGGGTAAGGTCCAGGACGTACTGGTTCCGGCACAGGCCGGCGGTGCGGCCGGGGATCTGGATGGCCCAATCCGGGTGGGCCCGGTAGAGGTCCGAATCCGGGGAGATCATCTCCGGCTCCATCCAAAGGCCGAACTTCATGCCCATGGCGTTCAGCTCGTCCGCCAGACGCTTTAAGCCGCCGGGCAGCTTTTTCTCGTTCACGTACCAGTCCCCAAGGGCCCGGTTGTCGTCCCGCCGGTCGCCGAACCAGCCGTCGTCCAGCACGAACATCTCCATGCCCAGCGCCGCGCCGGACTTGGCCATGGCCAGCAGCTTTTCCGTGTCGAAGTCAAAGTAGGCCCCCTCCCAGCTGTTGAGCAGGATGGGCCGCTTTTTGTCCTTCCACGGTCCGCGGAGAAGATGGCTGCGATAGAGGTCGTGGAGGGTGCGGGTCATGCCGCCAAGGCCCTGGTGGGAGTAGACCAGCACCGCCTCCGGGGCCTGAAAGCTCTCCCCGGCGGGCAGCTTCCAGCAGAAGTTCCAGGGGCTCACGCCCAGCACGGCCCGGACCTGGCCGAACTGGTCCGCCTCCGCCTGGGCCTCGAAATTGCCGGACCAGACCAGGTGCATGGCCCAGACCTGGCCCTGGGTCTGGGTGGTCCCGGGGGTCAACAGCGCCAAAAAGGGCTGGGCCTGGTGACTGGTCTCCCCCCGCTCGGAGAAGACTCCCTGCCGGCCCACGGCCAGAGGCCGGCGCTGGATGACGCGCTCACGGGCCCAGGAGCCGTGGAGCGTCAGCAGTTCAAAGTCCCGGTCGTCCATGTCCAGGCACGCGGACAGGACCTTGGTAAGATAAAGTACCGGCTCCTTCGCGCCGGTGTTGCGAATGAGGGCGCTGCGGGTAATGGCGTCCACGTCCTCAAATACCGTGTATTCCAGGTCCACCTCCAGTCCCAGCACGTCATCCGCCAATGTCACGGTCAGCGCCGTGCAGTCATGCTCGCCGCCAAAGGTGGCGGGCAGGCCCGGCAAGGGGCGCTTCCCCTTCTGTATGCTGTGGCGGCGGTAGGCCAGCTCCACGGCGTTGTGGCCGGCGGCGGTGCGCACTTCCAGGCAGTGGGTGCGAAAATCCCCCGTCCCGCCGGTGGGGTATTCAAAGGGGGCCGCGTCCAGAAAGCTCAGCTTGTCCCGGCCGTTGCGGTCCGGGGTATAGGGCGGCTCGTCGGTCCGGGCCAGGTAGGAAACGTCCGTGCCGCGCAGGCGGGGGCCATAGTAGTAGTGCAGCAGATAACCGAAATCGTCCTGCACGCCCATGAGATAGCTGGTGTTTGGAGTGTCCAGCTTGAAGGTGCGGTTTTTTTCGTCGTAAAAAATGCCCATGCAATTTACTCCGTTTTTATTGAAGGCCGTCCATCAGGCCCTGATACGCCTCACGGCTGGCCTGGTACACGTCCAGCGTATTGCGGTCGATGAGGCCGAAATTCTCCCCCGTGGTACCCAAGGCCCCGTTGTCCCACCAGACGCACGGGATGCCGTATTCCGCCGCGGCGGAGACGTAATATTTGGCCCATTCATACCGGGCCTCGCCGTTTTGCTTGTCGATGCAGCCCATCTCGTCGATGATCACCGGCACGCCCTTTTGCACGTACATGTAGTCCAGGCTCTCCAGCATTTTGGCGATCTGGCTTTTCCCGCCGGCGGTGAAAGCGTCCGCCTTGGACTTGGTGTCCAGGCAGAGATCGTAGGGCGTGTAGGCGTGGATGGACAGCATCAGACGGCCCTCCACGCTGTCCTGCGGCATTTGGAACCGGCTCAGAAGCGCGCCGGTGGGCGAGCCGGCGTAGGGGCTCACGATCACGGTCCGGTCGGCGTTACAGCCGCCCGCCGAGCGAATGGCGTCCAGAGCGGTCTGGTTCAGAGCGTTCACCACGTCCAGCGCCGCGAGACAGTCGGCGTTGCCCGCGTCCACGTTCCACTCGTAGGGGCTGCCCTCGATACGGGGCTCGTTCATGGTCTGGAAAATGAGCCGGTGGTCCGTGTCCGCAAAGCGGGCGGCGATCTGGGCCCAGACAGCGGCCAGGTATTCTTTTGCGGCGGCCTCGTTGTCCGGCGCGGGATAGTAGACGCCGTTGTCGTGGTGGGCGTTGACGATCACCGTGAGGCCCGCGTCCAGGGCCTGGTCCACCACGGTCTCGACCCGGTCCATCCAGGCCTCGTCGATGGCGTAGTCCGGCGCACCGGACGTGTGCCCGCTCCAGGACACCGGGATGCGCACCGTGTCAAAGCCCAGGTCGGCAAGGGCCGTAAATAATTCCGGCGGCGTGACGGGATTGCCCCAGGCGGTCTCGGTGGGCGCGTCAAAGGTGTTGCCCAAATTCCACCCGATCTTCATTTGCACAGGCTCCTCTCCCCCGTCGGCCAGGGCCGTCGGCCCGATGGCGGCGGTCATGATCAGCGCGGCCAAAATGATGCATGCAATGGTTCGTTTCATCTTATCCACCCCGTTTCAGTGTCAAAGGCGCTCCACGCGCAGGCGGCAGTCCGTGCCCACCTGCTCCACGCGCAGGTCATCCGCCGCGCCACGGACGGTCACGGCGATCTCGTCCCCGGTCCGGTGGGCAGTGATGTCCAGCACCGGCTTGCCGGTCATGTCACACACCCGGCGGGTGGCGCTGGCACCGTCGGCCAGGGCGTACAGGTACACGGTCAGGTCCTTTGTGTAGTCGTAGTCCGGCCGGTCGTCCCGGCCGCCGACGGGCAGGATGGTGTTCTCCCGCACGTAGAGGGGCAGGGAGAAAAAGTCGCAGCTGTCCCGCCGCCAGCCGGCGCCCTCCACGGCCTCGCCGGTGAGAAGGTGGGTCCAGGTCCCGCGGGGCAGGTAGTAATCCACGCTGCCGTCGGCGCGGAACACGGGGGCCACCAGAAGCCCGTCGCCCAGCATGTACTGCCGGTCCAGGTCCTCGCAGCCGGGGTCTGAAAATTCCAGCAGCATGGGGCGCATCACGGGCACGCCCGTTTCGGCGTTGTCCGCCGCCAGGGCGTAGAGATAGGGCATCAGGCGGTTTTTGAGCTTGGCGAACCGGCGGCAGACGTCCACCGCCTCCTCCCCGAACAGCCAGGGTACCCGGTAGGAGTTGGAGCCGTGGAGGCGGGAGTGGGTGCTGAGAAGGCCAAAGGCCAGCCAGCGCTTGTAAACGTCCGGCGAGGCGGTGCCCTCAAAGCCACCGATGTCGTGGCTCCAATAGCCGAACCCGCTCAGACACAGGCTCAGGCCCGCACGCATGGACTCGGCCATGGACACATAGGTGCTGTTGCAGTCCCCGCCCCAGTGGACGGGGAAGCGCTGGCCGCCGACGGTGGCGCTGCGGGCAAAGACCACCGCCTCGCCCTCGCCCTTGACAGAGCGTATCGCGTCGAACACGGCCTTGTTGTAGAGGTATGTATAGTAGTTGTGCATCCGCTCCGGGTCGCTGCCGTCGAAGTATACCACGTCGGTGGGGATGCGCTCGGCGAAGTCCGTCTTGAAGCAGTCCACCCCCTGGGCCATCAGGCGGCGCAGGTTGGACTGGTACCACGCCACGGCGGCGGGGTTGGTGAAGTCCACCACCGCCAGGCCCGCCTGCCACAGGTCCCACTGCCATATGTCGCCGTTGGGACGTTTGAGCAAATAGCCCTTCTCCGCCGCCTCGTCAAAGGCGGGGCTGTGCTGGGCAAGATAGGGGTTTATCCACACGCAGACCTTCAGGCCCTTTTCGTGCAGCCGGGAAAGAAGCCCCTCCACGTCGGGAAACATGTCATTGTCCCACCGGAAGCCGCACCACTCGTTTTCCCGCATCCAGAAGCAGTCGAAGTGGAATACCCGCAGGGGGATGTCCCGCGCCCGCATGCCGTCCACAAAGGCCATAACGGTCTTTTCGTCGTAGCTCGTCGTGAAGGACGAGGAAAGCCACAGGCCAAAGGTCCAGGCTGGGGGCAGCGCCGGACGGCCGGCCAGGGCCGTGTACCGCTCCAACACGCCCTTGCGGTCCGGCGCGCCGATGAGAACAAAGTCCAGGCTCTGGCCGGGGACGCTGAACTGCACCTTGGTCACCGCCTCGGAGCAGACCTCAAAGGACACAGGACCCGTGTCGTCCACCAGAAGGCCGTAGCTGTTGGAGCTTACGTAAAAAGGCACGTTTTTGTAGGCAAGCTCGCTGGACGTGCCCCCGTCCTCGTTCCAGATATCCACCCGCTGGCCGTTGCGGACAAAGGGGGTGAACCGCTCGCCCATGCCGTATATTTTCTCGCCCACGTCTACCTGCATCTGGCACATCATGTGCGGGCCCTCCGGCGTGTCAGCATAGCAGAGGATGGGGGAGCCGAAACGCTCCCCCACGTTGGTGAGCTTCCTGCCGCCGTAAAAGTACGTCAGCGTGCAGGGAGGCTTTTTGTGGATGACCAGGGTCAAAAGGCCGGAGGAAATGGTGAGCGTGTCGCCCTCGTCGTGGACAGAGAGCGGGCAGCGCCGGTCGTCCAGGTCGAACCGGGGCATTTTCCGGCGCACGCCCTTGAAGTGTACCGCCCGCAGACGCAGCATGTCCGGTCGGGGCGAGCTGACGCTTATTTCCAGCGCGGGGCCGTCCAGGCTCCGGCTGTCGTGTTTATATGGCACCGCGAAAAGATATACTTCCCGGCCGTCCTCGCTTTGGCGGACCTGGCGTATCTGCTCGCAGTTATAGGTTGTCACGCCCGGACGCATGAGCCATTCGCCGTTGTGAAATTTCACGTCTCGTCCCTCCCGTCACACTGCCCCGGACCGGGGCTGATCACATGATTTTGCGAAACAGGGCCTTGAAGTCCTCGACAGTCGCCGGCTTGGGGTTGCCCGGGGCGCAGGCGTCCGCCGCGGCGGACTGGGCCAGGAAGTCCAGGTCCTCTTCCTTGAGCTTGTCCAGCTTGGCGGGGATGCCCACGTCGGCGGACAGCTTCTTCACCGCGTCGATGGCGGCGGCGCGATACTCGGCCTGGGTCATGTCATCCACGCCCTTCACGCCCATAGCCCGGGCGATCTCGCGGTATTTCTCGCCGGTGGCGTCGGCGTTATACTCCATCACGATGGGCAGCATCATGGCGCAGGCCACGCCATGGGGCGTGTCGTACACCGCGCCCAGGGTGTGGGCCATAGAGTGGGCGATGCCCAGGCCCACGTTGGAAAAGCCCATGCCGGCGATATACTGGCCCAGGGCCATATTCTTGCGGCCTTCCGGGGCGTTCTTCTGGGCAGAGCGCAGATTCGCGGCGATGAGCCGGATGGCCTCCAAATGGAACATGTCGGTCATCTGCCAGGCGGCGGCGGTGGTGTACCCCTCGATGGCGTGGGTCAGGGCGTCCATGCCGGTGGCGGCGGTCAGGCTCTCGGGCATGGACAGCATCATGTCCGGGTCCACCACGGCCACGTCGGGGATGTCGTGTACGTCCACGCAGACAAACTTGCGCTTGCGCTCCACGTCGGTGATGACGTAGTTGATGGTCACTTCCGCGGCGGTGCCGGCGGTGGTGGGCACGGCGACGGTGAACACCGCGTGGTTCTTCGTGGGGGCCACGCCCTCCAGAGAGCGGACATCGGCGAACTCCGGGTTGGTGATGATGATGCCGATGGCCTTGGCGGTGTCAATGACGGAGCCGCCGCCCACGGCCACGATGCTGTCCGCGCCGAAAGCCTTGAAGGCGGCCACGCCGGACTGGACGTTCTCGATGGTGGGGTTGGGCTTGATGTCCGTGAAGATGGTGTAGTCCATGCCCTTTTCCTTCAGGCCGTTCAGGATGGCGTCGATCTGGCCGGACTTGACCACATGATTGCCGGAGGCGATGAACACCTTCTTGCAGCTGCGGGCGGCCAGCTCGTTGGCCACCTCGGCCACGGCCCCCGCGCCGTGATAGGATACGTTGTTCAGTACGATGCGATTTGCCATAATAAATATCCTCCTGAAGTATTGATATTACCTATTTTACCCGATTTCCGGGCGGTGTCAATATGCTTGCTTCACACCCACGCGCCCGCTCCCGTTTTGATCTTCATCTCCATGGGCGCAAGGGGCACCCGCTCCCCGTCCAGAGGGAAGGTCCGGGCGTGGAGGGTGTTGTTGAAGAAAAACGTGTACGCGCCGCCAGGGCCGGTGCGGGTGGTGACCTCCACGCCCAGGGGCAGGTCGGGCAGCGTCGGGATAGCGAGCTCCCGGCATATCTCCGCCAGCAGCGTCCGGTACAGCGCCCGCTGGCCCACCGCGCCCACGTAATAGGCACGGCCCGCGCCAAAGGCGTTTTTCGTCACAGCCGGGCTCCCGGCGTAAAACTTCTCCGTGTACCGGGCCCAGACGTCGGCCCCCTCCGGGGCCAGCACGTCGCACCAGCCGGTGACGGTGAAGCGTTCCCCGGCGGCGGTCTCAATGCCCACCCGCTTTTCGCCGACGGCGTCGTATTCCTCCACACGGCAGCCGCACAAACGCCGGAAGGGCGTGGGCAGCGGCTGGCCGAAAACGCAGTTGTTGTGCTTGTCCTTCACGCCGCTGCGGTCCGTGAGCACCACCGTGCCGCCCGCCGAGGCGAAGTCCTCCAGCCGGGCCGCCAGGGTCGGGTCCGTCACGTAGTGGGTGGGTACCAGCACGACCTTGTACCCGTCCAGGGGCGCGCTTTCCGATATCACGTCCACGTTTACGCCCAGGCCCATGCAGGCGTCCTGGAACAGCTTCAGCTGGGTCCAATAGGCGAAATTCCGGCTCTGGCGCTGGTTTTTAAGGGCAAACTCCTGGTCGGGGCCGTATAAAATCGCCACCTGGCTGCGTATGGTCGTGTTATCCAGGTCCGGCAGCGCTTCCAGCCGACGGCAAAACCGGCCTATCTCCCCGAGCCGCCGGTTGTCCCGGTCGTCGTGGTCCAGCACCCCGTGGCCCAGCATCTCCGCACCCGAACAGGCGGAGCGCCAGCGGAAAAAGCTCACCAGGTCCGCCCCGTGGGCCACCGCCTGCAGCGCGTAGCCCTCCAGCATGCCCGGCTCCGGCGCGATGCCCATGGGGCTCCAACAGCCACCCGCGCCCCCAAGCTGCTCCAATATCCAAAAGTTTTGCCGCTTGAACCCCCGGACCAGGTCGAGACCAAAGGCGTTGGAGTACAGCGCCTCCGGGTCCTCCGGCAGGTCCATGGGCGGGTAGTTGTCGTAGGCCGCCACGTCCAGGGGCGCGAAGGTCTGGTAGAAGTCCGGCATGTTGGCGGGAAACCAGCCGTTGGTGGTGACAAGCGCGGACGGGTCATGGGCCTTGATGATGTCCCGCGCAAAGTACACAAAGTCCGCCGTGCGCCAGGCGCCGAAGCGCTCGTAGTCCAGCATGCAGGCGGGGTTATACCAGTCCGGCATGTACGCTTTTGACACGGGCGGCTCGATCTGCTCCCAGGCGCTGATCTGGCCGCTCCACACGTCCGTGCCCCAGGCGCGGTTCAGAGCGTCCAGCGTGCCATACTTCTCCCGCAGCCAGCGGCGGAAACCTTCCCGGCAGGCTTGGCAGGCGCAGTGGTCGTTTTCCAGCTCATTGTCGATCTGCCAGGCGTATATCTCCGGGCGGCCGGCGTAACGCTTCGCCATCGCCTCCGTGATGCGCTCGGCGTAACGGCGAAACGTGGGGCTCAGGGTGCATCGGTGACCACGGATGCCCAGGTCGATGGGCCGTCCGTCGGGGCCGTGCTGCACCGTCTCCGGGTGGTCGGTATACAGCCACATGGGCGCGCTGTTGGTGGGCACACACAATATCACCCCCATGCCATGGCGGGCGATGACGTCGATGGCCTCGTCCAGCCAGTCGAAGTCGAACCGGCCGTCCTCCGGCTCCAGGCGGCCCCAGGCAAATTCCGCCAGACGCACCACGTGTACGCCCAGCGCCGCCATCCGGGCCGCGTCACGCTCCCACAGGGCCCGGTCCCAGTGCTCGGGGTAATAGGCCATTCCGATCTTTATCATATCGTCGCTCCTCCGGTCCGTTAAATCGTGTCTCGCCGCGCACGGCATCGTATTCCCATGATAGTGGATTTTCACCGGTCCGTCAACGGCAAGGCGCTCATTGCAGGGCCCGGATAAAACGCAAAATGTTTTCGTTTACGGCGGCGGGGGCATCCACGTTGGAATTGTGGGCGGCGTCAGGGACCCAGACAAGGGGATAGCCTGTCCGTTGGGCCCACCGCCGGTTGTAGGACCTGACCTTGCCCGTACGGTCCTTCTCCCCTACGAGCAGAAGGGCCGGACAGGGTATCTCGCACGCTCGGTTGTCGTCCAGAAAGCCGGCGTACCCAATGCCCATAAGGTGACACAGCTCCGCTTTGCCGTATCCGGCGATCATGGCCGCCATATTGGCCCGACCGGCCTCCGTGGCCGCGTTTTGCCTGGACATCGCCCACTTCAGCAGCTTTTCCGGAAACAGCTTTGCCATCCACTCGATCTGCCGGAGCCACCAAAGGTCGGACTTTGCGTAATAGTCCCCGTACGGCGTTGAGTCGATCGCCACAAAGCACTTCACCATTTCGGGATACCGACAGATAAACGCCTGTGAAATAAACCCGCCCATGGACTGGCCGATCAGTATGACCCTGGTCACGCCCCACGCGTCCAGGATCGCTTTCATCCCGTTTGCCGCGTTCTCGTATGTAAACGCCGGGTATGGCCTCGACTGCCCGTGGGCGGGCGCGTCCCAGGCGATGATGTTGTACTCCGCCGCAAAAGCAGGAAACTGCGGCGCAAACATGGTGTGGTCGCCAGTCAGGCCGTGCAGGAAAAACAGCGTGTCCCTGGACTGGTCGAAGGTATCCGAGGTCCAGTAGACGATATTGCCCGCCGCGTCCGCTAACGCTCGCTGTTGCATGCAGATCTCACCTCGCAGATATAAAACAAAAGCACGGTTCTATCACAGAGCCGTGCTTTTGGCAGGGGAAGAAGGTTTCGAACCCTCGGCCTACGGTTTTGGAGACCGTCGCTCTGCCAACTGAGCTATTCCCCTACGTATTTTCCTGGGGCCAACACGCGGCACGCTTGTCGCGTGGGGAAAAGGAAGAAGTTTTCCGACCG
Source organism: uncultured Oscillospiraceae bacterium (assembly GCA_947624385.1). Lineage (GTDB taxonomy): Bacteria > Bacillota > Clostridia > Oscillospirales > Oscillospiraceae > CAJOIG01. The sequence continues at coordinate 45,662 of CANQJZ010000015.1, forward strand.
ACGAATGGGGCCTCGCTCGCGAGGACCCATCGTCCTCGGAAAACTTCTGACGTGGTGGACCATCAGGGACTCGAACCCCGGACCGACCGGTTATGAGCCGGATGCTCTGACCAACTGAGCTAATGGTCCAAATCCCTATTTAATCGAACGAAGCCGCCGCAACGCGGCGGCTTCGCCCTGGCGCCTCTTGTTGGACTCGAACCAACGGCCTGCGGATTAACAGTCCGTCGCTCTACCGACTGAGCTAAAGAGGCATATGATTGGGTCCGCTTTCGCGGACCCGGATGTTGGCGGCGACCTATTTTTCCAGTCCGTCTCCAGACAAGTATCGTCGGCACAGGCGGGCTTAACTGCCGTGTTCGGAATGGGAACGGGTGGACCCCCGCTGTAATGACCACCAACTATGGTACACCATCAGGGACTCGAACCCTGGACACCCTGATTAAGAGTCAGGTGCTCTACCAACTGAGCTAATGGTGCGCATTTTCTGAGAGAAAAGTGGTGACCCGAGGGAGAGTCGAACTCCCGATTGGGGCGTGAGAGGCCCCCGTCTTGACCACTTGACCATCGGGCCACTTCCTGCTCTTTCAGGGCACTGTACCCTGAAGACTGAACAATGGGTGTGCTAGGAGCGAGGCGTTGAGTCTGCATTTGCATAGGTCAAGCCCTCGGGTTATTAGTACCGGTCGGCTGAACACATTACTGTGCTTACACCTCCGGCCTATCAA
>CANQJZ010000016.1 GCA_947624385.1 uncultured Oscillospiraceae bacterium
AAGGCCATCGGCCACAACGCCAACCTGACCTACACCTGGAAGCACGGCACCGTCGGCACCAGCTATCAGTTCACGGTTCGTCCCTGCACTGTGAAGGGTACCACCAAGACTGTGTTCGGCACTGGGTACAACACCAGCAAGGCGATCAAGTACGCGAAGTAAGTTAACGCGTAGTAAGCAAACAACCTAATGGTATCCCCCGGGGTCACCCCCGGGGGATTTTTTACCTTATAAAACGGCCACCTCTTGCGAGGTGGCCGTTCGATATGGAATACCACTTATTTCCCGTCCACCTTGGCCTGGACCTTGATGGGCAGGCCGTAGAGGTTGATGAAGCCCTGGGAATCCTTCTGGTCGTAATCGCTCTCGCCAAAGGTGGCCAGGGATTCGGAGTAGAGACTGTAGGGGCTCCAGACGCCGGCGTTGATCATGTTACCCTTGTAGAGCTTGAGCCGGACCGTGCCCGTGACCCGCTCCTGGGTCTTGTCCACGAACGCGCTCAGGGCCTCCCGCAGGGGGGTGAACCACTGGCCGTTGTACACCAGCTCCGCAAACGTTATCGCAAGCCGCTGTTTTTCGTGGGCCGTCATTTTGTCCAGGCACACGGACTCCAGCACGCTGTGGGCCTTGTACAAAATCGTCCCGCCCGGCGTCTCGTACACGCCGCGGCACTTCATGCCCACCAGCCGGTTCTCCACGATGTCCAGCAGCCCCACGCCGTTGGCGCCGCCCAGCTCGTTCAGCTTCAGGATGATGTCTTTCGCGCTCAGCTTTTCGCCGTCCAGCGCCACGGGTACGCCCTGTTCAAATTCCAGCGTGACGTATGTGGGCTTGTCCGGGGCGTCGATCGGGCTGACGCCCATTTCCAGAAAGCCGGGCTTTTCGTACTGGGGCTCGTTGCCGGCGTCCTCTAAATCAAGCCCCTCGTGGCTCAGGTGCCACAGGTTCTTGTCCTTGGAGTAGTTCGTCTCCCGGTTTATCCGCAGGGGCACATGGTGGGCCTCGGCGTAGTCGATCTCCTCCTCCCGGCTCTTGAGCTCCCACTCACGCCAGGGGGCGATGATGGGCATGTCGGGGGCGAAGTGTTTGATGGCCAGCTCGAAGCGGACCTGGTCGTTGCCCTTGCCCGTGCAGCCGTGGACGATGGCGTCCGCGTGCTCCTTCTGGGCGACCTCCACCAGCCCCTTGGCGATGCAGGGGCGGGCGTGGCTGGTGCCAAGCAGGTATTCCTCGTACACCGCCCCGGCCTTCATGGTGGGGATGATGTACTCGTTCACGTACTCGTCCGTCAGGTCCAGCACGTAGAGCTTGGACGCGCCGGTGGCCAGGGCCTTTTCCTCCAGGCCGTCCAGCTCGTCCGCCTGGCCCACGTTCCCCGCCACGGCCACGACCTCGCAGCCGTTGTAATTTTCTTTCAGCCAGGGGATGATGACCGACGTGTCCAGCCCGCCGGAGTAGGCCAGGACCACTTTTTTGATCTTGCTTTTATCCATGATATTCTCCTGTATTTCATCCGAAGATGAATAATTATGCAGTTATTATAGGCCAGTGACCCGCCGCTGTCAAGCTCAAAAATCGAAGAGCGTCATCTGGCTCTGTTCGGGCAGGTCTCCGAAAGCGCCCATGCGCTTCAAGACGTCGATGTGGGCGGAGCTGACCTTGGGGCAGAGGGAAGAAAGCTCCTCGATGGAGACGAATTTCCGCCCGCCCTGCCGGGCCCGGGCCAGGTCCTGTGCCGCCGTATCGCCCAGGCCGGAGATGGCCACGAAGGGAAGCCGCAGGCGCTTGTCCCCCTCGGGGGTGAAGAGAAACGGGTCCGAGGCGTACAGGTCGATGGGCGCGAAGTCGAAGCCTCGCATGTAAAACTCGTAGACCATCTCCAGTGTGGTGGCAAGGTCCTGCTCCTTGGCGGTGGCGTTGGGGTCGGAGCGAATTTCCTTCAGCTTTGCCCGGACGCGGCTCGCGCCGCCGGTCATGAGCTCGGCGTCGAAGCCGTCCTTGCGGCTGCGGCGGTAAAACAGCGCGGAGTAAAACGCCAGGGGCTCGTGGACCTTGTACCACGCGATGCGAAACGCCATCAGCACGTACGCCACCGCGTGGGCCTTGGGGAACAGGTACTCGATCTTGCTGCAGGAGTCGATGTACCACTGGGGCACGCCGTGGCTCTTCATCTCGCCGATCTGTTCCTCGGTCAGCTGCTTGTTCTTCTTGCGCACGTTCTCCATGCTCTTGAAGGCCGTGTTGGCGTCGATGCCTACGCTCATGAGGTAGATCATGATGTCGTCCCGTGCGCCGATGGTCTCCGACACCTTGGCCGTGCCGGAGCGGATCAGGTCCTGGGCGTTGCCCACCCACACGCCGGTGCCGTGGGAATAGCCCGACAGGCGCACAAGCATGTCGAACTTGTCCGGCTTGGTGTCCACCAGCATTTGCCGGGTGAAGCTGGTGCCGAACTCGGGGATGCCGATGGAGCCGGTCTGGCCGATGATGGGGTCGTCCTCGGGCAGTCCCAGCGCCCTGGGGGACGTGAACAGGCTCATGGTCTCCGCGTCGTCCAGGCGTATTTTTTTCGCGTCCGTGTTCGTCAGCCGCTCCAGCATGTTTATCATGGTGGGGTTATCGTGGCCCAGCTCGTCCAGCTTGAGCAAATAGTCCTCCATGAAGTGGTATTCCAGATGGGTGGTGATGATGCCGGTGTCCGCGTCGTCCGCCGGGTGCTGCACCGGGCAGAAGTCCGTCACGTCCATGTCCTGGGGGATGATGACCAGCCCGCCGGGGTGCTGGCCGGTGGTGCGCTTCACGCCGGTGATGCCCTGGGCCAATCTGTTCATCTCCGCCTGATTGAAGGTCAGGCCCCGCTGCTCGGCGTATTTTTTCACGTAGCCGTATGCGATCTTGTCCGCGATGGTGCCCACGGTGCCGGCCTTGAACACGTGGTCCGCGCCGAAAAGCGTCTTGGTATAGGCGTGGGCGTTGGCCTGGTACTCGCCGGAGAAGTTCAGGTCGATGTCCGGGACCTTGTCGCCCTTGATGCCCAGGAACGTGGCGAAGGGGATGTCAAAGCCCTCCTTGCGCATCTCCCGGCCGCACTTGGGGCAGAGTCTGTCCGGCATGTCCGCGCCGCAGCCGTAGCCCTTGCCGGAGGCAAAGTCCGTGTAGTAGCACCCGGGGCAGAGATAGTGGGCCGGGAGGCTGTTCACCTCTGTGATGCCCGCCAGATAGGCCACCAGGCTGGACCCCACGCTGCCACGGGAACCAACCAGGTACCCGTGGGCCAGAGAGTCCGCCACCAGCTTTTGCGCGGACATGTAGATCACGTCGAAGTGCCGGCCCAGGATGGTGTTCATCTCCGTCTCCACCCGCTCGGTGACGATGGGGTCCGGCTCGGGACCGTAAAGCTCCCGGAGCTTGCCGTACACCAGGTCCTTCAGCTGCCCGGCGGAGTTTTCGATGACCGGCGGGTAGAGCCGGTGCTCCGGCAGCAGGTCAACCGTGTCGTCGATCAGGTCCGCGATCTTGTTCGTGTTGGTCACCACGACCTCGAAGGCCCGGTCCTCGCCCAGGTAGGCGAACTCCTCCAGCATCTCCTCCGTGGTGCGAAAATACAGCGGCATCTGCTTGTCCGCGTCGGCGAAACCCCGGGCGTTTTGCAGCACGTGGCGGAAGATCTCGTCCTCCGGGTCCAGAAAATGGGCGTCCCCCGTGGCGCACACGGGCTTGCCCAGCTCGTCCGCCACGGCCAGCACCTTCCGGTTCAGGTCCCGAAGCTGTTCCTCGCTCTTGACCATGCCGTTTTCCACCATGAAGGCGTTGTTGGCCAGGGGCATGATCTCAAAATAGTCGTAAAATTCCCCGATACGCCGCAGGGCCTTGACGCCCTGATGCCGGGCCACCGCCTGGTAAAACTCCCCCGCCTCGCAGGCCGTTCCCACCAAAAGCCCCTCCCGGTGCTCCATGAGCACGCTCTTGGGGATGATGGGGACCTTGTGGAAGTGCTGCAAATGGCTGATGGAGATGAGCTTATAGAGGTTTTTAAGCCCCGTCCGGTTCTTCACCAGCAGGGAAATATGCCGAGTCCTTGGCCGTCGGCCGGAGCGCTCCCGCAGCTTCCGGCACACGCCGTTCACGTCGCCGAGGCGCTTCGCGCCCTTCTCGGCCAGCATGGGCAGGAACTTGGCCAGTATCCGCCCGCACACCAGCGCGTCGTCGCTGGCCCTGTGATGGTTGAAGCTGGGCAGACCCAGCCGGTCAGATACCATGTCCAGCTTGTACTTGCGCAGGTCCGGCAGCAGCGCCAGGGACAGGGGCATGGTGTCGATATACAGCGGGTCAAAGTCCCGGCCCATACGCCTTGCCGCGCCCTCGATAAAGCCCACGTCGAACTCCGCGTTGTGGGCGCACACCGGCCGGTCCCCCACGAAATCCAGAAACGCTCCCACCGCCTCGGCCTCCGAAGGCGCGTCGAACACGTCCCGGTCCGTGATGCCGGTCAGCTTTTGGATGTCCTCGGGAATGGGACGCCCGGGGTTAACATAAGTTTGAAACCGCTCGCCGGGCTGGCCGTCCTTGAACACCACCGCGCCGATCTCCGTGATACGGTCCCACTGGTCGTAAAGCCCGGTAGTCTCCAGATCGAAGGCCACATACTCGCCGTCCAGCGGCCCGTCGCCGGGACCGTGTACGGCGGCGCTTTCGTCCAGGTCATTTACATAATATCCCTCCATGCCGTAAATGACCTTGATGACCTTGGCGGCTTTGGAGGCGGCTGGGAAGGCCTGGGCCACCCCGTGGTCCGTGATGGCGATGGCGGGCATGCCCCAATATGCGGCCCGCTTGATGGCCGCGCCCACGTCGGTCAGCCCGTCCATGACGGACATCTGGGTGTGCAGATGCAGCTCCACCCGCTTTTGGGGGGCGTTGTCCGGCCGGGCCTCTTTGGCCGGGGCGAGCTGGATATGCCGGGGCTCCAGCTCCGGCTCCTTGCTGAAATTGTTGAATTTCATGCCGCCGGACACGGTCAGCCACATGCCGACGGATATCTTGTCCAGAATGGACTGGTCCTCGTCCTTGCCGATGAATTTGGACGCCCGGATGCTGCCGGTGCCGTCGGTCATGTCGAATTGCAGCACCGTTGCCCCCAGCCGCTGGATGGGGCGGCTGTCCACGGCGAACACCCGGCCCGTGACCACCACGGACTTCTGCTCCGGCCCTGCCTCGGACATGGGGATGGGTTTCCCCTTGATGGCCTTGCCCATCAGGACCTTACCGCCGCCACTGCCGCTATGGGACACGCCGCCGGTTTTCGCGGCGGCGGGCTTTGGCTCGGCCTGGGGCCAGGACGCCTCGATCTTTACCTCCCGCAGGCCGAACTCCCCCGCGATGGCCCACTCCAGAGCCGATATCTCCGCCGGGGCGGGCATGGCGGAAAACAGGGCCCGCACGGTCATACCCGTCCGCTCCCTGTTCACCGTGGCGTCCTGGACGAACACCTGGCCCAGGTTGCCGTAGCTCTTATCCACCCCCGCGCAGCAGGGGAACATGTCTAAAATGGGTATCTTGTCCAAGGCTCGCTCCTGTCTATGTACCGTTGATAAGCTCCATCAGCCCGTCCAAAAGCTCGCTCTCCGGCACCTTTGTCCGCACCACCTGGCCCTTCATGAAAAGGCTTCCGAACCCCTTGCCGCCGGCGATGCCGAAGTCCGCCTCCCGTGCCTCGCCGGGGCCGTTGACCTCGCAGCCCATCACCGCCACAGTGATGTCCCTGTCCAGCCCGGCCAGCCGTTCCTCCGCCTTTTTGGCAAGGCTTATCAGGTCAATCTGCGTCCGGCCGCAGGTGGGGCAGGACACGAACCGGACCCCGCCTTTTTTAAGCCCGCAGGAGCGCAATATGGCCAGACCCGCCCGGACCTCCTCCGCCGGGTCCGCCGTGAGGCTGACCCGTATGGTATCCCCGATGCCCTCCATGAGAAGCGTCCCAATGCCCACGGCGGAGTTGACCAGCCCGCCGTAGCTCGTCCCGGCCTCGGTGACGCCCACGTGCAGCGGGCAGTCGAACCGCTCCGCCGCCAGCCGGTACGCCGCCACGGTCAGTTCCACGTCCGACGCTTTCACGGACAGGGCCGCGTTTTCAAAGCCCAGGCTGTACAGCGCCTCCAGCTCCCCCTCCGCGCTGTCTGTCAGCGCCTGGGCCGTGGGGCCGCCGTACTTTTCCAGCAGCCGCTTTTCCAGCGACCCGGTGTTCACGCCAATGCGAATGGGGATGCCCCGGTCCCGGCACGCGTCGGCCACCGCCCGGACCCTGTCTTTGGAGCCGATGTTGCCCGGATTGATGCGCACCGCGTCTACCCCGGCCTGCGCGGCCAGTATGGCCAGCCGGTGGTCGAAGTGGATGTCCGCCACCACGGGCATAGGCGCCCGGGCCATAATGGCCTTCAGCGCCAGCGCCGCCGCCTCGTCGGGCACGGCGAGGCGGATGATGTCGCACCCGGCGGCCTTCAGCTGCCGCATTTGCGCCAGCGTGGCCTCGGCGTCCCTCGTGTCCGTGTTGCACATGGACTGGACCGTCACGGCCGCGCCGCCGCCCACGGGCACGCCGCCCACGAATATTCTTCTTGTCTCGTCCCGTTTCATCCCGTCCGCACGATCCTCGCTATGTCGTTGAACATCACGTATACCATCAGCCCCATGAGCAGCACCAGCCCCGCCGTGTTGACGTAGCCCTCGTACTTGGGGTCGATCTTGTGCCCCAGCAGCTTTTCCGCTATGGACGTGACCAGCAGGAAGAAGATACGCCCGCCGTCCAGCGCCGGGATGGGCAGCAGGTTCATCACCGCCAGGTTCACCGCGATGAACGCCGCCAGATACACCACGTTCAAAATGCCGTCCGCCACCGTGGGGGAGGACGTGCCCACCTCGGCCATCATGTCCACCACGCCCACCACGCCGGACATCTCTTTGACGCTGGCCGCGCCGGTGATAAGGTCCGTCAGCCCCAGGCGCACCATGCGCACGAAGTCCAGCGTGCTGTACCAGGAATATTTCAGCGTCGCCAGCGGGCCCGCCTCCTGTGCGGCGAAGTAAAGCCCGTAGCGCATGACCTTCTCCCCGGTGTCCGGGTCCGTGTACTCCCGCAGGGTCATGGGGTAGTCGTTCAGCCGTATCTTATGCCCGTCCCGTATCAGCACGATGTCGGCGTCGCCGCCGCCTCTGCCCCGGGCCAGATAGGTGGCCACGTCGCTGGAAAAATAAATGCGCTCGCCGTTGATCTTATAAAACGTGTCGCCCACCATCAGCCCGTCGGCGGACTCATAGGGGCAGCCCTCCATAAAGTCGGTGATGGTGGGCGGGATGAAGGCCACCGACTGGGACAGGCACACGATCACCAGCACGAACCCCAGCAGGAAGTTCATGCACGCCCCCGCCGCGAGAATGATGAGCCGTTTCCAGGCCACCGCGTTGGAGAAGGCCGCCGGGTCGTCGGAGCCGCCGTCCTCGCCCTCCATGGCGCAGAACCCGCCGATGGGCAGCAGCCGCAGGCTCACCTGCGTGCCGCTTTTTGTGTCTTTGTGCCACAGCAGCGGCCCCATGCCCATGGAAAATTCCAGCACCCGCACCCCGCACAGTTTCGCCGCCACAAAGTGGCCGAACTCGTGGATGCCGATGAGCACGCCGAAGATCAATATGGCAAAGAGTATATAAAGAGCTGTCATACTATCCCTTTCCCGCGCCGTTGCGCTGGAAACAGTTTATGCGAAATTAAGCGAACTTATCGTTGCAGGACCAAACGTCTTGCCTCGCCGTCCGCCGCCAGAATATCGTCCAGGGTCGGGTCCGGCACGTTGGGCGCCCGCGCCACCGCCTCCGCCACCCGGTCGTATATCTCGTTATAGCCGATCTTTCCGCCCAGAAACAGCGCCACCGCCGCCTCGTTGGCGGCGCTCATCACCGCCGGCGCCAGCCCGCCAAGCCGGGCGCAGTCCATCGCCAGGGCCAGACAGGGGGTTCTTTCCAGATCGGGCGCTTCAAAGGTCATGTCCCCCATGCGCCAAAAATCCAGCCGCTCATAGGGCGACGGTACCCGCTCCGGCCAGGTCATGGCGTACTGGATGGGCAGTCCCATGTCCGGCACGGCCAGCTGGGCCAGCACCGTCCCGTCCACCAGCTCCACCATGGAGTGTATCACGCTTTGCGGGTGGACCACCACCTGAATGTCGTCCGGCGTCACGGCGAACAAATGCATCGCCTCGATAAATTCCAGGCCCTTGTTCATCATGGTTGCGCTGTCCACGGATATCTTGGCCCCCATGTGCCAGTTGGGGTGCTTCACCGCCTGTTCCGGCGTGACGGAGGCGGTCTGCGCCCTTGTCCAGCCCCGGAAGGGCCCGCCCGAGCCGGTGAGCAGGATTTTATGAAGCTGGTCCCGCCGGCCTTCCAGGCACTGGAATATGGCGGCGTGCTCCGAGTCCACTGGCACGATCTGGGCTCCCTTATCCGCCGCCGCCTTCATGACGATGCTGCCGGCGCAGACCAGCGTCTCTTTATTCGCCAGGCATATGCGCTTTTTCTGGGAAATGGCGTCCAGGGTGGGCCGCAGCCCCACGGAGCCGGACACCGCCGTCACCACCGCCTCGGCGTCCGTCAGCGCCGCCGCGTGGCGCAGGCCGTCCATCCCCTCGCCGATCTCGATATTTAAATCCGCCACGGCCACCCGCAGGTCCGCCGCGGCTTTTTTGTCGTACACGGCCGCGTAAGATGGCTTGAATTTTCTTATTTGTTCTTCCAACAGGCCCACGCTCTTTTGCGCGGTCAGGGCCGCGACGCGCACGCCCAGCCGCTCCGCCGCCGCCAGGCTTTGCCGCCCGATGGACCCGGTGGAGCCCAATATGGATACCGAATGGATCATGCCTCGTTTTCCCCCACGTCGCCGTAACGGCGCTGCCGCTCCTGATAGGCGGCGATGGCCTTGTCAAATTCCTTCTCGTCAAAGTCCGGCCAGAGCACGTCGGAGAAATAAAACTCCGCGTAGGCGCACTCCCACAGCAGAAAGTTGGAGATACGCTTTTCTCCGCCGGGGCGAATGAGCAGGTCCGGGTCCGGGATATTCCCGCCCCACATGTAGCTTCCGAACACCTGTTCATTGAGCTCCGGGCAGCCGTCCGCCGCCCAGCGCTTTGCCGCCCGGACGATCTCGTCCCGGCCCCCGTAGTTGAGGCATATGTTCACCTGCGCCCCGGTGTAGACGCTGGACCGGTCCATGCACTCCCGGCAGAGCCGTTGCAGCTCCGGCGCGAAGGGAGCCAGGTCCCCGAAGATGCAAATGCGCACCTTCTCCTTTTCCAGGTCCCGCAGCGCCTGACGCAGGTATTTTTCCAACAGGCTCATGATGCCCGCCACCTCGTCGGCGGGCCGCTTCCAGTTCTCCGTGGAAAAGGCGTACACGGTCAAATATTCCACGCCCAGCTTCTGGCAGTACCGGGCGGCTTTGCGAAAGCTGTCGGCCCCGGCGGAGTGGCCAGCCGAGCGGGGCAGGCCCCGGCGCTTGGCCCAGCGGCCGTTGCCGTCCATAATAACGGCGATATGGCGGGGGAGTTTGGAAGACTCTCCCGCCACAGCGTTGCGTTTCAGGGGGCTCATATGGCGAACAGCTCTTTTTCCTTGGCCTCGGTGAGCTTGTCGATGTCCTTGATGTTGTCGTCGGTGAGCTTTTGCAGGTCCTTTTCCAGGTCCTTCTGGTCGTCCTCGGTGATGTCCCCGGCCTTCTGCTGCTTTTTGATCTTGTCCATGGCGTCCCGGCGGATATTGCGCACGGCCACTTTGGCCTCCTCGCCGTACTTACGCACCTGCTTGGCCAGCTCCTTGCGCCGCTCCTCGGTGAGCTGGGGGAACACAAGCCGGATGACCCGGCCGTCGTTCTGGGGGTTGATGCCCAGCTCCGAGGCCTGGATGGCCTTCTCGATGCCTTTCAGGACGGAACCGTCCCAGGGGGAGATGACCAGGGTCCTGGGGTCCGGCACGGAGATGGCCGCCACCTGGTTGATGGGCGTGGGAGAGCCGTAATAGTCCACGGAGATGCCGTTGAGGACGGCCGCGTTGGCCCGTCCGGCCCGCACGGAGTCGAACTGCCCGGACAGGAAGTCCTTGGCTTTTTTCATTTTTTCCTCAAATTCCTTCAGCTCAGACATGCGCTTGGTTCCTCCTTTGATGTTGATTTATTAAAAGCGTTGGCTTTCAATCGACTTGTGTTCCTATATGCTCCCCGCATACCACCCGGCGTATATTCTCCGGCGGGTCCAGGGCGAAGATCATGGTGGGGATGGCGTTGTCCCGCAGGAGGCTGGTTGCGGCCGCGTCGATGACCCGCAGGTCCCTGGCCAGTATCTCTCCGTAGCCGATGTGGTCCAGCCGCTTTGCGCCCGGGTCCCGCTTGGGGTCGGCGGTATATACCCCGTCGATGTTTTTCGCCATCAAAAGCGCCTGGGCGCCGATCTCCGCCGCCTTCAGCGCCGCGGCGGAATCGGTGGAGAAATAGGGGTTGCCGCTGCCGGCGGCGAACAGCACCACCCGTCCCAGCCGCAAATGGCGCATGGCCCGGCCATAGGAATAGGGCTCCGCCACCCTCGGCATATCCAGCATGGTCATCACCCGTGCGGACACGTTCTCCTGCTCCAATACCTCGCACATGGCAAGGCTGTTCATGACCGTGGCCAGCATGCCCATCATGTCGGCCCGGGAGCGCTCCATCTTGCCGCCGCCGTCCTTGGCGCCCCGCCAGTAGTTGCCGCCGCCGATGACCACGCCCATTTCCACGCCCATATCCGCGCATGCCTTGATGGCTCGGGCCGCCTTGTGCAGCATGTCGAAATCCAGGCCCCGGCCATTTTCGCCGCCCAGGGCCTCGCCGCTGAGCTTCAACAGCACCCGGTCATACACCGGCTTGTCCATAGGAGCGCCTCCCGTCGTGTTTTCATCCTTTTATTGTATGGGCGAAAGGTTACATTTTCAACCATATCTCCCGGCCTTTTCACGCCTTGTAAATTTTATCACACTCGCCCGCCGATTTCAACCGGCTTCGCATGCCGTTGGGGATATCATCGGTGTATGAAAACGGTGTATCTGGATGAGCTGTTCGCCCTGGACCTGGCGGTGGACTACTTTCTCCTGCTGGGCACGGCCAAGCTGCTGGCGCTGCCCTACCGGCGGGGCCGGTTCCTGGCCGGCGCGGCGCTGGGGGCGGCGTGGAGCTGTCTGGCGCTTATCCCGGCGCTGGCGTGGCTTAAAAGCCCGCCCATGCTGCCGGTGCTGGCGCTGGCCATGACCCTGGCGGCCTTTGGGGACCAGCGGAAGCTTTGGCGGTGCTATGTGGGGTTTCTGGGCGTGACCGCCCTGTTCGGCGGGGCGGTGTACGCCGCGGCGCTGCTCCGTGGCGGCGGTCCGCCGCTGCGGCTGGACATGCGGGTGCTGATACTGTCCTTTGCCCTGTGCTGGGCGGCGGTGAGCCTTCTGTTTCGCGGCGCTGCCCGAAACCGGCCCCGGCGCATATTGGACGTGACCGTGGAGCGCGGGGGCCGGACCGTGCGTCTGCGTGCCCTGGAGGACACGGGCAACCACCTGGTGGACCCGGTCACCGGCTGCGCCGCTTTTGTGGCGGAGGCGGGAGCCCTCAGCGGCCTTTTCAGCCCCCGTGACGCGTCCCTTCTCCGGGGCCCTCCCGCCCAGGCGGTGCTGCGCATCCCCGGCACCCGGCTCATCCCCTGCGCCGGGGTGACGGGCGGGCGGGAAGTGCTGCTGGCCTTCCGGCCCGATAAGGTCACCGTGGACGGCCAGGAGCGCCGGGACCTGATCGCCGCCGTGGCGGCCAGACCCATCGGCACGGACGGCGCCTACGACGCCGTAATATGAAAGGAGCGCATGAGATGAACAAGCTGAGACTTTTCCTGCTGCAATTGCAGCTGCGTCTGCAGGCCACGCCCCGTATCTTTTACATCGGCGGCAGCGACGTGCTCCCCCCGCCGCTGGAAAAGGAGGAGGAAGAGGCCGCCGTGGCCGCTCTGGTCCGGGGGGACGAAAATGCCCGCCAGAGCCTCATCGAGCACAATCTGCGCCTGGTGGTCTACATCGCCCGCCGGTTCGAGAACACCGGCGTGAACATCGAGGACCTGATCTCCATCGGCACCATCGGCCTCATCAAGGCCATCGGGACCTTCAACCCGGAAAAGCGCATCAAGCTGGCGACCTACGCCTCCCGCTGCATCGAAAACGAGATCCTCATGTTCCTGCGCAAGAAAAGCTCCCATCGCGTGGAGATATCCATCGACGAGCCCCTGAACACCGACTGGGACGGCAACGAGCTGCTGCTCAGCGACGTGCTGGGCACCGACGGGGAGGAAGTGAGCAAGCCCCTGGAGGACGACGTGGAGCGCCAGCTTTTGATGGAGGCGGTGGATAGGCTGGACGAGCGGGAGCGGTCCATCATCCTCATGCGCTTTGGCTTGGAGGGGTACGAGGAACTGACCCAAAAGGAGGTGGCGGACCTTCTTGGCATCTCCCAGAGCTACATAAGCCGCCTGGAAAAGCGCATCATCTCCCGTCTGCGCCGGGAACTGATACGCCAAATGTGAATCGAGATCGGAGGACCGTTGCAAGGGTCCTCCGATTTTTTTATAATTTCCCTGTAGTTTTTTCCGCGCAAACATACAGATATGCAGTGGAAAGGAAAGGAGCGGTCAGCCGGATGGAGGATAAGGCGATCATCGAACTGTTCTTTGCCCGCTCGGAACAGGCGATAGGGGAACTGGACAGGAAATACGGCAAGGTCTGCTACAAGATATCGTTCCATATCGTCAACAGCCGCCAGGACGCGGAGGAATGTGTGAACGACGCCTATCTGGGCGCGTGGAACGCCATCCCGCCGGCCCGGCCCGACCCGCTTTTGGCCTATATCTGCAAGATCGTCCGCAACATCTCCCTGAAGGCGTATTACCGTCTCGCCAGGCGAAACAGCGTTGTGGACGCCGCCCTGGAGGAGGTCGAGGAAACGCCGACCCCGGCGGACAGCGTGGAGCGGGAATTGGAGGCCAAGGAGCTGGCCCGCGTCATCGACGGCTTTCTGGCGGCTCTGCGTCCGGACGATAGGGTGCTCTTTATGCGCCGCTACGGGTATTTTGACACATATGCCGACATCGCCGCCCGGCTGGGGCTGACGGAGAAAAACGTGTCCGTGCGCCTTACCCGGCTGCGAAAGCGGCTGCGGAAATATCTCGTCGAAAAGGAGGTCCTTCCATGAACGGGAAGCTTTTCTTAGAGGCCATGGGCCGGGTGGACGACCGGTACTACATGGAGGCCGCCGCGTATCAGTCGAAGCGCTCCCGGCCCGTGCTCCGGCTGGCCGTCCGGTTCGCCGTGGCGGCGGCGCTGCTGGCGGCGTGTACGGTCACGGCCTGGGCCGTCTATCAGGCGGCGTTTCGGGACTATTTTCTCGACCCTATCCCCACGGAACCGTCCCCGTCCGCTGTACGGCTTTCCATGGTGGGGTACCAGGGCACGCCCGAATACCTGGCGCTGCAGGAGTGGCTGGACTGGCAGGAGGTACACCCGGTGGAAAACTATCTTTCCCCCGACGGCGGCGACGATAACGCCGATTACGCCTGGCCCGACTACCACCCCTTCTACGGCGCGTACTACACCGAGCAGGGCCGGGCCCTGGACGCCATACTGGAAAAATACGACCTCAAGCCCCACCGCAATATGGCCTCCGCCTCCGCCGAGGACGTATGCGCCGCCCTGGGCACGGGTCCGCTGCTGCCCGCGGGGTTCTCCGGCGGCGGCTATCTCTACGATGACGGCACGGTCGATCTGCAGGTCTATAACGAACAAGCGGCGTGCGGCCTTACCCTGTTCGCCGCCGTCAAGGGCACGCTCACGGACATCTACGGCTTCACCGGCGCGGACTACGGGGAATGGAGCTACACCGTCCCCGCCGGCCAGACGGTGGATCTGGTCCTGGACAGCCGGGGGCAGGGTATCGTGCTTTTCGAGACGGCCGGGGCCTATGTCTATGTGCGTGCGTACCACGACTTCCCCGACCGGTCGCCTGTGGCGCGGGACGAGCTGGAAGCCCTGGCGGACGGTATAAATTTCGCGGCCCTGGAAGAGCGGTTCGACGCCTCCGCCCACCCGGAGACGGCCAGAGCCGTGGCCGCCCTGCGGGAGAAGATGGAAAAGGAGGAATAACATGAAAAAATATATCGCCATGGCTCTGGCGGCGCTGCTGGTCCTGTCCTGTGGCTGCCAGAAAACGCCGGACAAAGCCATCGTCACCGGCAAAAATGACGGGACCTTTGAGGCCGCTTTGGAAAACACGTCCCAGCCCGCGCCCACCGCCGAGGCGGAGAGCGCCGTCTATACTGACAGCTTTGAAAACGCCAACGGCGCCATCCGCTACGAGCTGTCCCTTTCCGCGCCGGACCTTCCCGCGGCTCTGCCGGTTATCCGTGTCCGGCCCGGTCAGATAACGCCGGAGCTGGCCCAAAAAGCCGCCCGGGCCCTGTTCGGGGACGCCGAGATATACGAATACACCACGGAGCACACAAAATCGGAGCTGGAGGCGGCCATTTTGCAGCTAAAGGAGCGCGTCAGCGACTTTGACGCTCTTGTGGCCTCCTGCGGCGGGGACGAGGACGCGGCGCGTGACTACAAAACGGCGCTGGAGGCGCGCATTTCGGAGATGGAGGCCGCCTACGCCGCCGCGCCCGATACGGCGGAGCGGACCGCATGTGACTGGCAGTTTCACCCCGGCTCGTACTACAGCGACGTGACCCGCGGGCAGATCGCGGACATCGGCCAGCAGGTGCTCAAGGCCAGCGCCGTGGTGGACGGCGCGCCATTCGTGCTGGAAGCGGTCAACCTGGAAAGGGACGACTATCGGCAGCACACCCTCACCGTCGGGCCGGACGTGGACCTGGCGGATATCGACGCCCTGTACGCCGACACGGGGGCGCGGCCCGACCTGGCCGCCATCCGGGACAAAGCGGTCCAGATCGCCGATGGCATGGGCCTGGGCCAGTGGCACGTGGCCGTCTGCGAGAGCGACCCAAACGCCCCCTCTGTCACTTATCTCACCCTGACTCGGACCTATGAGGGTCTGCCCATGACAAACCACGACGGCCCCAACGAGACGGATAGCGCCTATGGCCCCGTCTACACCTACGAAAAGCTGCGCATGGATTTTAACGGCGAGACGCTTTTGTCCCTGCTCTACCAGGGCGCGCTGGAGCAAACGGGGGTGGTCAACGCCAACGTGCGGACCCTGCCCTTTGCCGATATCCTGGACGCCGCGAAAACCCGGATGCAGCTGCGGGGGACCACGGACCCGGTGACCGGCGAACAGGTCGAACCGCCGGAGGACGGCGGCTACGACAAGATCGCCGTGGACCGGGCGGAGCTGGGCCTGAGCCGGGTCCTCATCCGGGACGACCCCACAGAGTATTATTTGGTCCCTACCTACACGTTTTACGGTACCGCCGCCAGCTATACCGCCGACGGGACCTTGATAGACCACAGCTTTTTCGACGAGGCTACCGGCCAAACGATAACCTTCCCCGGCGAGACGGCGGTGGAGCTTGCTGTCATCAACGCCGTGGACGGCAGCGCCATTGACCCGGGGCTTGGCTATTGACCTGTCACACTTTTGCCGCCGGGCGCGTTCTTGAAAGAGAAGCTCGAAAAGGAGGGCAGACCCATGACAGGCAAGATCGTCTCTTTCATTCTGGCGCTGCTCATGCTGTGCGGCTGTCAGGCCACCCCGGACAAGGCCGTCGTCGCCAGCAAGGCGGACGGGGCCTTTGAGGCCGCGCTGAAAGCCGCGCCGACCGCGCCCGCCGCCACGGCGGAGGCCACCGCCCCGCCGACCGTGTACACCGACAGCTTTCAAAACGCCGCCGGGGACATCACCATCGACCTGGCCATGCCGGAGCCGGCCGACCCCGGCCCTGTGCCGGTGCTCCAGGCCCGGCCCATGGAGCTCACCGGCGAGCAAGCGCAAAGCATCGCCGCCGCCCTTTTTGGGGACGGGCCCATCTATGAGTACTCGGAGCAGATGACGAAGGCCGAGATCGAACAGGCCATATTGGACGACCGGCAGTTCATCGCCGACTGGGACGGGATGGTGGCCTACTACGGCGGCGACGAGGCCCTGGCCCAGCGCGTGAAGGAGGATTTCGAGGGGCGCATCGCCGCCCTGGAGGACGCCTACCAGACCGCGCCCGAGGGCGTGGAGCCGGTCCCCTGCGCCTGGGAATTTCACAGCGAGGACTATTACATGTCCCCCGACATGGCCGCCGCGCTTTTTCAGGACGAGGGCCACCGATACATCAAGGCGTCCGCTACGCTTGACGGTCTGCCCTGGATCTTCTCGGTCTGCAACCGGGAGGGGGAGGACTACCGGGTCCACAACGCGTCCGCCTTCCCGGACGAGCGCGTCGTCTCTCAGGAGGACGTCGCCGCCGGTCCCGGCATGGACGAGGACGCCATGAAAGCGTTTGCCCTGGAAACGGCGGCGGGCATGGGCCTGGGCGATTGGGCCGTGACCTCAGACCCGATCGCCTCGGTCACCGGCATGGGTGGCGGCGACCCGGCGGACTGGTATCAGGTCACCCTGACCCGGACATACGGCGATATACAGGCCGCGCCATTTTTTGACGCCCCGGCGGCGGACGAGCAGTACGCCGGCGTCTACGGCGCGGAGAACATGCAGTTTCAGTTCTACAGCGGCCATTTTTACTCCTTCTGGTACAGCGCCGCCACCCGGACCGTGGACACGGCCGCCCCGGACGCGCCCCTGCTGCCATTCGCCGAAATTCTGGACCGGGCGAAGGAGCAGATGAAGATGCTGACCATGGACCGTCTCATGTATACCGGCGCCACCGCCCGCGTCTCGGCGGAAACGGCGGAATTGGGCCTGGTGTGCGTGCCCATGAAGGACAACGCCACGGACTTCTATCTGGTCCCGGCCTGGATCTTCTGCGGCACGGCCACGGCCTATGACGCCGACGGCGCGCCCGCCACGGTCCAGTGGCTGGACAACGAGGGGAACGTGACGGGCGAGCAGCCGGCCCAGAGCCCGGTGCTGCTGGCCATCGTCAACGCCGTGGACGGCACCGTCATCCACACGTAAAAATAAGAAAAAGATAACATTTCCCGCCAAAAGCGTCCTTTTCCGCCTTCCGCCGGGTTTGCTATAATAGAAACGCTCATACTTACGACAGGGAGGGCGCGGGATGAAAAATCGCATTCTGATCGTGGAGGACGACGAGGCCATTGCCAGCGCCGTGGCGCTGAGCTTACAGGTGGCGGGCTACGACTGCGCCGTGTTTGACGACGGGGCCGGGGCGGCGGAGGCTTTGCGGGGCGACCACGCCTACGACCTGGCTCTTTTGGACATCATGCTGCCCGGCGTGGATGGGTTCGAGCTGTTTGACCACATGCAAACGTACCATATCCCGGTCATCTACATGACCGCCAAGACAGACTCCGCCTCGGAGATACGGGGTCTGCGGGACGGGGCGGAGGACTACGTGGTGAAGCCCTTCGACGTGCAGACGCTGATGGTGCGCATCGAAAAGGTCCTGCGCCGGACGGGACGGCTGAACACGGTCTATCGGGTCCGGGACGTGGAGCTCAACAGCGAGACGAAAACCGTCACCAAATCGGGCCAGCCGGTTTACCTGCAGCCGCTGGAATTTGGCGTGCTTTTGATGCTCCTGAAATACAAGAACATGACCGTCACCCGCGAGCAGCTCATGACCGAGGTCTGGGGCTACGATTACGTGGGCGAGACCCGTGTTCTGGACATCAAGATACACAGTCTGCGCAAAAAGCTGGACCTGACCGACGCCATCCGAACGCTGCCCAAGCTGGGGTATCGATTGGAGGAACGGTGAGATGAAGCTGTGGCAAAAGGCGGCCGCCGCGTGCGCCGGTATCCTGGCGCTGGTGGTGGCCGTGTGCTCGGCGGCCATGCTGCTGTACGCCCGGCACACGATCTTGAACATGTCCCGCGAGCAGATCCGTGCCAAGCAGCGGGACCTGGCCATATCCTTTTCCGAGATGACCAACTACTACCGCCTGGACACGGACACCGGCCCGGTGCGCTCGTCTCTGGTGAACTACTGCTTTTCCCGCTTTGCGGACGAAAGCTCCGTCCTGATGCAAGGCGGCGAGACGGTGAGCTCCGCCCTGACCATCGACCCGTCAAAGTGGCTGGACCTGCGCCAGGCCCAGGACATGCCCGTGGACGGCCAGCGGACCTATGAAGGGCGTATTCAGGGCCGGGATATTTTTATGGCCGGGAGCCTTGTGCATATCCGCGGGGATGAATACGCCGTGTACACCGTAGCGGACGTGACGGACATCCACCGGGACCTGGCCGTCATGGGCGGCATCTTTCTGGCCGTGAGCCTGGCCGGCATCGCCGCGGGGGCCGGCGCGGTGACCCTTCTCATGCGCCGTGGCGCAAAGCCCCTGACGGCGCTTTCCGTCGCGGCCAGGCGCATCGCCGGCGGGGAATACCAGGTCCGGGCCGACGTGACCACGTCGGACGAGATCGGCGCCCTGGCGGCGGATTTCAACACCATGGCCGCCGCCGTGCAGACGCGGGTGGACGAGCTTACCGAGACCGCCCAGCGCCAGCGGCTTTTTATCGGCGGGGTGAACCACGAGTTCAAAACGCCCCTCACGGCCATATTGCTGCACACAAGGCTTCTGCAAAAGGTCAACCTGACCGAGGACGAAAAGGCCCGGAGCCTTTCCCACATCGAAAAGCAGTGTACCTGGCTGGAGCGGCTGACCCAAAAGCTGCTCCGGACCATCACCCTGCGGCAGGACATCGTGAAAACCCCCGTCCCCGCCCGGGAGCTCATCGACCGGGTCCTGTCCAGCACCCGGCAGATCATGTCCGACCGGGGCGTGAAGCTTCTGACCGACTGCGACGGGTCCGAGCTTCTTGTTGACCCGGACCTGATGCAGTCGCTTCTCGTCAACCTTGTGGACAACGCCGGCAAGGCATACGACCCCGGCGGCGAGGACCGCGCCGTCTGGCTCACGGTCCGGGAAAACGTCATTGAGGTCCGGGACGCGGGCCGCGGCATCCCGCCGGAGGCCCTGGCGCGTATCTTTGAGCCTTTTTACATGGTGGACAAGTCCCGCAGCAAAAAGCACGGCGGCAGCGGCCTGGGGCTTGCCCTGGCCAGGCAGATCGCGGACGCCCACGGGGCGACGCTGGCCGTGACCAGTACATTGGGGGAGGGGACCACGTTCCGCGTGGAGCTTCCGGCGGGATAAGAAAGAAATAACAAAGAGAAAAGATGCGGTTGATAGTTTTTCCGTCCGCCCTCCGGCATAATGGGCCTATCCCGACAAAGGAGGACAACGGCATGAAAAGATTTCTGCCCTTTGTTTTGCTGCTGGCCCTGGCGCTGACCGGGTGCCAGAAGACCCCGGAGGAAGGCATCGTCAAGGGCAAGAGCAGCGACGCGCTCATCGAAAAGGCCCAGGCCGAACCCGGCCAGGGCTCGCTGGCCGAAAAGCTGAACGCCCCGGAGCATTACGAGGACGCGTTTTCCAACGAAAGCGGCGCGCTGACCGTGACCATCGACGCGGACGTGACCGTCCCCGACGCGGACAAGATCCCCATCTGGCGGGTGGAGGACGGTACCATCACCCAGGCCCAGGCGGACGCGCTCATCAAGGGACTGGTCCACACCACGCTCTACGACCCCGACAGGCCGCTCACCAAATCGGAGATCGCGGACCAGATCGTCCAGGCCAAGCAGAAGCTGGCCGAGGGGCCCAGCGAACAGGAAGAGGGCGCGCTCTATCTGATCGCCGGCGGCGAATCGGGCGAGAGCAGCCCGATGACCTGGGAGCAGTACATGCAGGACAAGGTGGACCGGCTCACCGAGCAGTACGAGAACGCCCCGGAGACGTCGGAGCCCCAGCCCATCACCGGCCAGTTCGAGCCGCTGGACGAAAACGCCGAGAGCATTTCGGGCAAGGGCTACGAAGACGGCGTGGGCTATGAATCCCTGTCCATCTCCAACAGCCGCTGGCAGACCGGCATGTCCGTCGCCCACTACTACCGGGGGGACACCGACACATACGCCTCCGGCACCCAGTCGTCCCGGGATGAAATTGCCCAACGCTACCCGGACTTTGATTTGAACACCCTGCCGGAGATCGAGATAACGGAGCAGGAGGCGGCGGCGCTGGGCGACGCGCTGGTGGACACGCTGGGTATCCCCGGCATGCGTCTTTACTCCGCCCGGAAGCTCTATGACACCGCCGGGCTTGCGTTCCCGGACCGGAGCATGCCCCTTAAATGCCGCTGGGTGCTGGAATATACCCGGGTGGTGGACGGCGTGCCCATCACCTATACGGATGACGCGCTGATGTTCACCTGGCAGGAGGACGGGACGTTCCAGATCCCCTGGACGTATGAGACCCTGACGGTGTACGTGGGCGACGACGGCATCGAGGAACTGCGCTGGGAAGCGCCCTGTACGCTGACGGAGACGGTGACGGAGGACTCGGCGCTGATGGCCTTTGACGACATCATGGACATCTTCCAGAAGATGTATCTGGTGGAGCAGGACGGCATGGAGGCGGACGTGACGGTCACCGACATCCGCCTGGGCTATATGCGGGTGCTAAAGCAGGACGAGCAGGGCGTGGGGCTTCTTGTCCCGGTGTGGGACTTTTTCGGGAGCGTTTCCTATGAAAACGAATTGGGCTATGCCCAGCCGGGCGCCAGCCTTCTCACGATAAACGCCATCGACGGCTCCATCATCGACCGGTCCCAGGGCTACTGAGGGAGGCGCGGATATGAAACGAACACTTGCATTTGCGCTGGCCCTGGCCCTTCTGCTGGCCGCCGGGTGCCAGAGCACCCCGGAGGAGGGCATCGTCAAGGGCAAGAGCAGCGCCGCGCTCATCGAGAAAGCGAGCGCCCAGACCGGCGGCGCGCTGGCCCAGCGGATAGACGCCCCGGAACATTACGCCGCCGCGTTTTCCGGCCAGAACGGAGAGCTGACCGTCACCGTGGACGCCGACGTTATCATCCCCGAGGCGGAGCGTGTTCCCATTGTCGAGGTCACGGCCACGGATATCACCCAGACCCAGGCGGACGCGCTGATGGAGCAGCTTCTCCAAAGCACGCTCCATTCCCCCGACCAGCCTCTGACCAAGGACGAGATCACGGAAGCTCTTCTGCTGGCCCGGCAGGAGCAGACCATGGGGCCTGTGGAGAGCGACGCGGAATTATATCAGATCTACCAGTATGAGGGCCGGGAGGTATGGGAGAAGGCCCTGCAGGAGAAGATCGACGTGCTGGAAGCGGAATACGACCAGGCCCCAGAGACGGTGGAGGCGGAGCCTATCTCCGGCGTTTTTACGGACCGGGGCGACGGCATGATGCAGATCGAGGGCGTGAACCGCTCGCAGGAGATCGGCTACGAGGCCATTCGTATCGCCAACTATCCCAGCGGCCAGGGCTTCAGTTCGGCCTTTTACAGTTGGAATGTTGCGGACGACGGCCTGGACATTTCCTATGCCTCGGCCGGGGAAATGGCCCGATACGCGCCCGATACGGACCTGGCGCAGGTGCCGGATGTGACGATCGCGGAGGATGCGGCGCAAAGTCTGTGCGACAGCGCTGTGCAGGCGTTGGGTATTCCCGGCATGGGCCGCTGGTCCGTCCGCAAGGCGTACAGCGTCAGCCCGCTGCTCCCCACCCGGTGCTGCTGGGAGGTGCGCTATACCCGGCAGGTGAACGGTGTTCCCATCACCTGTACAAACGATTCCTACGTGTCCATGAACGTCACCGCGGACGGGGCGTATCAGGTCCCCTGGCCATATGAATCCCTGGCCTTCTACGTCAACGACGCCGGTATCGTGGGCATGAAGTGGTTGTCCCCCTATGACATTGGCGAGGCCGTCACGGAGGATTCGTCCCTGCTGGACTTTGCCGATGTGATGGGCGTGTTCGAGAAGATGTACATCGTGGACAACAACGGCCTGAAGGCGGACGTGACCATTGACGCCATCCGCCTGGGCTACGCCCGTATCCTGAAGCAGGACGAGTTCGGCGTTGGGCTGCTTGTCCCAGTGTGGGACTTTTTCGGGACAATAACAGGCGAAAACGGGACAATACGGGACAAGTGGGACGACCCGGACGCCAGCCTTCTCACCATAAACGCCATCGACGGCAGCATCATCGACCGGTCCCAGGGCTACTGAGGGAGGCGCGGATATGAAGAGAACACTTGCATTTGCGCTGGCCCTGGCCCTGCTTCTCGCCGCCGGCTGCCAGAGCACCCCGGAGGAAGGCATCGTCAAGGGCAAGAGCAGCGCCGCGCTCATCGAAAAGGCGAGCGCCCAGACCGGCGGCGCGCTGGCCCAGCGGATAGACGCCCCGGAGCATTACGCCGCCGCGTTTTCCAATGAGAGCGACACGCTGCACGTGACCGTGGACGCGGCCGTGACTGTCCCGGACGCGGACAAGGTCCCCATCATCCGGGTCAAGCCCGCCCACATCACCCAGGCGCAGACAGACGTGCTCATGGACAGGCTTGTTCAGGGCGAGCTTTACGAGTTTGAAACGCCCAGGACCAAATCGGAGATCGCCGACCAGATCGTGGCCGTCAAGCAGCAGATCGCCCAGGGTCCCCCAGCCGAGGAGGCGGGTACGCGCTATACGACCGACGAGGGCCAGCTCACCTGGGAGGAATATATGGAACAGGTGTACCTGCCGATCCTTCAGGAGCAGTACGACGCCGCGCCGGAGACGGCGGAGCCCCGGCTCGCCACGGGCCAGCTCACCGACGACGGCTCCGGCCTGAAGTCGGCCGGGGGCGTGAACACCACGGACGAGCTTGGCTGGGAGTCTCTGGTCGTCTACGACAGCGAGAACATGGACATTCCGCCCTCCGCCATGTACGTCCGGGCGGATGCGGAAGGGTTCATCTTTTCCTACAACACGGCGGAGCAGTTCAGCCAGACCGTGGACTACGCCGGCGTGGACATCGACGACCTGGCCCCCGTGACCGTCACGGAGGCGGAGGCCCAGACCATGTGCGACGCCGTGGTGCAGGCGCTGGATATCCCCGACATGACCCTGTATGCCGCCGCGAAGAAATACGGCGGCGGCAGGGAGGCGCCCCGGTGCTGCTGGGAGATGCAATACACCCGCAATATCGGCGGCGTGCCCGTGGCCTATACTGGCTATTCGGTGGGGCTGCCCGACCTTCCCGCCGGGGCGTCCGCCGCGGAGGCGGTCTACATCGCCCCCTGGAATTATGAAAAGCTCAACTTCTACGTGAACGACGACGGCATCGTGGGCATGGACTGGCAAAGCCCCTGCCAGCTCACCGACACTGTGACTGAGGACGCGGCACTCATGGACTTTGCCGACGTGACAGACATCTTCCAGAAGATGTTCGCGGTCAAGTACGATGGCGAGGACATGGACGTGACCATCGACGCCGTGCGCCTGAGCTATATGCGGGTCAGCGAGCAGGACAAAAACTACACCGGCCTTCTTGTGCCCGTCTGGGACTTTTACGGCTCCCAGACCTGGACCCTGGGAAACGGCGAGCCCTATACCTTCTATGACCCTGACGCCAGCCTTCTCACCATAAACGCCATCGACGGCAGCATCATCGACCGGTCGCTGGGCTACTGACTTAAGAAATTCTTAAGACTTTCCCTGAAATAAAACCCCCTTCTGTGGGATATTCCCTGTGACGGACAGGCCCGCTCGTTCGTCTAACAACAGAGATATCCAAAAGGAGGTTCGACCCATGAAAAAGCGCGTCATTGCCGTCCTGGCGGCCATCGTACTGGTACTGAGCGGCTGTCAGGCCACGCCGGAAAAGGGCGTTGTCAACAGCAAGAACGACGGGGCCTTCCAGGCGGCTTTGGAGGACAAGGCCAGCCCCACTGCGGCCCTGAACACGGACCAGCCCCCGGCGGTGGAAGCCCAGACCACGGCGGCGCCCACGGTCTACGAGGACACCTTCGACGGTCAGCAGGGAGGCAGCGGCGTCACGTTCCACGTCAAGGTCGCGGAGCCCGCCGTTCCCGGTCCCATGTCAGTGCTGCGGGTCCGGCCGTTGGAGCTGACCGGCGAGCTGGTCCGGCAGGTGACACAGGTGTTTTACGGCGACGGGCCCGTCAACGAGCTCACCGGCCAGATGAGCCGGGCCGAGGTGGAACAGGCCCTGCTGGACGAAAAGCAGGAGTACGCCGACTGGCAGTATCGCATTGAGCAGGACCCCACCATCGACGCGGACGACCGGGACTATGTGCGCGCCAGCTTTGAGGACCGTATCGCCCGGCTGGAGGACGCCTACGCCGCCGCGCCGGAGACGGTGGAGCAAAAGCCCCTGGACTGGCAGTTTCACCCCCAGAGCTATTATCCCGACTACTACGGCGGGGAGGACCTGGGCCACCAGTACATGAAGGGCCTGGGCCAGTATAACGGCAAGGACTACGAGCTGAGCGCCGTCAAGCGGCTGGGGACCGATTATTCTGTCCAGCGGCTGGGGGTCTGGCCCTATGTGCCCCCGGCCATGGCGGACGCGCTGTACGACCAACAGGCCGAGACGGAGCCGCCGGCGGTGGACATGGACGCGGCCCGGGCAAGGGCATTGGAACTGGTGAACGACATGGGCGTGGGGGAGTTTGCCGTGGTGCCGGACATTGCCATGGAGGCCGCCAATGACAACATGAGCTTTGACCCCAACACCGTCGTGCTAACCCCGGCCTATAACGGCGTGCCCCTGACCTTCCACTTCGGCGGGTTCAACATCGCCTCCAAAGGCGGCGACGAGTACGCCTCCACCTACGGCTATGAGTACATGACCTTCAGCTTCGACGAGACGGGTGTCACGGGCTTTGGCTGGGAGAACATGCACCAGGTGGTCCAGACCGAAAACGACAACGTGGCCCTGCTGCCCTTCGCCGACGTGCTCGCCGCCGCCGAGGACCAGATGCGCGTGATGGACCTGGAGCGCAGCGGCCTGATAACGCAGGGCGTCGCTTTGCGCATCGACGTGACGGACGTGGCCTTGGGCATGAGCCGTATCCGGATGAAGGACAGCGCCACGGACTATTACATCACCCCTACTTACACCTTCTACGGCACCGCCACCTACTGCGACGAAAACGGCGAGCCGATACAGTTCCCCGTCTACGACGAGCAGGGCAACGAGACCGGCGAGACGGAGACCTTCCAACAGGTCACGGAGCTTGTGGTGATCAACGCCGTAGACGGCACCGCCATCGACGTGTGGAAAGGATACTGACCGAGGCAAAAGGAGGGCATATGAGAAACACCATCTACTCCGGCGTCCGGCAGAGTGTATGCTCCGCCCGGTTCTGGCTGGGCGCGGTGTTTATCGCGCTGGTGCTGTTTCTGTCCTCCGCCGACGCGGTGACGGAGGCGTTTCGCTCGGAGGAACCGCTGGCATACGGCTACCACGGGGACTTCATATTGAAGGCCCTGGACGCGGACGCGCTGACCATATGCCTGCCCATCGTGTGCGCCCTGCCATACGCGGCCAGCTTTGTGGACGACGTAAAAACCGGGTTTTTGAAGCTCTATATCCACCGCACCAGCCACCGGGGCTACATATTGGGCAAGGCGGCGGGGTGTCTGGTGTCCGGCGGGCTGGGCATCGTGCTGGGCCTGTGGCTGGCCTACGGCGTGTCCGCGGCGGTGTTTGCGCCTATGGAGGGGCCGCCGGACCCGAACGTGCCTGCGCCGGAATACGCCGTGACGCTGCTCAGAAACTGCGGGCTCATCTTCCTCTCCGGCGGGTTCTGGTCGCTGTTCGGCATGACCATGAGCGCGCTGATGGCCAGCAAGTACATCGCCTACGCCGCGCCGTTCATCTTTTACTATGTGCTCATAATCTTATGCGAGCGGTATTTCACCGCCCTGTACGTGGTCTATCCCAAGGCGTGGCTGAACCCCGGCGAGGAATGGACCATGGGCCGGTGGGGTCCGGCGCTGGTGATCATGGAGCTGATCGTATGTACGGCCCTGGGCTTTGGGGCCGCCGTGAGAAAGAGGGTGCGGGGCCTATGACAGCAACGCGGCAGGTCATGTCCGTGGTGGCCTATAACTTCCGCCAGTGGCGGCGCAATCCCCGTATTCTGGTGACCTTCGCCCTGGCGTTCATATTGAGCTTTTTGCTCAGCGACAAGGCGGTCAATTTTGCCGTGGAGCACAGGACCACCATGCAGCTGGCCGAGCCGTTCATATGGACCTTCGGCGACAGCAACTCCATCCTGCTCATATCTCTGCTTCTCATCCTGCTGTTCACGGACATGCCCTTTTTGTCCTCCGGCACGCCCTTTTTCCTCATGCGTATCGACCGGGCCAAATGGATCACGGGCCAGCTGGTCTATACCATGCTGGCGACGGCGCTGTTTCTGCTGTTCGTGCTGGCCTCCACTGTGGCGGTCAGCATGCGGCAATCCTACGTGGGCGACGTGTGGAGCGAGACGGCGGCCATTTTGGGCTACTCCGGCGCGGGCAAGGAAATTGCCCTGCCGGCCCTGGTGAAGACGTTGGAGATGAGCTTTCCTTACCGGTGCATGGTCACCATCTTCGGCCTGATGCTGTGCTACTCGGTGGTGATGGTGTTCATCATGCTTGTGTGCAACCTGACCCGCGGCGGCGCGGCGGGCATCGTCAGCGGCTTTGCCTTCAGCGTGTTCGGACTGCTGTTAAAGCCGGAGACCATCAAGACGGTGTTCCAGCTGCCGGACGAGATGTTCTATAAGGCCAACGTGGCGGTGGGGTGGCTGTCGCCCCTGAACCAGGCCACGTACCACATGCACAACTTCGGCTACGACCTGCTGCCAAGGCTGTGGCAGTCCTTCGCCATCTTCGGCGCTTTGATGCTGCTGGGGTATATTCTGGCCCTCGTCGCCATTCGCAGGTATAATTTCGTCTTCACGGGAACGGAGGGGTGAACCATGCCGGGAAGCGCCGCCATCAGCGTGCAGAACGTGTCCAAGACATTTGGGGACACCACGGTCCTGCGGGACGTGAGCCGGGACTTTGAGGAGGGCCGGGTCCACGGCATCGTGGGCAACAACGGCTCCGGCAAGACGGTGCTCATGAAGTGCATCTGCGGCTTTCTGCCGCCCAGCAGGGGCAAAATTCTGGTCCGGGGCAGGCAGGTGGGCAGGGACATGGACTTCCCCGACGACACCGGCATCATCATCGAGACGCCGGGGTTTCTGCCCAATCTCACCGGCAGAAAGAATCTGGAGCTGCTGGCATCTCTGCGGCGACGGGTGGACCGGGAGGGTATCCGCCGGACCATTGAGCGGGTGGGTCTGGACCCGGACAGCAAAAAGCCCGTGGGCAAATACTCCCTGGGCATGCGCCAGCGGCTTGGCATCGCCCAGGCCATCATGGAAAATCCGTCCATCCTGATTCTGGACGAGCCCTTTAACGGCCTGGACAAAAACGGCGTTTCGGACATGCGGGAAGTCATCAAGGGCCTGCGGGAGCAGGGCAAGACGATCATTTTGGCCTCCCACAACCAGATGGACATCGACGAGCTGTGCGACACCGTGTGCGAGATGGACGCGGGGGTCATGACCATGGTGAAGTGATGGGACCGGTGTTGACATTGCAAAACGTGTCCGCCTACGATGCAAACGGTCGGGCGCTGGTGCCGCCTGTGAGCCTCGCGGTCCTGCCCGGCGAGCGGGTGCATGTGCTCGCCGAGCGGCCAAGGTTTGATGCCCTGGCCCGTATCGTCGGCGGGCTCGCGGACCCGGACAGCGGGGAAGCGGCCGTGTGCGGCCCTGTGGGGCATATGTCCCCGGAGGCGGACTTTTGGGAGGACCTGACCGTGCTGGACAACGCGGCCCTGCCGCTGACCGTCGCGGGCGTTTCCAAACGGGAGAGGCGGGACGCGGCGCTGGCTGCGCTGGAGAGCGTGGGCCTGGGCTACGCCGCCCACACGTATCCCAAGAGTCTGGGCCTTTGCGAACAGCGGCTGGCGGCATTGGCCCGGGCGCTGGTGGGAAAACCGGCGCTGCTTTTGCTGGCCGAGCCGGTATCCATGCTGGACGAAAAAGAGACAGCGCGCTTTATAAGCGCCCTGACGGAGCGGCGGACGGCGGACCGCTTCGCGGTCATCTACAGCGGTCCGGAAATACTGCCGCCGGACAGGACCCTGCGCCTGCAGGAGGGGGAGTGAACCATGAAACGACTTGTGAGCACAGTGTTGATATTGCTGGTGGCGATCGGCTGCCTGCTGCCCGACGCCCGCGCCGACGGCGCAGCCGGGGATATTGCCCAGGAGGCGACGGAAACGCCCGCGCCCACCGAGACCCTCGCCACGGCGGAACCGACGGCTGAGCCGACGACGGAACCGACCGCAGAGCCGACGGCTGAGCCCACCGCCGCGCCGACCGCAGAACCGACAGCGGAGCCCACCACGGAGCCCACGGCCATACCGGTCACGGACGAACCCGCCGCCGAGGCCGTGTCCCTGCGTATCGACGACGCCAACATCTACGAGGGCATGGATAGGGCCTATAAGGACGGCTACGTGCCCCAGGTGGCGGACGGCACGGTGACGCTGGTGCTGCCCCTGACGGCCAGCGGCGATATACGGGGGGATAAGATCACGGTCACGCCCAACTTGGGCGACGCGGGCGTCAGCCCCATCCAGTACCGGAACTACCAGAAGACTTTCGCCCTGACGGAAAACACCGCGATCGTACCCACGAAAACCGGCAAAAAGAGCAAGCAGACGAAAACCGTGACCGCTTATCTGGTCCGCTTCGACTTCCCTCTGCGGGATGACCGGCAAAACGGCACCTACCCCATCGTGCTGGACGTGCGGGCGGCGGACGAACACGGCGCGCCCATCCAGCAGAGCTATACCTGCTATGTGACCATCACCGACGGTCCCGCGCCGGCGGATGAAACGCCTGTGTACGGCGGCGGCGGTGGCGTGCCCGCCACGGACGTGCCCATGTCCGACCCGCGGGTACTGGTGAGCCGGTACAAGACGGACCCGTCCCCGGTGATGGCCGGGGAGGACTTCACCGTGACGGTGACGCTCAAGAACACCAGCGAGGAAGAGGCCGTGCAGAACATGCTTGTCACCGTCACCGGCGAGAGCGGCGATCTTGTCCTGAAAAACGACACCAGCACCATCTTTCTGGGCGATCTGGCCGCCGGCGGCACCACGGAGCTGAAGCTCAAATACGGCACCAACCGGGACACGCCGGCCCGGCGGTACGACATCGCCCTGGCCATGGAGTTTGACGACGCCGAGGCCGTGACCATGTCCTCCAGCGGGTCCGTCACCGTGGCGGTGGCCCAGCCGGTCCAGGTGGAGCTGGCCCCCTTCACCATGCCCAGCGAGATGAACGCCGGGGAGACGGTGCAGCTTTCCTTCCAGGTGATGAACCTGGGCCGCACGGGGATATACAACGCCCGGGTGGAGCTGGACGTGCCGGGGCTTTCCCCCTCCGGCAACGCCTTTATCGGCAACATGGACCCCGGCACCTCCGCGACGCAGACCCTGAACGTGTTCGCCGGGATGAAGGAGGGGGACGAGCGCTATGGGTACACCTCCGGCGTGGCCCGGCTCATCTACGAGGACGTGGACGGCCAGGAGTACACCCAGGAGGTCAATACCACCACCAACGTCAAGGAGCTTGTGATCGCCACGAAGGACCCGGGTCAGGAGCAGGAGCAGGCGGACAGGGAGCGCTCTCAAAAGATACAGTGGTGGGTGTTCGTGGCCGTCGGCGGGGTGGTCATCGTCGCGCTGGCGCTCATTCTGGGTGTGCGCAGGCGCGGCGCGGGCAGCGCCCGACACGTGCAGAAATGAGGCTCACGGATTATCTGGCCCTGGCCCGCCGGGGGAGCCGCCGGGGCTATCAGGCGGCGGTGGTCCTGTTCACGGCGGCGGCTTTCACGGCGCTTTGCTTTTCCGCCGAGATCTTCATGACCAACCGCGGCGAAAAGTCCCAGCCCTGCGAGCTGGCCGTCACGGCCCCCGGCTATCTGGCCCTCACGGAGCAGACCGTCCAGGACTTCCGGGCCATACCGGATGTGGTGGACGCAAGCGGCATCGTGGAGGCGTCCGCCAATATTACCACCGGCAAATACGCCGCCGCCCTTACGCTGGTGGGGATAGATGGGGAATACCTGCATGATCTGGTCTATGCCGCCGGCGAGCCGTTCCCGGAAAGCGGGGCCATGCCCTGGCTGGTGTTGAGCGAGGGCGCGGCCAGGACATTCGCCGACCCGGAGGACAAGACGAAACATACCGCAGGCTATATGCCGGACATCGACTGGCTGGGCGCGGACTTCACCCTGCGCATGGGCGGCAGCGCCCTGTCCGCCAGGGTCAGCGGCATTTTCGAGGGCGACGGGCCCGCCGCCTATGTGCGCCTGGACAGCCTGCGGGCGCTGCTGCAAAGCCTGGGCCAGCCGTCCGGCTATACGGGCGTGCGGGTGCGCGTGACAAGCATCGGCGCGGCCGAGGCCGTGTCAAGTGCCATTACGGCCCTGGGTTATCAGGTGGAAAACCGGGACAGCGCCCGCCAGGACAAGTGGGACGCCCGGAGCCGTGAGGCGGTCTATCTGGCGGTGCTGGCCGCGGCGGGCCTTCTCTGCGCATGTCTGGTCACTGTCGCCGGCGCGGCCCGGACCCGGGAGGCGGACCGCCGCCGGGCGGACGTTCTGCGCTGGGCGGGCATGAGCGACGCCGCCATCCGGGGCCTGGGCCTTCTCCGGGGCGCGTATCTGGCCCTGCTGGGCGCGGTGCTTGGCATTGGGGCCCATACGCTCACAGCGGCCCTGGTGGCCCTGGCGGACCCGGCGTCCAATTTCGCCCTGACCATATGGGGCTAGTTTTCGATTTTTGCTTGCAAAATCCCGCCCCACGGTCTATCCTGTGTACAAGGGGGCGGCGAAATGAAAAAACGGCTGATAATTACAATAGCGGTGTTTGTGTGCATCGTGGCGGGCATCACCGTGTTCCTCTATGTGATGTCGGGCAAGGGCTATCCCGACAAGGCGGCGGATGGCGCGGACTGGGACAATGATTGGGAGATGCTGGGGCCGGTGCTGGCCCTGGAAGAGCCCGGCAACGGCCTGACCCTCCGGGACAGCAGCGCCGCGCTCACCACGGACCAGATCTTCTACGCCACCTGGACCGCCGGGGACAGCGAGCGCTATACCACCGCGGACGGCCAGGAGGCCCAGGTCTACGACGCCCAGCTTTACCTGCTGGCCCAGGGCTGCGCCGACGGGGAAAAAGCGGCCCAGGCGGTGCAGGAGTGGTCGAATTTGGAAATGGACGCCTACACCGTCCACAAAACACGGACGGCGGCATACAACGGCCAGACATACGACCTTCTCTATTATGACTGCGGCTCCGGCGACACGCCCTATGACCGGGGTGTGGCCGCCTTCACCGTGTACGGCAATTACGCCGTCAGCGCGGAGCTGGCCTGTCAGGCGGATTTTGACGGCGACGAGGCCGTTATATTGGCCGACGTGCTCAGCCGCTGCCACTACAGCGCGGACATCGGAAAATAAACAAACAGCGGGGGCAGACGCTCCCGCTGCTTGTTTGGATATGACCGGAACGCCGTTCCGCACGGTCACAGGCGGTCAGAAGTTGCCCACGGTGGGCTTTTTGGGCGCGGACAGGATGATGCCCTGGGGCTTGACGTGGCTGGCAACGATCTTCATGGCGCTGTCCAGGTCCAGCGGCTCCGGGTCCCAGTTTCTGCCGCCCGGGTGGCTGTCCTGCCTGAACTGGTCGTAGACCTTTTTCGCCTCTTTGACCATCGCCTTCAGCTTGGACGGATCGGAGCCGAAAGCCGCGTTCAGCACCGAAGAATAGATCGCCAGAAAGTCGTTGAAGGTCAGCTTGGTGACATCGACAGAGGACTTGTACATGACGCATGTCACGGCGGTCTCGCAGTAATTCCGAATGGAACTGGCCTCGATCTGCCTGGCCCAAAAAGCGATGTCATACCGCACGATAGCGGGATAATCCGGTGTGACCGTGTACAGCATCGCCTCCTGCTCGGTGCCCATGGCTGTGCCCATGACCGTTTTCAAGAGGCCGCCGGCAAGGTTGGTGAGGCCGCTGATGATGCCCTGCGCGCTGTGGTCGGACACCATGCTGTTGATGATTTTGCCCACTTCCTGCAGCAGGTCGGTGGTGGTGTTCTTCGTTTTCGCACGGATCTCCGCATACGAGCCGATGATCTTGGTGATGGGGACCTCCAGGTTGTCTGTGGTCTTGCCGCTTTTCAGTCTGTTGGTGACGTCGTCCTGGAACAGCTTCAGCTTGCTGTCCGCCAGGCTCATCAGGATGTTCATGTTTTCCCGTACGCCGTCGGCAAGCTGCGTGCTTTTGTTGACGCTTTCAACGATCTCGCGAAGTTTTCCCATGGTTTTATTCTCCTTTCAAGAATAAGATAGAATTTTGGGACTTGCTGTCTGAAGAATACCACCGGCAAAGCGCGAAATTTGTCGAAAAACGTCGAAATATGCAAAAAATTTGGAAAAAGGAGTTGCACCGGCGGCCCGGTGACCATCACCGGTGGGTCGGTGAAGGGCGGCGTCACGCCCCGGCCGGTGAACGCCGACGGCCAGCCGCTGTACCTGCTGCAGCTGGCCAACCCCAACGGCGAGGGGGGTCATCATAGACAACGTGACCTGGAACGTCAACAACCACGCCGCGACGGGCGAGGGCGACACGGACCTCTATGCGTATATCGCCCTGTCGGAGGTTGTGGCGAAGGTCGGAGGCGGAACGCCCGTCCGGTACATACTGAACAGGGATACGGGCCTGTACGAGACGGCCTCGGCCGTGAACTACTATGACCCGGCGAGCGGGCAGGTCCAGACACGCGACTCAGCGGAGCCGCTCGTGAATAGCACGACCTGGTGGGTCGCGGGCAACGGTGCGGACGGCTGGTATATAGCGCTCGGCGCCGTGACCACGGGGCAGGTCCTCGTCATCGGCGATGTGAACCTGATCCTGGCCAATGGCGCGAGCCTGACCTGCAGCCGCGGCATCCATGTCCAGGAGGGCTCGCACCTGACCATCTGGGGGCAAAACGCGGATTATGCAAAGGACGGCGCTCTGACGGTCCGGAACCCGCCCAATGATTACCCGGGCATCGGCGGCACGTCCAGCTGGATGACCATCAACGGCGGCGTGGTCGATGCCATCGGCGGCGCAGGCGGCGCGGCAGCGGCGGCGGGTCTGGGACCAGCACCACGGTGGTCATCAACGGCGGCGTGGTGACGGCCCAGGGCGGCGGTGGCGAGAATGGCGCCGGCATCGGCGGCGGGCGCAATTCCACCGCGACCGTGACCATCAACGGCGGCACCGTGACGGGCCACGGCAGCGACGGCGCCACGGATCTCGGCTGGTACTACTCCACGGTGTTCGTCGATGGCGGCTCGGTGAAGGGCAACGTTGATCCCCAGCCTGTGGACGCCAACGGCGACCCGGCCTGGCTGGTGACCGTTCCCAATCCCAACGGCATGGCCGTGACCATCGGCGATAAAAGCTGGCAGCCCCGGAACCATGCGGCGGCGGGCGACACGAACCTGTACGCTTACGTATCCAAGGCCCGGGCGGACGAGAACGGCGTGATCCGGGTCAGGATCGACGGCGGGGAGAGGCTGTTCGTCATCCATAACGACGCGCTCCTGGAGCTGACCGAGTTTGATCAGGACAGAGCGAGCTGGACGTGGAACGCCGACGGGTCCGCCACCCTGACCCTGCCCATGCGGGACGGCGGCGACCCTGTGAAGCTGAACGGCACGGTGACCGTCACCGCCGAGACGCCGGCCACGTGTACGGAGGGCGGCGAGAGGACCTATACCGCCTCCGCGACGATAAACGGCGCGACGCTCTCCGCCAGCCGGACCGTCAAGCTTGACCCGTTGGGCCATGCTTGGACCGGCGCGGCGGTGCTGACGGACGACCATAGCCATGCGACCGTGACCTTCACCTGCCAGCGGGACAGCTCCCATAAGGAAGTCATGACGGTACCCGCCACGTCGGAGATAACAAAGCAGCCCACCTGCGCCGAACCGGGGGTCCGGACCTATACGGCGGACGCGTCGGAGAAGGCCGCGGAGCTGGGCTGCGAGACCGGGATATTCAACCTCACGGAGGCCGTTCCCGCCCTTGGCCACGAGAGGTGGACGGCAAGAGCTACGTTCTGGCCGACACCGAGACCTACACACTTCCCAAGCTGCCCCATACCTGGGGCGAGTGGACGCAGGTGGGCACGACCCTGGAGCGCGAGTGTACCGTGTGCCACGAAAAGGATCATTCGGACCACGCGCATACGTTTGTCCTCCCCAACGAGGCCACATGGAACATCGTGAACGACAAGGTCGTGAGCGTGTCCGTGCCCGTGACATGCTCGGCGTGCGACCTGAGCGCCACGCTGACCTATTCCGGCGAACAGATCAAGTCCAACACCGTCACGGAGGCCACATGCACCACGGATGGCTGGACGGCCTGGTCCGTGACCGTGGAGCTGGACGGCAAAACGAGGACTTACACAAAACAGACAACGGACCCGGCCAAGGGGCACGTTTGGCACGTGGCGGACAGCGACGTGGTTTGGGCCGAGGATTACAGCGCGGCGACGTTCACCTTCCGCTGCATTTCCTGCGACGAGACGGCCGTGTCCCGCGTCGCGAGCACCGTTCTGGACAGCACCCCCGCCACATGCGAACAAAAGGGCTATGCCATCTACAGCGCCTCCACGGAGTACGGCAGCACCACGGTGTCGTCTTCCGTGAGCGCGGAGATACCGGCTCTGGGCCACGCCTGGGACGCGGAGGGCGATACGTACCCCCTGCAGGCCGGCATAGACGGCGATTTCGTCACCCTGACCATCACCTGCAAGAACGACACCGCCCACACCCGGAAGGTGTACGCCGAGCTGGGCATGGTGAAGAACGAACCGGCCACCTGCACGGAAAGCGGCGTGACCGGGTATAAGATGGAGTACGAGCTGGACGGTCAGACCTACGCCATTGGCGAGGAAGAGGATTACGAGATCCCCGCCATGGGCCACCGGTACACCACGGCCCACGTGTGCGCGGTGTGCGGCGCGAAGGAGCCCACCGTGTCGCCCAACGTGACCTGCGCCTGGGACGAGACGCACACGCAGACCCTGACGGCCCAGGTCACCAAGACTGGCACCGCAGCGACCTGCGAGAGCGGCGGTCAGCTCCTTTACACGGCCACGGCCCAGCTGCCGGACGGCGCGGCGGTGAAGGCGGAGAAGACGCAGAGCGTTGACCCGCTGGGCCACGCCTGGGCCCTCACGGAGGACGACGCGAACCCGCCTAAGCTGGAGCGCGTGGACGGCGTGCTCACGGCGACGCTGACCTGCCGGCATGACCAAACCCACACCATGACCGTGCCCGCCCAGGAGACCCTGGTGGCCCACGTGCAGGCGGCCACCGGCGTGGCGGACGGCGGGGACCTGTACCGCATATCCGCGACGGTGGACGGCAAGACATACGTGCTGACCGAGGAGCTGCGCGCCATCCCCGCCACCGCCCCCACAGTGACTGTGGCGAACACGGCGGACGGCATCAAGCTGACCTGGACCAAGGTCGAAGAAGCGGACACCCACCGTGTTTATTACCGTGAGCACGGCGGCGCGTGGCGCGCCATAGGCCACAACGCCAACCTGACCTACACCTGGAAACACGGCGTGGCCGGCCGGACCTACCAGTTCACGGTCCGCCCCTGCACCGTGACCGGCGCCACAAAAACCCTGTTGGGTTCCGGCTACAACACAAGCAAAGCCGTTAAATTTGTTGAGTAATTTTAATTTTAAAAGGAGGATCATACCATGGAAAACAAGAAAAACAATGAGCAGCTGGCGGACGGGGACGGCAAGCTGGCCCACGGCTGGATCTGCGCCAAGTGCGGCAAGGAGGTCTCCGCGGCCCGCGCCAAGGACGGCAAGGCCTACTGCATCCCCTGCTACAACGAGCTCTTCGGGGACCCGACCGCGTGAACTGACCAACCGTCAGCACACCAATAAGAACAGCCCCAACAACCGGGGCTGTTCTTATTGGTTTCGGAAACCACTGGCTTTGCCCGCGGAGGCGTCTCGCAAATTTCTGTGAAAGGGCAAGGATAACCACCATGCGTCACAGCGAAGAGTTCAAGCAGCAAGTCGTCAGCCGCCACCAGTCAGATACGCCTGTCGAGGAGCTGTGCCGACAGTAAACAATAAAGTGCCTACAGTATCCGGCCAGTCCAAAGATGACTGCCCAAAACACTGTAGGCACTCTAATCTCCGCTTTTTATTGGCACCGCTTTTTTGAGGTCAAAGCGCACCAACCGCTGTTGGGGATAAATAACGCCTGGGATCCGATAGGAGCAAGACTCATTCCATCCCAGGCGTTTTGCCAGAACACCGCAAAAGGCTTTACTGTAAATCTGGAACGCCCTGCGGCTGCCGTTCTCATGCCCATAAATCGATTCGGGAACTTTGAATGACACAAAATCTTTCTTGTGGTACGACTGCATGACCATCATCATCTCATCGCCGTTCACCAGGAACCGGACAAAACGTGGACGGTTTATCTCACGCACAGCCTTTACAAAGACGCGCATGGTGTGGTGTCGGAGATAAAAGGAGATATAGGTGCCCTCACCCATCTTCTCTCACCATCTTCATACCTTCCCACACTTCCGGCTTGTTGAAGTCGAAGAGGAGCATCACGCTTTTTCCGACACGAACCAGCTTACCGACTGCCCGATACCGTCTTTTTAGTGCCCATTCCCACTGGGAGTACAACCTTCGTGTGAATAGAGAGCATTCCAATTTGGTCGTTTTAGGATTCGTCGGATCCCGGATCCAATTGATCGCGTCAGGTTCCTTTGATGCAGTCGGCTTGACCAGAATAGATCGCTTTTCCAAATTGACCATCATCTGAACGGCTTCACAGTTGTTAAGCGTAGCAAAAGCAGGCGCATTGAACTGCACCGCCGATTCCCATATTGTCATGCACGGTTCGGACAATCTACTGAAATACTGCCCTCGCACAAGCTGGAACCCTTCCATTGAGATGTCTGACAGCACAAAATCATCTGTTGCCATTTTTCTACCTCCTACGACTGAGACGTTGAAATGTATCCGTCAGCCAGATCGATTTTGTAGGACTCTTCGTGCTTCTCTACGGGCGTTCCAAAGCAGTCACGCCAGTCTTCCGGCAGGTAGGCGCGACTTTTTTTCGCTCCGGTAGTGACAAACAATTCAAAATCTGTTAATTTAAAAAGAAACAGGACTTCACCATCACACGTTGCGGGCTTGCCCAGCATCTTGTACCGATACCGCTTGTCCCACTGCATCAGGTCAAAAAGTTTCGCGGCGAAGATCCGGCAGATCATGTCTCGATTCTTTATCTCCTTTTCCCCGCCGCCAGATGCCCAACGAAGCGAGTCCGGCGCCTCTTTATCACATGGGCGGATTATCAGCCTGCGCTGCTCAGGATGGATCAGGAGTTGAATATGTGTGATCCCTGGGAACCTGCGCAGACAGGCCATGTTGAACTTCAGTCTGTCTGACCAGACTGTTACAGCGGCGTCGCGTGTGTGCGCGAACAACTCAGCCTTTGTGACTTGGTATCCGGCTAAATCAACGACCTCTTCCCCATCAATGTCAGGGTCGATCGGCTCCATGTTTGAGAAGATGCCCATATCTTCATTCATTGTTGCCCGCACCCACTTTCATGCGCATTCTTTCAATGCTCATCCTCAGTTCCTCCTCGGATATGATGGAGAGCTCATTTGCGTCCGAAACAACGCGGCTTTTGGCTCTTGCGTTCCAGTCGCCATTTACCCTTATGTAGTAAAGGCCATTCTGAACGCAAAACGCATAGAATTCCTCGCCAAATGCTTCCCCCCATTCCTGGGGTATATAATCGACTCTCGTGCGGTGGACCCTATTGTTCTCCTTATCCGCTTCCTCAATATCCATACCAGGGACAGCATTTGCAACATCAAACACAATGATCTCGTCTCTCCCATGAGCAAGCCATGTTCCGCGGATTTGATATCGGAATTCAGGGTTCCAGTCCATGATCTGAAAAAGGCAACTGGAGAAATACTGACAGCATAGCGTCTTGGATGTTGGCACTCTATTGCACCCGGCCAACCACCGTATGCTATGTACATCGTGTTCAGAGCACGGTCGGATAGCCAGCTTCCTCTCGGTTGGATGAATGAGAAGCTGGATATAGTCAACATCATATAGCCGCCGTAAGCATTCGACGTTGAACGTGATATGCTTATCTGTGATCGTCAGGCACGGACATTCCGCTCTCCGTGTAAGGAACTGCCCGCGCACCACCTGGTAGCCTTGTAAATCAAATGCGCTAAAGTAGCTTTTGCGAAGCCGCTGCGTCTTTGCTGAGGCTGCAACACTGTTTGACGCCTCATAATACGTCACGGGGCTGTCATTGACCCAATGATGGTTGACAGGCACATAACCCCTGAAAACGCCATCATCAATAACGTGCATGTGGGGAAAGCCCCCGCGCATGTGGTGTCTCCTATTCTCCAGAAGCGTCTGTACCGCTTCAAACTGCTCCGCAGAGATAATGGCCTCGTGATCATCATTGTAAAGGTACTGATCCCGGTCATGATCGTTCCTGCGTTTTTTATGCTCGAATATATCGGCGGTGAAAGTTTTCCATGTAAGTACATTGCCACAGTACCGCTCGTTACGAAGGATATAGCGGAGGCTTCCCTCGCTCCAGGCTTTCTTCCCTGTCCTGGTCGGAACTTGGCAATCCGTCAATATCTCCGCGATCGATGAAAGCGGGTATCCGGCGAGAAAGGCATTAAAGATGAAGCGGATCACTTCGGCCTCATCCTCGACAACTTCAAGCCGCGCTTGCTTCAAATACCTACCGCTGGCGTCTCTTTTGCGTCGATAGCCGTATAAGTCGGTCGTCAACAGCTTGCCGGACTTGAACCTCTCACTCAGCGACCACACCATGCTCTCGCTTTTTTTGACAGACTCCTCCTGTGCGAAGGTGGCAAGAAGCGACAGCTTCAACTCTGAGTCCTCCGCCAGCGTGAAGAGATTGTCCGTTTCAAAGAACACCCCGACGGGCGGGACATGATTTTTCAGTTGTCGTACAAGCGAAATACAGTCAACCAGATTTCTTGCAAACCTGGAAACACTCTTCGTGACAATGAGGTCATATTCCCCGCGCCAGCAGGCATCAAGCATTTCATTAAACTGATCGCGGTTCTTCAGCGAAGTCCCTGAAATGCCCTCATCAGCATATATTTTTTTCAGGTCCCAGTTCGGGTGCTTACCAATAAGGTTTTGGTAGTGCTCTGTCTGAAGCTCAAAGGATGACAGCTGCATATCGCTATCTGTAGACACTCGGCAGTAGGCGCATGTCCTGAATATGTGTCCATCCGCATAGATGTCTGTCTTCTCTCTCGCCGGGATGAACTGCGGGGCGCGGTCAGCTTCACCTTCCGAACCATTCCGCCGATAGTACCCTTCAGTCATCTTCATCCTCCTCTTCCTTCCCTCGACCACGTTTAAGTCCGCTTGTCGGCTTGCACCAGGGTGCGTTTTCCGCCCGGTATATACGAATGCCGACGCCGATCAGTGCCTTTCTCCCCAACCAAGGAGTACTTCTGCAACTTGATAGGTTCGACCATCTGCTCACCAACCTTCTGCAGGGGTAGTTCCCATTTAAGGATAATACCAGTTTGGTAATTTGTCAAGTATTTTACCATATAGGTATATACATTTTCTTTGATTTCTCGCCTGTGATTCTGGGGGTGATCCTGTGATTTTGAAAACTCTTCGTGAGAGCAAGGGCTTATCACAACGTGAGGTCAGCAGAGATATTGGCTGTTCAGAGGTTGTCTACAATCGCTATGAAACCGGCGCCCGAGAACCCTCTGTTGAAATGATCGTCAAGCTCGCTGACTACTTCGGTGTTACGACTGACGCTCTTCTCGGCCACGACGGAGGGAATACGATTCATCTCAACGAGTTTGAGGCAAGCCTTGTTGTCGCCTCACGGAATGCGGATCAGCGGGCACGAGAGGACGCGCTTGCCATGCTCCAAGCCCATAACACCAAAGGGAAAAAAGAAAAACTTGCGTGAAGCGCGAAGGAAACGTCATTTATATCTGCAAAACGGATCCATAGGAGCGCGTTTTTTGCTCTACCCCGGTGTACACATTTTGCGTTGCGTCCTTGCGTCCTTACCCGCCAAAACTAAGCAAGACCCACGGGAGCCAATACGCTACCGTGGGCTTATAATGCCTGAATTTACTGGGTTTTTGCACATTCAAAATTCTCCATTACCATCGCATAGGACTAGTTCTGGTTGATCAGCAGATCCATGGCAGAACAGTACTCTTTCTAATTTAATACTCTTTTTCGCAGGGCAATTATCGCCGCGTTGTCTACTTCCCGACAGCCGCTTTCGGCAAAATAGTCAAAGAGCAACTGGCCAACGCTCCCCGGAAAGATCAGTCTCACTGCCGCAGCGTTATCGATTTCCCCACAGAGGAGGCCGCAGATCACCGTGTTTCCGCCGGACGCCTCACATGATTGGAACCTGATGCTGCCGGGCATTTTCCATGAGAGATGGTTATACTCTCCAAGATCACCCGCATTTTC
Source organism: uncultured Oscillospiraceae bacterium (assembly GCA_947624385.1). Taxonomy (GTDB): domain Bacteria; phylum Bacillota; class Clostridia; order Oscillospirales; family Oscillospiraceae; genus CAJOIG01. The sequence continues at coordinate 40,783 of CANQJZ010000016.1, forward strand.
ACCGCATGGGCCTGTGCTGTGCTGGCGGTCACGTTTGGCACCGTCCCAGCCCTGGCCGCCGCCGCAGACCCCCTCACCGTTGTCAACAACCTGTCCGACTTCATTTTCTCCGCGATCCGGGCCATTGGCATCATCATCCTGGGCTGGGGCATCGTCCAGGTCGGTATGTCCGTCCAGTCCCACGATGCCAGCCAGCGCACCCAGGGCTTTTTGTGTCTGTTCGGCGGCCTCCTGATCGCCTTTGCCAAGGAGATACTTACCACCATCGGCGTCCTGTGATCCCCGGCACGGAAAAATGCGTCTCACCGGGGGATTGGCCGTAAGACAGTACGGTATCGGATTTTGGAATGGCGTGGCGTTTTGTCACGCCATTTCCTCTTGCATCAGTTCGTCTATGGGGATGATGCCCACAAAGTCGTAGGAGATGTGGACGCTCTGGCGCCGCTTGCCGCTGCTCTCGTCCGGGGCCTCTATGTAGATGGCCTTCACTAGTTCATGCAACGCATATGGCGTCAATTCTTTCAGCCGGTGTACTCGCGGCGCTCCAAGATGTGGACCACCGTGCTGGTGTCCCATTTGTAGGGATAGGCGGTTTCCTTGCCTTGGTGGACCGTGGGGTTGGGGATGTGTTCCTGCTCCAAAAGGCTCCCGATCTGCGTCGGGCCGCGGCCTTCCATGTTGCGGATTGGCCGTCAGGTGTTCGCCACGCTCACCCGTGGACTTCATCACGGCGCGGATCTTCCGACTGGTGTCGCGGGCGAAAAACTCGTTGAACCAGTTTTTGATCCCGGCAAAGTCATTGTCCACGGGGGAACGTCTGATCCAGTAAGGAGATCAAGCCATTTCGGAGCGCAACGCTGGAGCTCAGGGTGCGCTCGTACAGGCGGCTTTGCATTTTTAGCAATTGGGGATTACTACACCCGCACGGGGCTGGATCACGCCGAGCGGGAACTCATCACTTTCTGTTTTCTGTCCGCTCAAGGCGGCTGTGAACCGCAGCTCACCAGCCACGCGGCTGCCAATATGCGAAACGGGAATGACAAGCTGTTTCTCATTAAGAGCATCTCTCACTGCCTGCCCTTCATCGGCTATCCCCGGAGCCTGAACGCGCTGCGATGCGTCAACACTGCGGCGGAACAGAAATAATTGAAGATCACATACGGACGAAAAATGCTCACGCGGCTGATCGAACCTCGTGCGCAAATACCGGATGAGCGGAAGCGGTTTTCCAACCAAGCACTGACGGCACTGATCGTGCCCATTATCATAGAACAGTTTTTGGCGCTGCTGGTGGGCATAGCGGATACGCTGATGATAAGCTACGCAGGCGAGGCGGCTGTCTCGGCGGTAAGCCTTGTCAATCAGTTGAACAACATATTCATCATGGTGTTCTCCGCTTTGGCCGCAGGCGGCGCGGTCGTGGCGAGCCAGTATGTAGGCAGCGGGGATAAGCCTAACGGCGACCTTGCCTGCGGGCAGCTTGTGATGATCACAAGCCTTATCTCTCTTGTGATGATGGGGATCGTGCTGTTGCTGGGCCGTCAGATATTCGGACTGCTCTTTGGAAGCGTAGAGGATGATGTTCTCCAACACTGCCGTGGCCTGCACCGCCTGCGCCTACTGCACCCGCGGCTGCCCTAAGAACATCCCCATCCCGCAGTATTTTGCTCTTTACAATAACATCATGCGTACAACTGGCAGCTTCTCCAGTCAGGCGGTGTACTACAATAACCTCTCCCTCGCCCACGGCAAGGCATCTGACTGCATCGGATGCCGTCAGTGCGAACGTGCCTGCCCCCAGCATTTGCCTATCACCGACCACTTGAAAGCTGTGGCTGCCAAGTTTGAGGGCGGAAACAACTTCCCCACAATATCTTTTACGGGGATCACCCGATAGAATGGCGGAAATATCCCCACCGGCGTGTCGCCTACCATGCACTGTGCCACCACGTCAGGGCGGGTGTAGTAGCGTACATGCGCCTCCAGGCTGTTCATCACATATAGATCACCGTCGTAGAACCAAAGTGCCGTCTCGTTGTATTGCAGGGCGTCATCCGGCATGCCGAGCCTCTGTCCAGTCTCGAAATATACGGCCCTGGCAGCTTCCTCCATGAACTCGGTATCGCGCTCGGACATGTGATGGATCACCCCAAAACAAAAAAGGCGTGTGGCCGAAGCCACACGCCCTACAAAAACGCATAGCTCCACTTGTTGCCACACAAGCCATTCGTCCGTACATTGCGATACGAAACGGGAGATACGTTCTTGCCATAAGAACGTACCGCAATGTACAATAAAATATTCGGCTTATGTGGCGCTCTCATTATAGCACAGCAACAGGAGCGGCGACAAGCCTTAGTTTGCTACATGGTTCCAGGTATTGCTATGCCCCACACGCGCTGGTTTGCCAGCATAACGAGAATATACGACGCTTTCGTGCTTACTATAATATACATCGATGCGTTCTATTATAACATGTCTTTTCATATTAGAATAGACCCATTGGTGGTGATTTTGTGGAAATTCGTGAAAAAATTGAACGTCTCTTAAAGGAACGCAACTGGACGCGCTATCGCCTGTCACAAGAATCAGGGCTGTCAGAATCGACCGTCACAAACATGTTCTACCGCAACAATATGCCGTCACTGTCTACTGTGTCGGCTCTTGCGTCGGCTTTTGGCATGACCTTATCGCAGTTCTTCTTCGAGGGAGATGACATCATTGAGTTGACGGAGGAGCAGAAGGACTTGCTGGCAAGCTGGAGCCTGCTGACAAAGAAGCAGCGCAAAATCATACTCGATCTTACAAAATCGATTCTCGACCCGTAAAATGCCGGGGCAACTCGACCTGCCTGGTCGTTAAAGTGAGTCAAATAGTGAAAGAAGCTCCATCCCACAGGCAATCATGCAGGAGAGATCTTCTTTGATTCTTCTGTTTTTGGCAAGTTGAAAAAACGTAATGATTACATTAATGTGCTCCCCATGTCAAGGACAAAATTAATCGTTCATTCCAGCCGGAAACCTGCTTTTAGATCCTGAGCCCAT
>CANQJZ010000017.1 GCA_947624385.1 uncultured Oscillospiraceae bacterium
GAAAAACAAAAAACAGGACGGACAGTAATGGAACACAATATGCTGACGCTGGACTTCTGGCAGGATGCCGTGACATACGAGGGGCATACCGTACCCACCGGCACCCTGGGATGCAACGCGCTGAACATCTCAGATGAAGTGTTAAACGCGCTGGATGAACTGTGTGCCCAACTGAACAGATTCATGGAGACCCTCCAGGTAGGGATGCGCGGCACACGAAATACTGCGGCGGCCTTGCGCCGGGGGACAAGCTGAGCCGGACCTGCCGCCAGATAGGGAACCTGCGCGGCCGGGAGCAGCGTGAACTGGCAGATGACCATCCGCTGAAGCTGATCTATGAGCGGCGGCTGAATACCATAAACCGCAGCGTGAACCGAGGGTCCCTGAACAGGGAGACCGCCGCAGCCATGAAGAAGCTGGCAAAGGACAAGCTGCTTCGAGCCATAAGCAACAGCGAGTACGCCAAGGGCAGCTATGCCCAGGAAATGGAGCAGGACGCTTTACTCAAAGAGGCAACAGCTAAAATGTGACAGGAGAAAAACAATGAGCATCTCAAAAGAATGGCTTGGTGAAATAAACCGTGTTTACTATGAGCTTGATATGAGGCGCGCTCAGCTCTGCAGTGCGCTGTATCACCGCATCTTTGATGTCGAATCCGGGTGGTACAACGGACACTATCGCAAAGACGATGACGGGAACTGGCGCAGAGAATCATATCCCATCCCGGTAATCAGCGTGAAGGGATTTTGTGACATTGAGATCCAATTTGATGAAATCACAGTCACGGCCAAGCGAAAACGCACCGCCGCGCTCGACTATTCGTATGAAAGAATCCGCACATATCCCTTTGAGGCATATGGCGTGAAGGATGATCTGAGCAACCTCTATCATGAAGGCCAGACGATACAGGACTTGAAGAAAAACATCACAGAGAGTGATGAGGAAGAGATATTCTTTAGTTTCTCATTCCCGCTTGATGTGGACGGGAAAGTGATTTTTGAATTTGTAAAGCTGCTCCGTCGGGAAAACTTTTATTACTGAAAATACAAATCATGGGAAGGGAGGTGCGCCGCCGTGCTGGACGGATACACATGGGATATGACCGGCTACATACGAAAGCACGGCTACCAAGTGCAAGAAAAAGGAATAACCACATGGGAGGCGGACCGTATCTTCCAGCTGGACCCAGCCCCACCGGAGATGGAGCTGAACGATTACATATTGGCAGCAATAGAAAAGAAGAATCTGCTCTACTTTTCGTTCTTCCTCCACCACTACGAATGGATACTGAACGAGCGGGTCTATGAGTTTCGCTGCCGGGACGGATATGACCGCTATGACCCGGAGCGGATCGTGGATATGAAGATGGCCTGTATGGAGGCTGTTCTCAAACGATTGCCGCAATACGATCCAAATAAGGGCGCGGCGTTCACCACATACATTTACCATTTTGTCGAGGACGCCCTGCTCAGTTTTCGTCTGCGGGAAGAGGCGTGGTCGCTGTCATCTCTGGCCGTATACAAGAAAGTCCGTTTTGCCGCGTGGATGCAGGACACCGACAAGAAAGAGGATCACGCCGAGGTGTTCGCGGGGGAAAACAACTGAACGACGGAGTTGGCTGCGGACTACCTGAAAACGGCGTGGGAGTTTCGCAGGAAGAAGCCGTTTTACGTCTCACACCAGGACGAGGACGACGAAAAGACCAGTGCGGATGCCAGCTATGACAGGATCAGTTTTACCGCATCCATCTGGCGCGGTATGCAAGCTGAGGCTGTGCGACGGGCGTTTGATAAGCTGAACTTTCGGGAGCAGATGCTTTTGGAAAAACGCAACGCCGTCTGCATGACCTGCGGCCATGTTGGGACGCATAGCGAGCGGTTGACCTTTGAGGACATGGCTGTGATGTTTGAGGGCAGCGCGGCCAGCGGCGCGGAGCGGGCATACCGGCGGGCCGTGGAGCATTTGACCATGCTGCTTTTTGAGGACGGCGCGATCCGGGCGATGCGGCTGCGGCAAAAAACAAAAACCGTTCATAAGAAAAAGATCACCGCCGTGGCCTATGAGTATCAGGCAGACTGCGACGGCGAATGGGGCGAGATATGTTTTGATTTTGAAACTGGCACAGCAAGAATCGTCCGGCTGGCCGATTGGGACACGATGCGTTCCAAAATTTTCGCAAAGCGGGCGATACGGTTTCTTGTGAATGTGAACAGGGAGAGACTTCCAAAACAGGCGATACTAGCGTTTCCCCTGACAGATGGGTCCGAGGAAAGCGATTTACCCTACCCTCTTGATTTTTATTAGCTGGACTAGGATAATCACACTACAGGGAAATCAAACTCTACATCACAGATCCTTATGCCCCGTGTAAATACCGGGATCTTTCCGTTTGGCTCAGATACGACCGATACCGGCCCCTCGCAGACCGCCCCAGTGAAGAAGTCCTGCCACCGACCTGCCGGAAGGTAAACTGCGCGTGACTGCGCATTTTCATCCAAAAGCGGTGCTGCCAGCAGGTCATCGCCCAGCATATATTCGTCATTACAGAGAGCAGCCTGTTTATCCTCCGGCCATCCGTATGCCAGAGGCCGGAGCATGGGACGGCTCTCGGCGACGCACTTTTGTGCCTGCTCCCACAGATAGGGTCTCAGCGCCTGGCGCAGCTTGTGCCAAGCGCGCATCTCGTCCAAAAATTCCGGCGCGGCATAGGCCTCCGCCATATTCCACGGACTGCGCTCGTTGTTTCCCTCGCCGCCGGGCATCAGCTCCCGGAACTGGCCGCCGTCCGGCTCGGAGTGCCACTGCATGATGGGGCAGAAGCAGGCCATCTGGGTCGCCCGACGATACAGATCCAGTGACGGCAGCGGCCCGGCAAAGCCGGCCAGGTCAAAGCCCCAGAAGAGGATGCCCGTTGCGGCTGCGGACAGCCCCGCCCGCAGCACGCTGCGCAGCTCGCCGTTTTGAGACTGCTGATCTCCCGCCCAGTGGATGGGTACGGTGTGCTGGCCCGCGTATCCGGCACGGCTGAAGATCGCCCGCTCCGGGCCCACGAAGTCCCGGTATCGTTCCGTGTAGTCCCTGGCGCAGCGGTTGACGCCCGTCCGCCCATCGGTCCCGTCATGAAAGCGGGCCTGCGGAGAGTAAATGAACTCTCCGCCGTCCGTCTTGAAACCGTCCACGCCCATATCCAGCAGGTACCGGCGCTTGGCAAACCAGCTGTCTACGGTGGCGGGGTTCGTGAAGTCCGGCACCATGGACCCGGCAAACCAGTGCCCCTCCGAAATGGTATAGGGACTCCCGTCCGGCATGGCCACGCACAGTCGCCGGCGCACGGCGTCCTCCCGGTCCAGGTCGTTTTGCAGGTTCGGGACCTCTTCCGGCCCCTGTTTTTTGTAGACCGGCACCTGCCACAAAAGCAGCTTCAGGCCCTTTTCGTGCAGGGAACGGATCATGCCTGCCGGGTCGGGCCAGGGGCTGCCGGAGAAGTCGAAGTCCGCCATGGACAGGGCCCCTCCATTCGGGGCCGGCGTATACTTCGCCCCGTTCCAGATGTAGAAGGTGGCCTCGTCGCTCCATGCCTCCAGCACCACAACGGAGGCCGGAAAGTCATATCGCTCCAGCCTTTCTGTCAGGGCCTCCACGTCCCGCTGACACCGCCAGCGGTTGGCGGACACCCACACGCCGAAGGTCCATTCCGGCGGCAGTACGGCCGGGCCGAACAGCCCCATGTACTGCCGGACTATTTCCGCCGGTGTGCCGCTAAAGGCCACAATGTCCGCATGCTCCGGCAGCGTGACAGTGACCGTCTTCTCTCCAAAGGTGAACTGTGTCACCTCGCAGGTGTCGATATAGAGGCCGAAGCCGGTATCCGTCCAGAAAAACGGCGCGGGGCAGTAGGACTTATCGCCCTGGAAGCAGAATTTTTCCTCCACCCGGCATATGACAGTCCTGCCTTTCAGGTTCAGTGTGTCATACCGCTCTCCCATGCCGAATGCAGCCAGATAAGAAAGACTGACCGTCAGCGTTTTGCCGCTGCGGGCTATGACGACCTCCCCGCCGGGACAGGGCAGGGAGATCGTTTTTGTGTCATGGGGTATCCTTGTCATGGCAGTTTCATCCTTTGATGCCGCCAGCCATCATGCCGTACTGGAAGCTGCGCTGGGCCATGATGTAAATAATGATGATTGGAATCATGGAAATCAAGCTACCGGCCATCAGTAGCGCGTACTGGGGGTTATATTGGCCCGTCAGCGTTGCCAGGGCTATGGGAAGGGTCATCTTGCTCCGGTCCGTCAGCATCAGCAGCGGCCAGAGATAGTCATTCCAGGATTCCATGAAGGTGGTCACCATCAGCGTGGCCAGAGTAGGCTTGCACATGGGAAGGGCCACCTTTCGGAACACCTGAAAGGTATTTGCCCCATCGATACGGGCCGCGTCCAGAAAATCCTGGGGGATGGTGCGCATCTGCTGGACCAGCATGAACACAGCAAAGGGCCGGAACAGGGAGGGCATGATGACGCTGGAATAGCTGTTGATGAGGCCCAGCCGGTTCATCACCACGAACAGCGGGATCATGGTCACCTGGGTGGGGATCATCATCGTGGCCAGATACACCTTCAGCAGCAGGTCGTTGCCACGAAAGTGTATTTTGGTGAAGGCAAAGGCCGCCATAGAGGAGGAAAGCAGCGTGACGCCGGTATAGGTCACCGCGATGAACAGGCTGTTTGCCACCGTGCGGGCGAAGGAAAAGGTGGTGAACACATCCACATACGCCTGCAGCGTGGGTTCTTCTGGTATCCACTGGATGGGGACGGTCATCACCGCGCCCTGGGTCTTGAGCGAGGTGGAGATCATCCACAGAAAGGGAATCATGGATACCACGGCGATGGCCGCGGAGACCACGTAATACCCCGTTGTGCTCAGTCTTTTCTTAAGAATCATAATGCACCCACCTCTTCTGTGCCTTCATTTGGATGGCCGTACAGGTCATGATGATCACGAACAGTATCCAGGAAAAGGCTGCGGCATAGCCCATGCGGAAGTAGCGGAAGCCGTACTTGTAGATACGCTCCACCATGACCTGGGTCGCCCCGTAGGGTCCGCCGTCCGTCATGATCATGATCTGCGGGAACAGCTGGAAGGCGTTGATAAGGCTGACAATCAGCACATAGAAAATGGCCGGGGTCATCAGCGGCAGGGTTATCCGCAAAAATTTTGTCCAGGCTCCCGCGCCGTCCAGAGACGCGGCCTCGTAATAGCTCTTGTTGATGTCCACCATGCCGGACAGGAGGATGAGGCCAAAGAAGCCCATGTCCTTCCATATCGACACCAGCACGATGGCGGGCATGGCCCACTTGGGGTCCAGCAGCCATCCGGGACCCTTGATGCCAAAGAGCGAGAGGATGTTGTTCACCGCGCCGTACTGAGGGGAGAGCATGGTGGTCCATATAAGGGAGGCAGCCACCCAGGAGGTGAGCACCGGGAGATAATAGATCACCCGAAAGACCATCACACCCCGCCTCTCCCGGCTGAGCAGAAAGGCCACCGTGAGGCTCATCACCAGCATTCCCGGGATATACAGCACGATATATGTGCCCGTATTTTTCAGCACCTGCCAGAACTCCCGGCCGGTCAGGATGGACTTATAGTTATCCAGCCCTACGAAGTGTTCCTGGAAAAAACCCGCTGCGCCGATGCTGTCCAGCCCGTTCCAGTCCGTCAGGCTGATGCCTACGGAGATCAGCAGCGGCAGGAGCGAGAATATCATAAGCCCTATCAGGCTGGGCAGGAGAAAGGGCGATGCCCGCAGCAGTCCGTCGCCCCCAGGCCCTCCATGTCGCTTTCCGCGTCTCATTTATCGTCACACCTCCTATGGAAAAGGGGAGGAGCGGCGCTCCTCCCCCTCAGTGTCTGTGTATCAGCCCAGCGTAATGGTGCTCTCGCACTGACTCTGCGCCTGATCCAGCGCCTCCTGTACCGTCATGACGCCGGATGCGGCGGCGGACAGGCTCTCGCCGATGAGATCGCTCATCATACTGTAGTCCTCGATGACGGGAGGAACGACCAGATAATTGAGGGAATCAAACACGGCCTCGCGGTTTTCAGGAGGCGTGATGTCCAGATACCCGGCAAGAGTGTCCTGATCCTTGATGGCGGGCAGATCCCAGCCGGCCTCGATGCGAATCTGGGCGGACTTGGGGCTGGAGGTCAGCCAGGTGATCCAGGTGGCTGCAGCGTCCTTATGCTCGCTCTTGGCGTTGATGACGCAGGCATTGGAGAAGAAGTGGGTAGCCTTCTGGACTTGGCCGGGCTCCACTGCCACATCCCAATCAAAGTCGCAGCCCTCGGTGAAGGTGTTGAAGGCCCAGATACCGGTGGGGATCATACCCAGCCGGCCGCTCATGAACAGATCCCAGTCGCCGATGCCGCCCATCTGCACGTCGGTGGGCTGCACGTTGCTCACCAGCACCCGGTCGGCCATCATCTGCGCCGCGGCCACGTTCTCGGGAGCGTTGATGGTGAATTCGGTCTTGTCCTCGTTGAGAAGGCTGCCGCCGAACTGGGCGGCTACCTTGTAGAATTCGTTATAGGTCAGGGGCTGATAATAGCCAAAGATGTCGTCGCCCAGGGCGCGAATGGCTTCTGCGGCGGCCTGCAGATCGTCTTGGGTCCAGTCGGCGGTGGGATAGTCCACGCCGGCCTGGTCAAAGAGGTCCTTGTTGTAGAACAGAAGCACGTTGGAGAAGTTGCCGGGCAGGCCGTACTGCTTGCCATCCACGGTGAAGGCACTCAGAGCCGTCTCATCCAGACCGCTCAGGTCCACACCCGTGATTTCCTCCAGAACGCCGTTGTTGGCGTAGGCGGCGAAGTTTTCGATGTTCAGCTCATAGCAGTCAGGAGCGGTGCCGCCGGCGACGCGGGTCTGCATGGTAGTGAAGTAGTCGGCGGATGCGATGGTCTCGATCTCGACCGTGATGTTGGGGTACTCCTCGTGGAACGCCTCATACATCTTCTGAAGCGTCTCCTCGTTTCCGCCGGAGGCGTTGAAGTTGGCATAGGTGATGGTCACGTCCTCCGCGTCTTCACCCGCGGCAAAGGCGCATACGGAGCCGAGCATCGCCACCGCCAGCACCACAGCGAGCAGCGAAAAAAGCCTTGTTTTTCTCATTCGTTTTTCCTCCTTATCGAATGTTGATTTTATTGCTCTTTTCGCCTATAATGAATTTGGCAAAAAGAGTGGGCTTACTTCTTTTGCCGCGGTCTGCACAGGCTTTGACGAAGTGTGCGGACCGCCTTTTTTATTTCAGTTTCTTTACGGAACCCCGTTCCACCAGACTCAGCTGCAGTATCTCCTCCTGCTTGGGCAGCGTTGGGTCCTCGATGTGGCCCAGCAGCAGTTCCACCGCTTTTTGCCCCTTCCGGGAGATCTCCTGGTGGATGGTGGTGAGGCCTGGGGTCAGGTACTGGGCGATCTCCAGATCGTCGAAGCCGATGACGGAGTAGTCCGACGGCACATATTTCCCCACCTCAAAAAGCCCCTTAATCACGCCGATGGCCAGAATGTCCGCCGCCGCCACGATCCCCGTAACGGGAAGGTGCGCGTCCAGCAGCTCTCCCGCCAGGCGGATACCGGCGGCATAGTCGATCTGCCCCTCGAAAACATATTCTTCCCGGAAGGGGAGCGCGTGTTCCTCCAGCGCTTGCCGGTAGCCCAGCAGGCGTTTTTTCATAACGCCGTTCTCCTTTAACTGCCCTGAGAAAAATGCCACGTGCTCATGGCCGCAGTCCAGCATGTACCTTGTGGCCAGGTAGCTGCCGTAGGCGTCGTCTATGCGGATGTTATGATAGTAGTGGTCGTTGCAGTAGCTGTCGATCAGCACGATGGGTATCTGGGTCTTTTTCATCTGCTGATAGAACTCGTCCGGGTACATCCCGATCACGATGATGCCGTCCAGATTCCGCTGCCGGGCCAGGGTCATATAGCTCTCGTTGGCGTCGGTGGCGGAGATAAGGATATGGTATCCCCGCTGCCGGGCGTAATACTCGATGCTGCCCAGTATCTCGCTGTAAAAGCTGTTCTGGAACATGAGCCGGTCTCCCGGTTCCGTCTGGGGCACCACCACGCCGATGAGCTTGGAGTCCCGCATGCTCAGTCCCCTGGCGTTCAGGTCGGGCACATAGTCCAGCGCCTCCACCGCGTCCATGATCCGCGCCTTCGTCTCCTCGGAGATAGGGCGTTTCCCGCTCAGCGCGTAGGAAACGGTGGCCGGCGTGACCCCGGCGAACTGCGCCACGTCTTTTAAAGTCGCCCGCGCCATCAGATCGCCCCTTTCTTGAAGTTTAATCGCTTAAACTACTTTCAACCCAATCATAAAGGCTGTTTGCACATTTGTCAACACCTAATTTGACATTTTCCATAAATTTTTATTGACAAGAGCCGATTTTATATTATACTTGAACTACTTGATGTAGTTTAATCGATTAACTTCCAAATGAGAGGTGTCACGATGAAAAAGTTCATCCCCACCGGAAACGAGATGATCTCGCTTCCTGATTTTGACGCCCAGACCGCCGGGGTCGGGAGCGTTACCTTTTTATCCATGGGGCACAAGGGCATGCTCCGGATCGCGGGCAGAGAGGATATGCCGCTCATCGCGCCCTATATTGAGATGAATGGCAGCCAGCTGGCCCTGGAGGAGCTTATATGGACGCGGGAGCACAGCTGGATACCGGCGCTGCGGGCCAGGGCCGGCGCGCTGGACCTTGCCATGACGGTGCTGGCTCCCATCGGCGAGCGGGGCTTTGCCCTGCGCCTTTCGGTGACCGCATCGGAGGACTGTTCCGTCTCCTGGGGGCTGCGGGGCTGCTGGGGCGGCAGCTGGCACTGCGTGAACGAGGATAAGCCCCTGGACGGGCTCGCCCGCTGTTACGACAGCGGCTGGAACGACAGCCTCATTTTCGACTTCCGCTGCGGCACGCCGCTGTTTGCCTTTGCCCCCATGGCGGACTTGCCCTGTGAAGCGACGCACGAGGAACGGGACGGGCAGGTCTTTTACGCTCTCACCCGCAGCGAGACGATGGACGCCGGCCAGACGCGGCAGCTGACCTTCTATTGGGGCTTCGGCTTCGAGGAGGTGGCCGCCGCCACCAGCGCCAAGGAAATGCTCCGCCGGGGCTGGGAGTGGGAATACACCAAAACCGCCGCATGGCTGGACGCACGGCGCGCCCGTCTGTCCACGCCCAGCCTCACGGAACTATATAATGTCAATCTCTTTTTCTGCATCTTCTTTTCCACCGGCGTCACCATGGATACGGAGGAGCTGGTCTGCGTCACCAGCCGCAGCACACGGTACTATGTGAGCGCCGCCTATTGGGACCGGGACACGCTGCTATGGGCCTTCCCCGCCATCCTGGAGGCGGACGCGGCGCTGGCGCGGGAGATACTGCGCTATGTCTTTGGCCGCCAGCGCAGAAACATCGGCGTACACTCCCGGTTTATCGACGGCACCGTACTGGAGCCGGGCTTCGAGCTGGATGAGCTGGTCGCGCCCATCATCGCCCTGGAGGCCTATGTAAAGGCAGCCGGCGACCATTCCATCCTTGATGAGCCGGATACGCAAAACGCCATATCGCGCATCCTGCGCAGGCTGGAGGATGCGCACCACCCCACCGTCCCGCTGTATGAGACCTTTCTCCAGCCCACCGACGACGTGATCGTCCATCCCTATCTCACCTACGACAACGTACTGGTCTGGAGGGCGCTCACGGCGTTGGCCGACATGCGCCCGGAGCGATACGGACACTTGTCCGCGCTGGCGGAAGATGTGAAAGCCGCCATATACGAGCACTGCATCTTTGCTGACGCCAGCGGGAAACCCTGTTTTGCCTGGTCCGTCGACCTGAACGGCGCGCACAACGTCTACGACGAGCCCCCCGGCAGCCTACAACTGCTGCCCTATTACGGCTTCTGCACCCCGGACGACCCGGTGTGGGTCAACACGGTGGGCATGATACGCTCCCCGGACTATGCGTACAGCTTTGCGGGCAGACCCATCGCTGAGATCGGCTGCGCCCACGCCCCTTACCCCTGGATACTCAGTCTGTGCAACAGCATGCTCTCCGGCCATGATAGGCAGGCGCTGAAGGAACTGGAAAGCATAGAGATGGACAACGGCATCGCCTGCGAGAGCGTGGACGCGGACACGGGCAAATGCACCACAGGGGCCGCGTTCGCCACCTGCGCCGGTTTTTTGTGCCACAGTCTGAGGACCATCCACCGGGAGGACAAATATGAGAGATGATCTGAACCTTTCCTTCTGGAGCATCACCAGCAGCAGTCCCGTTTGGCATGACGACTTTCTGGAGAGCGTTTTCTTTCTCGGCAATGGGCGCATGGGAGTGCGCGGCTACCTGCCGGAGGAGCCGGACAGACGCCCGGTGCAGCGGGGCCTCTATCTGGCGGGGATATTCGGCGAGATCAAGCCCGGCATCACGGACTTTGTCAACCTCCCCACCCCCGTTTTTCAGGAGGTGTTCGTCGACGGCCAGCTGGCGCGGCTGTCCTCGGCTATAGAGAGAACGCTGGATATGCGCGCCGCTGTTTTCACCGCCCGCTATACGCTCTGCGCTGCCGGCAAGCAGGTCCAGGTAGCCTATTCCCGCTTCTTCCCAAAGGAGCAGCCCACGCTGCTCCTACAGCGCACCGTTCTCACGCCCCTGCAGGACGCGGAGATCAGGCTTCGGTGCGCCATCATGACCGACAGCTGCAACTGCCCCGTGCCGGACGACCAGACCAAGACGAACACCGAGACGGTGCAGCTGGCCGCACTGGAGTCCGCCGGGGAAGAGGACGGCGGCATCCGCTGCACGTTCCGCATCCGGGGGAACGGCCTCACAGTACGGGAATCCCTCGGCGTGAGGACCTCCGGACCCGCAAGGACAAGTACCAGCGGTACCTCGATCTCATGCACCCCGGCAGTTTGCGGGGCTGCCCTCACCGTCGATACGGCTGCCTGCATCCTGACCAGCCGGGACGTGGACCCGCGGCTGGCGTCTCTGCCGGAGGATTGGGACTACGATGAGCTGTTCCGTGCGCATAAAGCCGCATGGGCAGAGACTTGGAAACACTGCGATGTGACGATCCCCTCTTTGAACGCCGATCTGCAGACCGGGCTTCGGTACAGTATGTTCCAGCTCATGGCCAGCTGCAGCAGCCACGACCCCACCGTCAGCATCGGGGCCCGGGGCCTGACCCACGGGCGCTACAAGGGCTGCTATTTCTGGGATACGGATATGTTCATGTTCCCGTTCTTCCTGAAAAACGACCCGGCGGCAGCCCGAAGTCTCTGCCTGTACCGTGTCCGCTCCCTTCCCGCCGCCAGGGCCCACGCCGCGAAGATGAACGCCAGCGGGGCGCGCTATCCCTGGATGGCCTCCCTGGATGGGAGCGAGCAGTGCGAGAGCTGGGACATCGGCTGCAGCGAGGTACATATCACCGCCGACGTGGCCTATATGCTGGGCCAGTACTGCGCCGCTGTCAGGGACGAGGCGTTCTGGCTGGAGCAGGCCGCGCCGGTGTTCATCGAAACCGCTCGTTTCTGGCGCAGCCGCTACATTTTCCGCCCGGAGGCGGCCCGAGCCGACCTCATGTTCTGCAAGGGGCCGGATGAGTACTGCGGCATCACCAGCAATAACCTCTATACCAACGTTCTCGTCCAGCACAACCTGGACCTTGCCCTTCGCGCCGCGGCGGACTTGAAAGAAAAAAGACCGGCGCTGTACGCCGAGCTGCATATCACCCCGGAGGAGCTGGATGGACTGCGCGCGCTGCGAGACGCCATCCCTTGGCCACGCGACCCCCACACGGGCCGGCTGACACAGGACGAGACGTTCCACCTACTGGAGCCGACAGATATAAGCGCTCTGAAAAAGGACGCCGGCGCCTGCTACCACAGCGTCTGCTTTGACCGGCTGCAGCGGTATAAGGTCATCAAGCAGGCGGATGTGCTCCTGCTGATGACCCGGCTGCCGGCGCTGTTCACGGCGGAGGAAAAGCGGGCCGCCTGGGAGGATTTTGAGCCATTGTGTCTGCATGACTCCACCCTGAGCTTCGCTACCCACGCGCTGTTCGCCCTGCAAAACGGCATCGCGGACAAGGGCATGGTCTATCTGGAAAAGGCGCTGCTGCTGGACCTGCGGGATGTTATGGGCAACACCGGCGAGGAGGGTCTGCATCTGGCCTGTATGGGGGAGGCGTGGCAGGCAGCCATGGAGCTTGCGTGAGATACAGGGCAGTCATATTCGACCTGGACGGCGTGGTCTGTTATACGGACGAGTACCACTATCTGGCCTGGAAGGCGCTGGCCGATAAGCTGGGCGTGCCCTTCGACCGGGCGTTCAACGACCGGCTCCGGGGCGTTTCCCGCAGGGAGAGTCTGCGCCTGATATTGGAGCGATACGCCGGACCGGCGCTGTACGAGGCGCAGCAGGCCGCCCTGGCGGAGGAAAAGAACGCGCTCTATCGCCGGTATCTGCATCAAATGACCCCCGCCGATCTTCCGGCGGAGGTAAAGAGCACCCTGGACGCGCTGCGGGCCCGGGGGCTGAAGCTGGCCATCGGCTCGTCCAGCAAAAACGCGCCGCTCATATTGGAGCGCATCGGCCTGGCGGATTTTTTCGACGCGGTCGCCGATGGCAACTGCATTGCCCGTTCCAAGCCGGACCCCGAGGTGTTCCTGAAGGCTGCCGCCATGCTCGGCGAGGCCCCCGAAAGCTGCCTTGTGGTGGAGGATGCGGTGTCCGGTGCGCACGCGGGACATGACGGAGGCTTTCAAGTGGCCTGCGTTGGCTCCGCCGCCCGTGCGGGAGCAGGCGATTATAATCTGGAAAGCGTTATGGACATTTGCAACGTTATTTCCGTCCAGGCGGTGACATTGCAACCCAAGTTTTGAAGTCCGCTATCCCGTCACTGTCCTATAGTATCGTGCAGGATGAGATGGGGAAGAGCAATGTATATCCGGATATGCATAGCCATTGCGAACGATCAGGAGCATCTCGCTGTGGATCTCCAAGTCAGCTTCTTTTGTAAGTAACTTGCTATCACAAATTGCACGATGAATCCCCGCTGCTTTTCACTATGCAGCGGGGATTCGTCGCACCCTGAAACCGTCAGTTGACGATGATTTGTCGTTTTGTTCCTTATCACTATCAAGTCAAGGCCGGGGGTGTTTTTTATAGATAGATCTCCGTCTCCAAAAACGTCCGGTCCTTGCGGGACTGACCGCCCAGGGCCGTCACCGCGCCCTTGCCCCGGCCGTGGATGGAGATCACGTCGCCCTGGGATATGGGCGCGTCCACGTGCAGACACTGGACGTAGTTCAATTGCACGGCCCCGGCCCGAATGAGCTCCGCCGCCTGGGTCCGGGACAGGCCGAACATGTTCCCCGCCACCGCGTCCAGCCGCAGGCTCTTTACCGTGAACGCGCGTTTTTTGGTTTTTCGCTCCGGGGCCTGGACCTCCGCCAGGGCGATGGGGACGGTCCTCACCGTGCAGCGGCCGACCTGCGTCAGCTCGTCGGTGAGAAGCTTTTCCACCGTGGGCAGACAGAAGATGGTGGCCGCGCTGCCGTTGACCCAGAAGTCCCCGATCCACTCCCGGCGGATGCCAAGGCCCAGGGCCGCGCCCATATAGTCCCGGTGGGTGGGTTCGCCGAAAAAGGCGGTGACGCGCAGGGCGCGGATGTGTTCGGACGGGTCGAAGTCAGCGTCGGTCATGTAGTAGGGCAGGAAGAAGGCGCACTTGCGCTCGCAGGCGGCGCTGCCGCCGTTTAAGTGCAGCGTCACGTCCCCGAGACGTTTCGCCCAGGCGGCGACCTCCGCCTGTTCCGGCATGGTGAGAAAGCCGGTGGCGGTCACAAGGCTGCTGCGCTCACACCGGGCGGAGAGCTCTTCTATGCGCTTTTCCAGGGCTTTGTCCATGATGTTTCACAGTTGGGTCATAAATTGATCGTATAGCCGTCGCACGTCCCCGATGTCGAAGCGCAGGATGTCGTCGAACGGGTATAAGGTCAGGATATACCGCACGAACCGGCAGCCCAGATAATAGCCCACATCGGCGTGGTCCCGGTAGTACACCCAATCGCCGAACCAGCGCTGACCGGCGCAGGTCACGGTGTCCAGGTCCCGGCGGAAATCCGCCTTCATATCGGCAAAATGCCCGTCGCACCAGGCTTTCCAGCCGTTTTTGTCCTGGTGGTAGTATCCGGCGTCGTCCGCCAGCCGCTGCTCAAAAACCATGGCGACGCCCTCGGTGAAAAGCTGCCACAGGAGCCGGTCGGCGGCGCGGTCAAAAGCGCGCTTCAATACGCCGTGCTGCGCCTGATAGACGTGGCCCAGCTCATGCCAGATGAGGCCGCGCATATCGTCAGGGCCGCACCAGTTCAGTTCCACGATCTTCTCCAGCCCCAGCAGTACGACCGTTCGCCCGTGCAGGGACGTGACCCAGCCCGCGCCGTTGCACAGGCCAAGGTAGAAATAGACGTCCACATCCACGCTCCTGCCGAATTTATCCCGGATGGTCCGGTCCAGTCCGTCCGTGACGCCGAGAAAGCTGTCGTGGGCGGCACGGCAGGAGTCCGCTTTTTCCGGCAGGGCGTTCAAAACGGGAAGAAAATCCCTCTCCCAGGCGACGCCGCCGGTGGCCTGTATTTCCTGCGCGTCCGCTTCCAGCAGCGGCCGCAGACCGGGGATGGCGGCGTCGATATAGGCCCGCCAGCGGTCAGGGGAGAACGCGCCGTTTGCAAAGGCGGTCGGTATATTCGGATATGTGTCGATGATGCGCATATCGGTAAGGTCGGTCACAGCTTTTTGATCGGGTGGCGGATGACAGTTTTCCGCATTCTTTTTTGAAATCAAACATGGAAGGAACCTCCAAAAAACTAAAAGGTTTAGAATATGGCCCCCTCTGACGAGGGGGCTGTCAGCGCCTTTGGCGCTGACTGGGGGAGAGATATCTCTCCCTCCGTCTCGCCCTGACGGGCGAGCCACCTCCCTCGTCAGAGGGAGGCATTTATAGCGGATCAGTCTATCCTTTTTTCTTGACAAGGACCGCGGATATGGCCGCGGAGGAATAGGCAAGAAGCAGATAGACGGCGGCATAGAGAAGAAAGGCCCGCTCGCCCATGTCAAAGAAAAGCCACGTGCCAAGCAGGAACAGGGCGGACAGGAACAGGGGCTGGAACCAGGCCGCTTTTAACTGCCTGCCCGCGAACACGCCCACGCATATGGCTGCCACCGGATCGACGGCAAAGAACAGAAGCAAACAGGCCGCCATGCCGCTGGTCCCGTTCGCAAAAGTGACGGTACACCAGGGCAGCAGGAGCATGACCGCCGCGGAACACAGCGCGCATAGGCTGTTCTTTTTCACCATCATATCATTCCTCATATTTCGATTTATTTCTTTTTCGGGCCTTGAACGGCGCGGAGGATCGTGCAGACGGCGTTTCCCAGCAGGCCCACGCCGATAGCGATCGCGGAGGCGGACATGACGGCGGGGTCCATATCGCCGAACACCGCCGCCGTCAACAGGACAGCCGCGAGGACCTGCACGGCCAAAAAGACGATCTGCAGCACACGAATTTTATGCATACGCTATTGCCTCCTCTCTCAAAACTGCGAGCGCTTCACGGCCTGGGCGATCTGGTCCAGGACCCAATCGACCTCGGACTTGAACTCGCCGGAGGACGTGCGCAGCACCCCGGAGCGGAAGGCTCCAAGCTGGACAAGCCGGTCGGAGGTGACGACCCGGACCGTCTCGTTCTTGCCTATCTCGTCCACCAGGCGCTCGATGTACATGTCCGCCGTCTCGCCCTCTTTTGTGTACGCCACGCGGACGTTGGCCCGGCTGTCCCGGCTGCCGGCGCCGCCGGGGACCTTGTAGGCGTCAAAGACGACAGCCAGGTCGCACTTGGTGTAGCCCTGGTAGTTGGCCAGGATGTCTAAAAGCTTGTCCCGGGCCATATCCAGCCCCTGGGCGGCCAGGGCTTTCAACTCGTCCCAGGCGAAGATCACATTGTACCCGTCCACGATGATGTGCTCTTTCGTTTTGCGGGCTTGCATTTGGATTCCCACGGCGCTGTTGATCTGGGGGGCGGCGTACTGTTTGCGGCGGATGGGGCCGAACTCCCGGACCATGATGGCCTCCAGCTCTTTTTCGTCGATGTCCAGATTTTGCCGCCGGAGCTTTGGTTCGGGGCTGTCCATGGGCGCGTCCGATTTTTTGAGGGCGCTTTCCAGGTGCATGTACTCGGGGACCTTGTTCCACTTCACGGTGAAGCCGCCGCCGTGGGCGCAAAAGACGCTGTCCGGGGTGTTTTCCAGGTCCGCCTCCGGGTCGTAGTCCAGCGCGGCGATGACGGCCTCGGCGTCGTGACAGGGCCGACAGCCGTCCACCCGACAGGAAAACCGGCCGCGGCCGCCGGTGTACGCCGCCACCTGCGCGGCGTAATCGCCCATGGCGGAAACGGGGGCGTGGCCCTCCAGAACGGTAAATTCCCCCTGGGTAACGGGACTTTCATGTACGCCGCCCATGGCCCGCACGTCCGTGATGGCCCGGCCGATCTGGGCGGTGGGGACCTCCAAATGGAAGGCGTAGTAGGGCTCTAAAAGCACGCTTTTGGCCTGCATGAGCCCTTGGCGCACGGCGCGATACGTCGCCTGGCGGAAGTCCCCGCCCTCGGTGTGCTTCAGGTGGGCCCGGCCGGTGAGCAGCGTGATCTTCACGTCCGTCAGGGGCGAGCCGGTGAGCACGCCAAGGTGCTGTTTTTCCTCCAAATGGGTCAGGATAAGCCGCTGCCAGTTCCGGTCCAGCACGTCCTCGGAACAGACCGTGTCCACCTGGATACCGCTGCCGGGTTCGCCGGGTTCTAAGAGCAGGTGTACCTCCGCGTAATGGCGCAGGGGCTCAAAGTGGCCCACGCCCTCCACCGCGTTTTCAATGGTCTCCCGGTACAGGACCCGGCCCGCGTCGATGTCCACGTCCACGTCGAACCGGTCCTTGACGAGGCTTTTCAAAATTTCGATCTGCACCGCGCCCATGAGCTGCACGTGTATCTCCCCCAGACCCTCCTGCCAGAGGATGTGCAGCTGGGGCTCTTCCTTCTCCAGCATTTTCAGCTTGGGCAGCATGGTCTGGGGGTCCGTGCCTTTTGGCAGGACGATGCGGTAGCCCATGGCGGGAATTAAATACGGCGCGCCGCCGTCCGGCTCCGCTCCAAGGCCCTGGCCGGGCCAGGTGGCGGAAAGGCCCGTCACGGCGCAGACAGTGCCCGCCGGGACAGTGTCGGCGGCGTCGAACTTGACACCGGAGTAGAGCCGTATCTGGCCGATCTTTTCCTCCAGGGGTTCAGAGCCGTTCAGAGGCAGATAACGCACCGGCATGCGCACGGATAATGCGCCGCCGGTGATCTTCATATAGGTGAGGCGCTCGCCCCGGCTGTCCCGGCCGATCTTATAGACCCGTGCGGCAAAGGGCGCGGCGGGCCAGGCGGGGGAGAGGGTATATTTGTCCAAGGCGGCGAGAAAGGCCTCCACGCCGTCCAGCTTTAAGCCAGAGCCGAAAAAGCAGGGGAAAAGCTTCCTCTGTCGGATGAGCCGGGCCGCGTCCGCGTCAGATACAGCGCCGGTCTCCATATAGGCGTCCAGGGCCGCCTCGTCCAGCAGGGCCACCTGCTCGTCCCGGTCGTCAGCCGGGGCGGAAAAGTCCACGCAGGCGTCCCCCAGACGGGCCCGGATATCGGCCAGCAGAGCGGCCTTGTCCGTGCCGGAGACGTCCATCTTGGTGACGAACAGGAACGTGGGGATGTTGTACCGGGCCAGAAGGCCCCAGAGGGTCCGGGTGTGGGCCTGAACGCCGTCCGTGCCGCTTATGACCAGAATGGCGTAGTCCAGCACCTGCAGCACCCGCTCCGCCTCCGGGGAGAAGTCCACGTGGCCGGGGGTGTCCAGCAGCGTAAGCTCTGTATCGCCCAGGGACAATATGGCCTGTTTGGAGAAGATGGTGATGCCACGGGCCCGCTCCAGGTCGTGGGTGTCCAGAAAGGTGTCCCGGTGGTCCACACGGCCCAGCTTGCGGATACGGCCCGTCAGGTACAGCATGCCCTCGGAGAGGGTGGTCTTGCCCGCGTCCACATGGGCCAATATGCCGACGGTCAGCTTCTTCATCAGTCGAAGGCAAAGCCCCACCACAGCTCGTCAGGCAGAGGCTCGCGCACGTCGGGACCAAGTGTGCCCAGCACGAATGGCCGCGCCTGGCCGGGGCCGGGGTAGAAAAGGGGCGTGCGGACCTCATAGCGCTCCGCCGGGAAACGGGCCGCCACCGAGGCCAGAACGTCGGCCCAGTCGCCCTCCGGGGCCAGAAGCTCCAGGACACGGCACGTGTCCCCGTCCAGCTCCACGGCGGCGATGTCCCCGTTCAGGTCCAGCATGCTGCCGCCAAAGCGGCGCATGTGCTGCCTTTCCAGGCTGAGAAGCTCCGGGCCCATGACGGCGTAGGGACGGCCGCGGAGCAGTGCCTTACGGCGCAGATAATATTCCCCGGCGGAGATGGGCGCGGCCGCCTCACGGGGCACGCCGGTGATCTCGGCGGGACCCAGAAACGCCTCCCGGATATAGCTGACAGGCACGCAGCCGGCGGCCTTTTCATAAAAGGCGTACATGGCCTGCTCCCCCGGCATGACGCACACCGCGTGGGACCACTTGCCGGCCTCGGCCACGCAGGCTTTGTACACCGCCGTGCCGATGCCCCGGCCCCGGTATGCGCTGTCCGTGGACAGGGCGTAGGTGTACGCCGTGGTCAGGGACTGGCCGGAGGGCGGGAACATCAGCGGCCCGTTCATGATGTACATGGCCGAGACGACCTGGCCGTCCGCCTCCGCCACCATGCACCGGTCGGGCTTTAAGAACATGGCGTGGTAGGCGCGTATGTAGTCGTCGCTGTCGGAAAAACCCTCCCGCCACAGCTCGATCAAACGGGGGCGGTCGGTCTCCCGCCAGGGGCGTATCGTCACGTTATCCATTTGGCAGCACCACCTTGTATTTTTCCACCATCCGGTCCGGATGGTAGCTGAGTTTGGACTGTCGGAGAGAGGGACGGCCCATGTCGTCCTCCCGGTTTATCCACCGCACCCGGGGATGGGTGGCGCGGATGGCGCGGACGAACTGGCGGTTGACCATGGCATAGGCCCCGTTGATGTCCGCGAAGGCTTTTTCAAAATGGATGTCGAAGGTGTCAAGGCTTGTCATTTCCCCCATGGAGAAGGCCACAAGCGTTGACCCGGACCAGAGAAGTCCCCCGTCCAGACCCAGCGCGTCAAAGTTCGCAAAGGCCCGGTCGATGGCCCGGTATTCCGCGTCGATGCCGTCCTGCTCGTCCTCGCCGCAGGCGGCCATCCACTTATCCAGCATGTCCCGGCACGCGGGGATGTCCCCGGCGGTCATGGGGGAGAAGGTCCAGTCGTTTTCCTGCTCGAAGCGGTGGATATGGTTGCGCTTGCCGTGCAGGTGTTTGCCGGTGAGGGCGTCCAGCTTTTCGGCGGCGTAGAGATAGTCCCACAGGTCCCGCTCCGGCTCCGCGGTCAGGTCATCGCCAAAAAGGGCCTGTATCAAGGGCAGGTGGTCCGCCGTCACGCCCCGCAGGACGAAGGGAAAGCCCTTCCCCCTGGCGTACGCGCCCATCTCGGCCAGTACCGGGGCAAGGTCCCCGCTGCCGATGGGCCAGGCGAAAAAGGGCTCCGGGCCGTAACAGGGCATGCAGATCATGCGCTCGCCCAGCTTGCCCACCTGCTGGCGGTAGGTCCCGTCCCAGAGGAAGATGTTGCCGAAGTTATAGTCCGCGCTGGGGGAGTTCTCCGCCAGGACCAGCGGGTCTATCCAGGCCTTGTCGGCCAATGTGACAGGGTGCAGTTCAATCATGGAGGCTCTCGATCTGGCGCTGCAAGGCTTTCAGGTCCACGAAGGTCTCCGGACGCTTGGAGGGGTCCCGCAGCAGGGCGGAGGGGTGGTAGATGGCCATGGCGCGGCGGCCCTCCACGTCGAACCACTGGCCGTGCTCCCGGGAGATGCGAAAGTCCGGGCGGATGAAGACTTGCGCGGCGATACGGCCCAGAAAGACAAGTATTTTCGGGTCCACCAGGTCCATCTGCCGGCGCAGCCAGCCAATGCAGGCGCTCTGCTCGTCGGGCAGAGGGTCCCGGTTCCGGGGCGGGCGGCACTTGACGATGTTGGCGATGTACACCTTTGTCCGGTCCAGGTCGATGATCTCCAGCATGGTGTCCAGCAGCTTGCCCGCCGGGCCCACGAAGGGCTCGCCCTGCAGGTCCTCCTGCTCGCCGGGACCCTCGCCGATGAACATCACGTCCGCCGTCTCCAGCCCCACGCCGAACACCAGATTTTTCCGCGTCCGGCCCAGCTCGCAGTTCATGCACCCGGCGCAGTCTGAACGCAGCTTTTCCCAGCTGTCGTCCGGTGTGTTGTCCCTGAAAAAATCCATGGCTTAATCCAGCTCGCTCTGGCCGGTGTAGAGCATATAGTACCGGCCTTTTTGCCGCAAAAGGTCCTCGTGGCTGCCCCGCTCCACGATCTTGCCGTGCTCGATGACCACGATGGCCTGGGCGTTGCGGACCGTGCTGAGCCGGTGGGCGATGACGAACACGCTCCGGCCCTCCATCAGCGCGTCCATGCCCTTGTCGATGAGCTTTTCCGTGCGGGTGTCGATGGAGCTGGTGGCCTCGTCCAAAATCATCACCGGGTGCTTGGCCACGGCGGTGCGGGCGATGGCCAAAAGCTGCCGCTGGCCCTGGGAGAGGTTCTGGCCGTTGCCGGTGATCATGGTGTTGTACCCGTCCGGCAGACGGGTAATGAAGCCGTGGGCGTTGGCGGCTTTGGCCGCGGCGACGCATTCCTCGTCCGTGGCGTCCAGCTTGCCGTAGCGGATGTTGTCCATGACCGTGCCGGTGAACAGGTTCGTGTCCTGCAGCACGATGCCGAGACTGCGGCGCAGGGCCGCTTTTTTGATGTCCTTCACGTCGATGCCGTCAAATAAAATGCGGCCGCTGTCGATCTCGTAAAAGCGGTTGATCAGGTTGGTGACCGTGGTCTTGCCCGCGCCGGTGGAGCCCACGAAGGCGATTTTCTGGCCCGGGTCCGCCCAGACGGTGAAGTCGTGCAGCACGGGCTTTCCGGGCACATAGGAGAAGTCCACGTTTTCCAGGCGGACGCCGCCCCGGACCTCCCGGAACTCAAATGTCCCGTCGCTCTGGGGTATCTTCCAGGCCCAGAAGCCGGTGCGCTCCCCGTGGCCCGTCTCGGTCAGTGTCCCGTCCGGGGCGTGGTCCACCGTGACCAGCGTCACGGCGCCGTCGTCCGGCTCCGGCTCATGGTCGATGATGGCGAAGATGCGCTCCGCGCCGGCGATGGCGGAGAAGAGGTTGATGGCCTGGTTCGACATCATGTTTATGGGCATGGTCACCTGGCGGATGTAGTTGAGGTACACCCCCAGCGAGCCGATGGTGAAGGAGCCCGCTACGGTCATGAACCCGCCCAGCACGGCCGTGACCGCGTAGCAGATGTTCATGACGGCGTTCATGGTGGGGAAGATGATGCTGCCCAGGAAGTTGGCGAAGATGGCGTTGTCCCGGTACTCGTCGTTGCGATCGGTGAAACCGGCCTTGGCCCGGTCCTCGTAGTTGAAGGCCTTGACCACTTTCAGCCCGTCCAGCATCTCCTCGATGTAGCCGTTTAACTCGCCAAGAGAGGATTGCTGCTTTTTAAAGAGGATACGGGAGTACCGGCCCACGCCCTTCACCAGCGTGAAGGAAAGGCCGATGGTCACAAGGGTGATGAGAAACAGCTTCCAGCTCAGGGCGATCATCAGCCCCACGGTGCCGACAAAGGTAATGATGCCGGACAAAAACTGCACGATGCCCTGTTCCAGACACATCTGCACGTTGTCCGCGTCGTTGGAAAAGCGGCTCATCAGCTCCCCGTGGGTGTGCTCGTCGAAAAACGTGATGGGCAGGTCCTGCAGCGCGGAGAACAGGTCCCGGCGCAGGGCGTTGGTGGCCCACTGGGCCAGGGTCATGCAGGTGCGGGAGGTGCAGTAGGTGGCCACGGCGCTGGCAAGATAGATGCCCGCCAGGATGGCGAGCTGCCGGGCCAGGGCGGAGAAGTCCTTTTCAGGGCTTTTGATGAGCGGGACGATGTAGTCGTCTATCAAAGGCCGCAGATAGTAGCTGGCCGCCAGGGTACACACCGTGGAGATCAGCATGGTCACCAGCACCAGGGCAAAAAGGCCCTTGCGCTTGCCGGCGTAGCCTAAAATGCGCAGGAGCGTGCCCTTGGCGTCCTTGGGCTTGCGGTAGTCCCGGCCGCCGCTTTTGTATATCTTCTCGTCGTTTTCGTCCACGCTGTCCACGGCGATGCGCGCTTTCAGCTGGGACAGGATGCTCTGCTTTTTCTCAGCCATCGCTCAACGCCTCCTCCACCTGGGATGTGTAGATGTCCCGGTAGATGGGACTTTTTTCCAAAAGCTCCTGGTGGGTGCCAACGGATTCCACGCGGCCCTCGTCCAGGACCACGATCTTGTCCGCGCCCACCACGGAGGATACCCGCTGGGCGATGATGAACACGGTGGTGCCCTTTAATTCCCGGGAGAAGCTCTCCCGGATACGGCCCTCCGTGTCGGAGTCCACGGCGCTGGTGCTGTCGTCCAGCAGGAGGATGGCCGGTTTTTTGAGCATGGCCCGGGCGATGCAAAGCCGCTGCTTCTGCCCGCCGGAGACGTTGGTGCCGCCCTGCAAAATGCGGGTGTCCAGCCCGTCGGGCATCTGGGAGACGAAGTCCCATGCCTGGGCGCTTTGCAGCGCGGCGACGATCTCCTCGTCCGTGGCGTCGGCCTTGCCCCACTGCATGTTTTCCCGGATGGTGCCGGAGAAGAGCACGTTCTTTTGCAGGACCATGCCAACGCCGTCGCGCAGGTCCTCGATGGGGTAGTCCCGCACGTCCACGCCGTCCACCAGCACCCGGCCCTCCGACACGTCGTAAAACCGGGGGATGAGGTTCACAAGGCTGGACTTGCCGGAGCCGGTGCCGCCCACGATGGCCACCGTCTGGCCGGGCTGGACGGAGAAGGTGATGTTTTTCAGCACGTCCTCGCCGTTGCCTGTGCGGGAGTAGCGGAAGGACACGTCCTGAAATTCCACGGAGCCGTGGTCGGGAGCGATGGGGTGGGGTTTGGCGCCGGGTTTGTTCTGGATGTCCGGCACCGCGTCCAGCACCTCGGCGATGCGCTTGCCGCAGGCACGGGAGCGGGTGTACTGCATGAGGACCATGGAGAACATCATCACGCTCATCATGATCTGATTGAGGTAGCTGACAACGGCCAAAAGCTGGCCGCTTTCGATGGTCCCGCGGGCCACCATGCGGCCGCCGAACCAGTACACGCACAGCGTCACCGCGTTCAGGACGATGGTGGCCAGGGGGCTCATGGCGATGATCACGCCCACGGCCTTCAGGTTGGCGCGTGTCAGCTCGTCGTTGGCTTTTTTGAACTTCTGCCGCTCGTAGTGCTGGCGGACGAATGCCTTGACGACCCGGATGGCGATCAGGTTCTCCTGAATGTCCGCGTTCATGGCGTCCAGCTTTTGCTGCACCAGCAGGAAGAGCTTATCCACCAGCGTCATCACCGTGATGACGCCCACGAACAGCACAGGCACCGCCACCATAAAGATCAGGGCCAGCCGCCAGGAGTAGGTTATCACGATGGTCATGGCCACCAGAAGCTGGAAGGGGGCCTGGATGAAGGTGCGCAGCATCATCTGCACGGCCATTTGCAGCTGGCGCACGTCGCTGGTGGTGCGGGTGATCAGGCTGGCCGTGGAGAAACGGTCGATGTCCGCAAAGGAAAACTCCTGGATGTGCCGGTACATGGCCTGGCGCAGGTTGGAGCCAAAGCCGTTGGCGGCTCGGGAGGCGTTCCAGGTGCTTATGTACCCGGAGACGACGCTCATGATGGCCAGGGCCGTCATCAGAAGGCCGCACACGACGATGTACTGCCGGTCGCCGGTGGCGACGCCCTGGTCCACGATGCTGCTCATCAGCGTGGGCAGCGCCAGGGTCACCACCGTCTCCAGCAGCACGAAAATGGGGGTCAGGATCAGGGAGTTTTTGTACTTGCCCCAATATCCTGTCAGGATCTCACGCATGGGTGGGGGACCGCTCCTTTCATGTGGAAAAATACAATATAACTTAAATATGCTACCAAATTTAATTGGCGGTGTCAACATATGGTGTGTGAACAGTGTGTGAATAGTGGCAGGCATACATGGGCAGACAGGCCGCATAGACTTGTCCGGGAAGTGAGAGCATGGACGGATTCGCATCGGCGGCGGCGCTGCTGCCGGGGCCGCTTCGCCAGGCGGCGGAGGCGTTGGACCGGTCGGAGCGGGCGGTGTGCGAGGAGCTGCGGCTGCGCCGGGGCCGGGAGATGACCGCATTGCTGGCCGGTCGGGAGTACGGCCTGGGGACCGGGCCGGTGAGGTCGCAGGACCTGCGGGCCGTTGTGGAGGCGGCCACGGGCGCGTCTTTTCACGCCTCGGCCCAGCAGCTCCGGCGGGGATTCCTGTCCGCCCCCGGCGGGGTGCGGGTAGGGGTGTGCGGCACGGCGGTTTGGGCCGAAGGCGGCATGGAGAGCCTGCGGGAGATATCGTCCCTGGCGCTGCGGGTACCCCGGGCCGTACCCGGCTGCGCCGACGGGATATGGACGGCGCTGACCGCCGGGGGCTTTGCCTCCGCGCTCATCGTATCCCCGCCGGGCGGGGGCAAGACAACGCTGCTGCGGGAGATCGTGCGGCGGCTGTCCCGCCAGGGCGTGCGGGTGGCGGTGGCGGACGAGCGGGGCGAGATCGCGGACGCATGGTCCGGCGAGCCGGCCTTTGACGTGGGGCCATGTACGGACGTGCTCACCGGCGCGCCCAAGGCCCAGGCCGCGGAATATTTGCTGCGGGCCATGAACCCCCAGGTGCTGGCGGCGGATGAGCTGGGCGGTCAGGGGGACATGGAGGCGGCGCTGTGGGCGGCAAGGAGCGGCGTGCATGTGTTGGCCACGGCCCACGGCCAGCGGGGTTTGGCCATGAGCGGACCATGCCGGGCGCTTTTGCAGGCCGGGGTGTTCCGGCGGCGGGTGTGGATAGAGGCGCGCCAGGGCGTGCGGCGGTATAGCGTGGAGGACATGGCGTGAAGCTCCTGGGGGCGATGCTGCTGACGGCGGCGGGACTGCTGGCGGGTCTGGCCGCGGCGGGCGAGCTGCGCAGTCGGGCGGTTCGGCGGGATGAGCTGGCCCGCATGCTGGAGCGGATGGAGTTTGAGCTGGGCCGGTTCGCCACGCCTTTGCCGGCGCTGTTTGAGCGGCTGAGCGGGCAGCTCAGCGGAGATGCCCGGCTGCTGTGCGGGCATATGAGCGCGGCCCTGGCGGACCTGGGGGGACGGACGGCGGAGGAGCTTTGGACCGAGGCGGTGGCGTTTTTGCCGGGGCCGGAGCGGGAGGCGCTGCTGCCGTTGGGACAGGTGCTGGGCCGGTACGGGGCGGAGGAACAGCTGGCGGCGCTGGCCGCGTGCCGCGCCCGCATGCTTGAAGCGGCGAAGGACGCCCGGCGGGACCTGCGGGAGCGGGGCCGGATGGCGGTGGGCATCGGCGCCGCCGGGGCGGCGGCGCTGGCGGTGCTGCTGCTGTAGGATGAAATAGGACGCTTACCATGGATGTTGATCTGATCTTCAAAATCGCGGCGGTGGGGATATTGGTGGCGGTGCTGAACCTGCTGCTGAGCCGCTCCGGCCGGGACGAACAGGCGCTGATGACCACCATCGCGGGACTGGTGGTGGTGCTGGTCATTCTGGTGCAGCGCATCGCGGAGCTTTTTGATCTGATCCGCGACCTGTTCGGACTGGGATGACGGCGCTGGTCCAGGCGGCGGCGCTGGGGCTGGCCGGGGCCGTTATCGCGCTGCTGCTGAAGAAAAATGCCCCGGAGCTGGGGCTTGCCCTGAGTCTGGCGGTGTGCCTCATGGGCGGGTATCTGGCGCTGGAGCTGTTCGGCCAGCTCCGGGAGGTATTGGAGCTTGCCCAGGCGCAGACGGGTCTCAGCCCCGCCATCGTGAGCCCGGTGCTCAAATGCGTGGGGCTGGGGGTGGTGACGCGGCTGGCGGCGGACCTGTGCAAGGACGCGGGCCAGGGGGCCGTGGCGTCCACGGTGGAGCTGTGCGGCGCGGCGTGCGCGGTGGTCACGGCCCTGCCGCTCATTCGCTCGCTGCTGCAGATGATAGGAGAGTTGGCATGAAAACGCTGGCCGTGCTTCTTATATTCTGTCTGGTGCTGCCGGTGCCCGCCCTGGCAGCGGACACGGAGGGGGTGGAACAGGCGCTGCCCCCGTCGGCCCGGGATATTTTGGGGGACGCGTCCGTCTCCGACGGGGCCGGGAGCGGCCTGTGGCAGCGGATATGGGACTGGGTGAAGGAGAGCCTGTCCGGCCAGGTGGCCGCCGCGGCAAGAAGCGCCTGCGTGGCGCTGGCGGTGACGGTGCTGTGCTCGTTGGCGGGGGCGCTGAGCGAGGACGGAAAGGCGGCGGACTACGTGATACTGGGCGGGGCGCTGGCGGTGATGGCCGCCTGCGCGGGGGATATGCGGTCCTTTCTGGGTCAGGCCCGCACGGCGCTGGTGGAGCTTTCGGACTTTTCCAGGGCGCTGCTGCCCTCCATAGCGGCCAGCGCGGCCGCCGGGGGCCACGCGGCCGCGGCCACAGCAAGGTACGCGGCGTCGGCGCTTTTCATGGACGTGCTCATAAACGCGGGGTTACAGGTGGTGCTGCCGGTGATATACGCCTACGCGGCGGCCGCCACGGCCAGGGCGGCGCTGCCATCCGGGGCGCTGAACGGGCCGGTGAAGCTCATCGGCTGGGTGGGCAGCACGCTTCTGGCGGGGCTCACCAGCGTGTTCACATTGGCCCTGACCGTGACGGGGGCGGTGGCGGGCAGCGCGGATAAGGTCGCGGGCGGCATCGCCAAGTCGGCCATCGCCGCGGCGCTTCCCGTGGTGGGGTCCATATTGGCGGACGCGGCGGACACATACGTGGCGGGGGCGGCGCTGGTCCGGGGGGCGCTGGGAGCCTTCGGGCTGGCGGCGGTGCTGTGCGTGTGTCTGGGGCCGCTGCTGGCGCTGGGGCTGCACTATCTCATGTTCAAGGCCGCGGCGTGCATCGCCGAGCCCTTCGCCGAGGACCGGCTGGCGGGACTCATGGGCAGCATCGGCACGGCATACGGCATGGCGCTGGGACTGGTGGGCAGCGCGGGGCTGATGCTGTTCGTGAGCGTGGTGCTGTCGGCGGAGATGATGGGCGCATGAGACAGTGGATCATTTCGATCACGGCCGCGTCGCTGCTCTCTGCCGTGGCGCTGACGCTCACGCCGCCGGGGCGGGTGCGGCGGGTGACGCGGCTGGTGTGCGGCCTCATGTGCGCGCTGGCGGTGGCGGGACCGCTGGTGAAGCTGGATATAAACGGGCTGGCCGCGTCCATCGCCAAATACGAGCAGCAGGCGCAGGTGATAACGGGTCAGGCGGAGGAGGAAGCGAAAATGATGGATAGGACATACATAGAGGACAGGTGCGAGGCATATATATTAGGCAAAGCGGCCGGGGCGAACCTTGCCGTGGACGGCGTAAACCTGTCGGCCCGGTGGGACGACGGGGACCTGGTATGGTACCCATGGTCCGTGGCGGTGGACGGGGCGTTCGACCCGTGGCTGTCCGGCGTCATCGAGGCGGAGCTGGGCGTGCCGGCGGCACGGCAGAGCTGGCGGGACGATGGCTGACACGGGCGGGGCGCTTTTGGAGCGCTTGCGCCGCTGGAAGTATGTGCTTGTGGTGGCGGCGGCGGGGTTTATCCTGCTGCTGTGGCCATCCGGCGGCGACCGGACGGCAGAGCCGGCGGCGGACATCACGGAGGAGGCGAGGCTGGAGGAACTGCTCTCGGCGATGGAAGGGGTGGGGCACGCGGAGGTACTGCTATCAGAAAACGGCGCGGCGGTGGTGTGCCAGGGCGCGGACAGCGCCTCCGTGCGCCTGGACATAACCCGGGCGCTCATGTCCTATACCGGGCTGAGCGCGGATAAGATCGCGATCTTTAAAATGCATGAAAGCTGGAGGGAAGAATCTTGAAGAAGAACTTGAAGCGCAATATCGTCGTCATCGCCGTGCTGGTGTTCGTGGGCGCGGCGGTGTATCTCAACTGGTCGTACAACAGCCGCTGGGGCACGGCGGACTCGGCCATGGTGGCGGCGGAGGACGCGGCTACCCAGGCGGCGGAGGACGCGTACACGGCCGCGGCGGCGGAAAACAGCGGGCCCAGTCTGGCCGTGTCCGCTTATTTTGACGAGGCACGGCTCACCCGCCAGACCTCAAGGGACCAGGCGCTGGCCCTGCTGGAGCAGGCCTGCGCCGGAGAACAGACCAGCCAGGACGTCATCGACGAGTCCATGCGGCAGATAAACGCCATGGCAAGCTGGAATCTGCAGGAGAGCATGCTGGAAAACGAGCTTCTCGCCAAGCAGTTCACCGACTGCGTGGTCACCGTGTCCGGCGAGGGGGTGACCGTGGCGGTGCCCGCGCCGGTGGAGGGCCTGACCGATACCCAGGTGGCCCAGATCACCGAGGCGGTGGTGTCCAACACGGATCATACGGCACAGCAGCTCAATATCATCGAGGTCACGGAATAAATTGCTTTTCTTTTTGCTGCTCCTGTGATATAATACTTCCAATCGTTTAATGGGAGGTCATGGGCGATGGCGGAGAACTACATCACCAAGCAGGAGGAAAAGGGCACGGTCAACATCTCGGAGGACGTGGTCGCCGTCATGGTGGGCGCTACCGTGGCCGAGGTGGAGGGCGTCGCCGGGCTTGGCAGCCCCAATACGCCGGAGCTGGTGGACCTGTTCGGCCGGAAAAATCCCGTGAAGGGCCTGAAGATCCGGTTCGTTGACGAGCGTATCACCATCGACGTGCTCATCGTTGTCCGCGCCTCCGGCAGCATCACCGACACCGCCGTGCGGGTCCAGGACGCGGTGTGCGGCGAGGTGGAGTCCGTCACCGGGATGAACACCGTGGTGAACGTACACGTGACGGGTATCTCCTTCGACCAGAAATAAACCCGCAGATTCTTTGAAAATTGTCGGAGCCCCTTCATAAGGGGCTCCTGTGTTTGTGGAGGCCGGTATGACCAGAACAGCAGCCAGAGAGATCGCCATCCAGCTGGGCTTTGCCGTGGCCGGCGCGGGCCAGGACCCGTCGGCGGCGGTGGAGAGTTTTTTTGACCCGGAGCACTACGCCACCCTGGCCGCCGAGGGGGAGCTCTACGCCGATGCGCCCTCGGAGCGGGAGCTGGATTTCATCACCCGCAGCGTGCAGGGCGTGGCCGAGCACCGGGAAGAGCTGGACGGGCTCATCGGCAAATACGCCAGGGGCTGGCGCACCGAGCGCATCAGCCGCACCGCCGCCGCCATATTGCGCCAGGCCATGTTTGAGGTGCTGTATATGCCCGACGTGCCGGACAAGGCGTCCATGGACGAGGCGGTGGAGCTGGCCAAGGGCTATGAGGACCGGGACGTGGTCAGCTTCATAAACGGCGTGCTGGGCGGCTTTTACCGGGGCGAGATCGAAAAAGAGGACAAGCCCGATGACTGAGACGGCGTTCACGGTCTCGGCCCTGAACGAGTATATCAAGGGGCTTTTTGACCTGGACCCGCTGCTGGGCCGGGTGGCGGTGAAGGGGGAGTTGTCGAATTATAAGATATACCCCTCCGGGCACCACTATTTCACGTTGAAGGACGCGGAGAGCAGCATCCGCTGCGTCATGTTCCGGTCCAGCGCGGGAAAGCTCCGGTTCCGGCCGGAGAGCGGCATGTCCGTCACGGCCACGGGGCGGGTCAGCGTCTATCCCCGCGACGGGGCCTATCAGCTCTATGTCTCCGACCTGATGCCGGAGGGCGCCGGGGACCTGCAGGTGGCCTTTGAGCAGCTCAAAGCCAAGCTGGCCGCCGAGGGCCTTTTCGACCCGGCGCACAAAAAGCCCCTGCCGGCCTTTCCCAGGCGGGTGGCGGTCATCACCAGCGGCGCGGGCGCGGCGGTACACGATATCATAAGGGTGCTGGGCCGGCGCTGGCCGCTGGCAAAGATACTGGTCCTGCCCGTGCGGGTCCAGGGCGCGGAGGCACCGCCGGAGATCGTGGGGGCCATACGCTACGCCAACCGATGGCAGGTGGCGGACGTGATCATAACCGGCCGGGGCGGCGGGTCCATGGAGGATCTGTGGGCATTTAATGATGAACGGGTGGCGCGGGCCATTTATGAGTCGGAGATACCGGTGGTGTCCGCCGTGGGGCATGAGCCGGACGTGACCATATCGGACTATGTGGCGGATAGGCGGGCGGCTACGCCGTCCAACGCGGCGGAGATCGTGGGGCCGGACATGGAGGAAGTGGCGGCATGGGCCGCGCAGACCAACATCCGGCTGGGTCAGGCGATGGCGAAGAAGCTGGATACGCTGTCCCGGCGGCTGCAGGAGCTGGCGGCGCGGCCGGCGCTGACGGACCCGGAGGTATATCTGGGGACAAAACGGATGGCGCTGGATTACGCCAGGGCAAATCTCGCGGCGGCGGGGGAGAAGCGCACCGGCGAAAAGCGCCGGGCCTACGTGGCCCTGGCGGCCAAGCTGGACGCGCTGAGCCCCTTGAAGGTGCTCAGCCGTGGGTACGCCATCGCGGAGAAGGACGGCGCGGCGCTGCGCACAGCGGGTCAGGCCCACAAAGGCGATAAGATCAACGTGCGGCTGTCCGGCGGGAGCCTGGACTGCCTGGTGGAGGAAGTACATGATGGCGAAAAAAGAGATGACGTTTGAGCAGTCTTTGACCAGGCTGGAGGAGATCGTGAAGAGCCTGGAAAAGGGCGACGCGCCGCTGGCGGAGAGCCTGGGCCTTTTCGAGGAGGGCGCGGGGCTGCTGCGCGCATGCGGCAAGATGCTGGACGAGGCGGAGCAAAAGGTGGTCCAGCTGCGCAAGGGGCCGGACGGCGCGCCGGAAGAGCTGCCGTTCGAGTGAGGAGCCGTCATGGACCCGATGGAGAGATACGAAAAATACCGGGCGATGGCGGAATACTGGCTGGGAGGCCGGTTCGCGCCTGTGGGCGACGGTTTTGACGGGCTGCGCCAGGCGATGGCGTACACGCTCACGGCCGGGGGCAAGCGGGTGCGGCCGGTGCTGTGCCTGGAATTTGCCCGGTTATGCGGCGCGGACCCGGAGGACGCGCTGCCGGTGGCGTGCGCGGTGGAGTTGCTGCATACCTACAGCCTTATCCACGACGACCTGCCATGCATGGACGACGCCGACGAGCGCCGGGGACAGCCGGCCAATCACATCAAATTCGGCGAGGCCAGCGCCGTGCTGGCCGGGGACTGCTTGCAGGCGGAGGCGTTCGCCGCCGTGTGCGAGGCGGAGATACCGGCGGAGGATAAATTTCGCTGCTGCCATATTTTGAGCCAGGCCGCCGGGATAGGCGGCATATGCGGCGGGCAGTTTATGGACATGGGCGGGGCAGAGCCCACGGCGGACATGCTCACCGCCACGGACGAGGCCAAGACAGCCGCATTGATCGCCGCCGCCTGCGCTATGGGCGCGGCCGCCGCCGGGGCGGATAAGGAAACCGTGAACGCGGCCAGGGATTTCGGCGCGGCGCTGGGGATGGCCTTTCAGTGCCGGGACGACCTGCTGGACGGCGACGGCTTTTGCGCCCTGCTGGGGCCGGAGAAGTGCCAGGAGATGACCGAGGCGTACACCAGGGACGCTTACAGGCTGCTGGACGGGTTCGACGACACGGATTTTCTGCGGGCGCTGACGGAAAAGCTGGCCGGTCGGGAGAGTTGAAAACGCAAAAGTATTCGAGTTTGTCAAAAATGCGGCAACAAAGTCACGCAAGGGGGAGCTCGAGGGGGACGGGAGTCCCGCCTCGAATGGGATAAATAGCCGCCATGCGCCTGCATCGCAGGCGTGTGGGGAGCGGAGCGACGTTTTTTGCGGCGGCTTGCTGCCGGGAAAAACACGGCGTTTTCAGGCTGTCAAAAATCCTTTTTGACAGCCCGAATATTCATTTTGTAATGAAAATATGCAAAAACCGCCTTGCATTTCAGGGCGGTTTTTGCTATGATGAGGGAACTGTGCGACGAGTAACGCGGTTTTACGGATAAACATTTGGTGTGGTTTGCTATGAGCCTTTTGGAGAATATACACGGCCCGGAGGACGTGCGGGCCCTGCCGCCGGAGGCGCTGGACCAGCTTTGCGCGGAGATACGGGCGTTTCTGGTGGAAGCTCTGGCCGAGCATGGGGGGCATCTGGCGTCCAATCTGGGCAGCGTGGAGCTGACGGTGGCCCTGCACCGGGTGTACGACACCGGCCGGGACCGGCTGGTGTTCGACGTGGGACACCAGTGCTACACCCACAAGCTGCTCACGGGCCGAAAGGACTTCACGGATTTCCGGGACCTGGGGGGCCTGTCGGGCTTTCCCAAGCCCTATGAGAGCGTCCACGACGCCTTTATCGCGGGGCACGCGTCCAACTCCGTGTCCGTGGCCCTGGGAATGGCCCGGGCCCGGACGGCCCGGGGGGCGGACTATCATGTGGCGGCCCTCATCGGCGACGGGGCCCTGAACGGGGGCATGGCCTACGAGGCCCTGTCCGACGCCGGGCACAGCGGCGAGCCGCTGGTCATCGTGCTCAACGACAACGGCATGAGCATCAACGAGAGCGTGGGCGGTCTGGCGGCGATGCTGGGCCGGATGCGCACCCGGGTGGAATATATACGGTTCAAAAAGTGGTACCGGAGCAATGTGCTGCCCCGGCTGCCCGGCGTGTCCGCCCTGCTGGGTCGGACGAAAAACTGGCTCAAGGAGCGGATCATCCCGGAGAATATCTTCGACGACTTCGGCTTTGAGTACATCGGGCCCATCGACGGCCACGACGTGCGCAAGGTGGAAAACGCCGTGCGCTGGGCGCGGGATTACGGCGCGCCGGTGCTGGTACACGTGATCACCCAAAAGGGCCGGGGATACGCCCCGGCGGAGAAGGCCCCGGAGGCCTTTCACGGCGTGGGCGCTTTTGACGCGGCCACTGGCGTGCCCAAATACACCGGGGAGGACTTTTCCTCCGTGTTCGGCAGGACGTTGACGGAGCTGGCCGGGGAGGACGACGCTGTGGTGGCCATCACGGCCGCGATGAAGGAGGGCACCGGTCTCATCGGCTTTCAGGAGGCCTATCCGGACCGGTTTTTCGACGTGGGCATCGCCGAAGAACACGCCTGCGCCATGGCGGCGGGCATGGCCGCGCAGGGGTTGAAGCCCGTGTTCGCGGTGTACTCCACGTTTTTGCAGAGAAGCTACGATATGCTCATCCACGACGTGGCCCTCATGGGGCTGCACGTGGTGCTGGGCGTGGACCGGGCCGGCATCGTGGGCCGGGATGGGGAGACACACCAGGGGGCCTTCGACGTGGCCTATCTGGCCAGCGTGCCGGGGATGAAAATTTACGCCCCGGCCAACTTTGCCGAGCTCAAAAGCATGCTGCGAAAAGCGGTGCTGGTCGATACCGGTCCCGTGGCGGTGCGGTATCCCAGAGGCGGCGAGGGGCTTTTTCTGGGCGATACTTCGGCGGAGCCATGCGCGGTGGTCCGGCAGGGAACGGACGTGACCATCGCCTCCTACGGAACGGAGATCAACGAGGCGATCATGGCGGCCCGGATGCTGCATGACGGGGGCGTGAGCGCCCAGGTCATAAAGATCAACGCGCTCTCGCCGCTGGACACGGCGCCGGTGCTGGCGTCGCTTCAAAAGACAGGGGCGCTGCTGGTGGCGGAGGACGTTTGCGCCGCCGGGTGCGTGGGCGAAAAGCTGCTGGCGGCCGCGGCGGAAAATGGCATCGGGCTGAAAGCAACGCGGCTGGTGAATCTGGGCGACGGCATATTGGAGCACGGCGAGCCGATGAAGCTGCGGAAGAAGATGGGATTGGACAACGGCTCTCTTGCCCAGGCCGTTTGGGAGATGCTGCATGGGAAAGACAAGACTTGACCAGCGCGTGCATGAGCTGGGTCTGGCCGAGAGCCGGGAACGGGCCAAGGCGCTCATACTGGCCGGCGAGGTATACGTGAACGGGGAGAAGCAGACCCGGCCCGCCGTGATAGTGCCGGATGACGCGCAGGTGGAGGTCCGGGGCGGGAAGCTGCCATACGTGAGCCGGGGCGGGCTGAAGCTGGAAAAGG
Source organism: uncultured Oscillospiraceae bacterium (assembly GCA_947624385.1). Classification (GTDB taxonomy): domain Bacteria; phylum Bacillota; class Clostridia; order Oscillospirales; family Oscillospiraceae; genus CAJOIG01. The sequence continues at coordinate 34,400 of CANQJZ010000017.1, forward strand.
CCCTGGACACCTTTGCCGTGGACCCGGCGGGCTTTATATGCGTGGACTGCGGCGCGTCCACAGGGGGCTTCACCGACTGCCTTTTGCAGCGGGGGGCAAAGCGCGTGTACGCCGTGGACGTGGGGTACGGGCAGCTGGCCTGGAGCCTGCGGACCGACGGGCGGGTCACGGTCATGGAGCGGACAAACGCCCGGAACCTGACGCCGGAGATGTTTCCGGAGAAGATGGATATGGCGGTCATGGACATGTCGTTCATATCCCTGCGTCTGGTGCTGCCGGCGGTGAAGAGCCTGTTGGGACCGGACGGTCAGGCGATCTGTCTCGTCAAGCCCCAGTTCGAGGCGGGGCGCGAGAAGGTGGGCAAAAAGGGCGTGGTCCGGGACCCGGCGGTGCATAGGGAAGTGCTGGAACGGTTTTTGGATAGCGCGAATGAGCTGGGCTTCGTGGTCCGGGGGATGACGTTCTCCCCGGTGCGGGGCCCGGAGGGCAATATCGAGTATCTGGCGTGGCTGGGCCTGACGGGCCAGCCGGCGGATGTGGACTGCGCCGGACTGGTGGGGCGGTCCCATGAGGCGCTGGATACGGGAAAGGAGAGCGGATCGTGAGCGCGGTGGTGCTGTGTCCCAACGTCCGGCGGGACGAGGACCTCTCGTATACCGCCCGGATCGGGGCGATGCTGGAAGCGGACGGCCACGCTGTGCGGGTGTGCCCCGTGTGCGGCGAGGCAGAACAGGACGCCGGGGCGCTGGAAAGGGCGCTGGATGGGGCGGACCTGCTGGTGACGCTGGGCGGCGACGGGACCATACTGCGTATCGCGCCCCAGATCATGCGCCACGACGTACCGCTGGTGGGGCTGAATCTGGGACACGTGGGGTTTCTCACGGAGCTGGATAGGGACAGCGCGGGCCTGCTGCGTCAGGCGGCGGCGGGGAAATTCACGCCGGTGCCGCGGATGATGCTGGACGTGGAGATACGGCGAAACGGCCGGCGGGTGTTTTTCGACACGGCCCTCAATGACGCGGTGATATCCGGCCTGGTGCAGAACATACACCTGACGGCCCTGGGGGATGGGAAGAAGATACTGTCTTTTTCCGGCGACGGGGTCATCGTGTCATCGCCCACCGGGTCCACGGCCTATTCCATGGCGGCGGGCGGGCCGCTGGTGGAGCCGGGAGCGGAGGCCATCGTGCTCACGCCCATATGCGCCCACATGCTGGCGGCGCGGTCCTTCGTGCTCAGTCCCCGGCGGACCATCACCGTGCTGCCGGAAGATGTGAGCGAGGGCCGTCGGTGCGTGCTCACGGCGGACGGCCGGGGGCTTATCGACCTGGCGGACGGGGATGAAGTGGTCGTGAAAAAGTCCAGATACAGGCTGCTCATGGCGGATCTTGGCACCAAGAGTTTTTATGAGACGGCCTTTGAGAAATTGGGGGGTAGAGCATGAAGACATCCAGACAGACCGTGATATTGGACATCATCGCCCAGGAGGACATCGAGACCCAGGGCCAGATGCTCCAGGCGCTGCAGGCCCGGGGCGTGAACAGCACCCAGGCCACTGTGTCCCGGGACATCAAGGAGCTGCGGCTGGTGAAGGAGATCGGCCCCAGCGGGCGCTATCGCTACGTCCAGGCCGACCAGGACGAGGCCAACGAGGCGGCCAGACGGCTGGAAGAAATATTCCGGGAGAGCTGCCTGAGCTTCGACCACGCCCTGCATACGGTGGTGGTCAAGACGCTGCCGGGTCTGGCCAGCGCGGTGTGCGCGTCCATCGACGCCATGGGGGACGACACCATTCTGGGCTCCGTGGCCGGGGACGACACCGCCATCATCGTGCTGCGAAACGCCGCCGCCGCCGAGCGGCTGTGTACCCAGCTCCGGCGGGCCTATAAGAGGTAAGAGAAAATGCTGAGAAGTCTCCACATCGAGAATATCGCGGTGGTGGAGCGGGCCGACGTGCAGTTCCGGGAGGGGCTGAACGTGCTGACCGGCGAGACCGGCGCGGGCAAGAGCATCGTGATAGACGCGCTGTACGCCGTCACCGGCGGGCGGACCAGCCGGGAGCTGGTGCGCGCCGGGGCGGACCGGTGCCTGGCGGCGGCGGTGTTCGACGCGGACAGCGCCATTGGCTGGTGCGAGGAAAACGGCGTGGAGCCCGAGGACGGGACGCTCATCGTGCAGCGCAGCGTGAGCGCCGACGGCCGGGGCGCGTGCCGGGTCAACGGCGTGCCCGTCACGGTGGGACAGCTTCGCGCCCTGGGCGCGCTGCTGGCGGATATTCACGGCCAGAACGACGGCCGCCAGCTTTTGGACGAGAGCCGCCACATCGACTATCTGGACGCCTTCGCCGGGGCGGAAAAGGAGCGCGGCGATCATCGGGCCGCCTATGAGCGCTGGCAGGAAAACGAGCGGGAGATAGAGCGCCTTTCCATGGACGACGAGACACGCCGCCGTCTGGCGGAGAGTCTGGCCTACCGGGTGCAGGAGCTGGAAAAGGCGGAATTAAAAGCCGGGGAAGAGGCCGAACTGGAGGAGCGCTCGGCGCTTCTCCGCAACGGCGAAAAGCTCCGGGAGGCCGCCGACGGCGCGTTCGCGGCGCTTAGCGGCGACGACGGGGCGTCCGCTGTGGACCTGGCGGGACAGGCCAGGGGCTTTTTGAGCCGGGCCCGGGGTTGGAGCGGGTCGCTGGCCCAGGCGGACGATACCCTGGCCGAGGCCATAAGCCTCTTGCAGGACGCGGCCGAGCTGGTCCGGGACATGCAGGACAGCCTGGACTTCTCCCCGGAGGAGTTCGACCGGGTGGAAGGGCGGCTGGCCCAGCTGCGGCGGCTGGAAAAGAAGTTCAACGTTCTTGACGAGGCGGCGCTCATTGCGCTTTATGAGCAGTCGTCGGCAAGGCTGGCCGAAATAGAGGACGGCGACGCGGCGCTGGAGGCCCTGCGGCAAAAGCGGGAAGCGCTGGAAAAGGACTGCGTGAATACGGCGGCGGCGCTGACGAATGCCCGGAAAAAGGCCGCGGACGCGCTGGCAAAGCGGGTGGAGCGGGAGCTGAAGGAGCTCTCCATGCCGTCGGCGCGGTTTTCCACGGAGATAGCTCCCCTGGACGGCGCGCCCGGGTTCGGGCCAAAGGGCGCGGATAAAGTGCGGTTTCTCATGAGCGCCAACGCGGGGGAGAGCATGGGCAGCATTTCCCGTATCGCCTCCGGCGGCGAGCTGAGCCGTATCATGCTGGCGCTCAAGACTGTGTTCGGCCAGAACGACCCGGTGCCCACGGCGGTGTTCGACGAGATAGACACCGGCGTGTCCGGCGTGGCGGCCAGCCGGGTGGGGGAAAAGCTGGCGCTGACGGGCCGGTTCCGCCAGGTGCTGTGCGTCAGCCACCTGCCCCAGATCGCGGCCATGGCCGACAGTCAGTATCTCATCGAAAAGCGGGAGAAGGGCGGCCGGACCTATACCACCGTGGAGGAACTGGACCGGGCCGGCCGGCGGCGGGAGATCGCCCGTTTGATCGGCGGCGACAATATCACCGAGACGACTACCGCCTCCGCCGAGGAACAGCTTGCCGCGGCGGACGCGTGGAAACAAAAACTTTGAGGAGAATGAAAAATGACCCTGTATGACGAACTGAAGGCCCGGGGCCTGCTGGCCCAGGTGACCGACGAGGACGAGGTCAAGGACCTGATCAACAACGGCAAGGCCACGTTTTACATCGGCTTTGACTGCACGGCCGACAGCCTGACCGCCGGGCATTTCGTGACGCTGACGCTGATGAAGCGGATGCAGCAGGCCGGCAATAAACCCATCGCGCTCATCGGCGGCGGGACCACCATGATCGGCGACCCCTCCGGCCGGACCGATATGCGCAAGATGCTCACCAAGGAGACCATCGAGTACAACGCCGAGTGCTTCAAGCGGCAGATGGAGCGGTTCATCGACTTCGGCGAGGGGCCCGGCCAGGCCATGATGCTCAATAACGCCCAGTGGCTGCTGAATTTGAACTACGTGGACCTGCTGCGGGAGGTGGGCGCCTGCTTTTCCGTGAACAACATGCTCCGGGCCGAGTGCTATAAGCAGCGGATGGAAAAGGGCCTGAGCTTTTTGGAGTTCAACTACATGATCATGCAGTCCTACGACTTTTACCACATGTTCCAGACCGTGGGCTGCAACATGCAGCTGGGCGGCAACGACCAGTGGAGCAATATGCTGGGCGGCACGGAGCTCATTCGCCGGAAGCTGGGCAAGGACGCGTACGCCATGACCGTGACGCTGCTGACCGACTCCCAGGGCAAGAAAATGGGCAAGACGGCCGGAAACGCCGTGTGGTTGGACCCCAACAAGACGAGCCCCTACGATTTTTACCAGTACTGGCGCAACGTGGGGGACGAGGACGTGATGAAGTGCGTGCGGATGCTCACGTTCCTGCCCCTGGAGCAGATCGAGGAAATGGATGGCTGGAAGGACCAGAAGATCAACCAGGCCAAGGAAATTCTGGCTTACGAGCTTACCAAAATGGTCCACGGGGAGGAAGAGGCCGACAAGGCCCAGACTGCCGCCAGGGCCCTGTTCGGGGCCGGAGCCGCCGAGGAAATGCCCGTGACGGAGATCACGGAAGCGGATTTAACCGACGGCGCGGCGGACATCAAGAGCCTGCTGGTGAAGGCGGGGCTGGTGAAGTCCAACTCCGAGGCAAGGCAGAATATCGCCCAGGGGGGCGTGAGCCTGGACGGGGAAAAGGTCGCGGATATGTTTTTGGCCGTCCCGGCGGAAAAACTGCGGGAAGGTGTGCTGCTCCGGCGGGGCAAGAAGAGCTACCGGAAGGTCGTGCTCCTGTAATTGCTTTAAAGTAATATTGTAGCAAAGTGTATGATGTCGGTGCGCGGTTTTTGGCGGAACTGCGCATTGACATCATCCATTTAAAGCGATAGAATCATGGGTGCGTGTAACGGGGCGCGTTATAGGCGCGCCATCATCAAAAATCGAAAGGAAAACAACAAGATGAAGAAAGTACTTGCGATCGCCCTGGCGCTGGTCATGGTCCTGACCCTGTGCGTCGCGGCCTTTGCCGACGGCGAGACCTATAAGGTCGGCATCTGCCAGCTTGTCCCCCACGAGGCGCTGGACGCCGCCACCCAGGGCTTTAAAGACGCTCTGGTGGAGATCCTCGGCGAGGACGCTGTGGAGTTCGACGAGCAGAACGCCGCCAACGATCCGGCCACCTGCTCCACCATCGCCAACGCGTTCGTGTCCGAGGGCGTGGACCTGATCATGGCCAACGCCACCCCGGCCCTGCAGGCCGCCGCCACCGCCACCGCTGATATCCCCGTGCTGGGCACCTCCGTCACCGAGTACGGCGTGGCCCTGGGCATCGAGGACTTCACCGGCACCGTGGGCACCAACGTGTCCGGTACCTCCGACCTGGCGCCGCTGGACGAGCAGGCCGAGATGATCAAGGAGTGGTGTCCCGACGCCGAGACCGTGGGTCTGCTGTACTGCTCCAACGAGGCCAACAGCCAGTACCAGGTGGACACCGTGCAGGGATACCTGGAGGAGATGGGCTATGAGTGTACTCAGTACGCTTTCTCCGACTCCAACGATATGGCCGCCGTGTGCCAGACCGCCGCGGAGGAATCCGACGTGCTGTATGTCCCCACGGACAACACCGTGGCCTCCAACACCGGCATCGTGGACAATATCTGCAACGGCAAGGTCCCCGTATTCTGCGGCGAAGAGGGCATCTGCAAGGGCTGCGGCGTCGCCACGCTGTCCATCAGCTACTATGACCTGGGCTACGCCACCGGCGAGATGGCCGCCAAGATCCTGACCGGCGAGAAGAAGATCGAGGAGACGCCTATCGGCTATGCCGCCACCTTCACCCCCAAGTATAACCCCGTCATCTGCGAAGCGCTTGGTCTGGAGGCTCCCGATGGCTATGAGGCCGTGGAACTTGAGGACGCGGCCGAGTAAAAGGCACACCGTCCGAAACTGAGACGGTCATCCAAAAAACAGTGGAGAGGGATAAACTCTTTCCGCTGTTTTTTGGCGTACTATCGAACCGTTGCCAAAGTATACCTGCAACGCGTGATTAGGGGGAAACTGCATGAGCGGATTCATCAGCGCCCTGCCGGGCGCAGCTTCCCAGGGGCTGATCTGGGGCATTATGGCCATCGGCGTATACATCACTTTCAAGATCCTGGATCTGGCCGATCTGACGGTAGACGGGTCCTTCTGCACCGGCGGCGCCACGTTCGTGGTGCTGTTCGGCTCCGGCGTTCCCGTGCCTGTGGCGCTGCTGGCGGCCTTCGGCGTGGGGCTGCTGGCGGGACTGGCCACGGGGCTGCTGCATACGTTCTGCGGCATCCCGGCCATCTTGTCCGGCATACTGACCCAGCTGGGGCTGTGGTCCATCAACCTGGCCATCATGGGCATGAAGGCCAACGTGGCCATCAACGTCATCGACCAGAATAATCTCAACAAGCTCTGGGTCTCCCTGCGGTTCGTGCAGGACGTGGCCAGCGGACGGCGGCCGTTCACCAGACACCCCATCTTCATCGTGGGGCTGTTCACGGTGGGCGTGATTTTGCTGCTGTACTGGTTTTTCGGCACGGAGCTGGGCAGCTCCCTGCGGGCTACCGGCGCAAACAGCCATATGGCCCGGGCCCAGGGCATCAACACCAGCGTGACGACCGTGCTGGGCCTGATGCTCTCCAACGGGCTGGTGGCCCTGTCCGGCGCGCTGCTGGCCCAGTTCCAGAGCTTCGCCGACTCCAGCATGGGCAAGGGCGCTATCGTTATCGGCCTGGCGGCCGTGATCATCGGCGAGGCGCTGTTCTCCCGCATATTCCGGAATTTCGCGTTGAAGCTGCTGGCGGTGAGTTTGGGCGCGGTGATCTATTACGTGGTCATCCAGGCGGTCATCAGCCTGAGCAATATCAACGCCAACTACCTCAAGCTCATATCCGCGCTGATCGTGGCGGTGTTCCTGGCGGTGCCCTATTGGAAGACGAAGTACTTCACCAAGGCGAAAAAGGAGGTCAGGACCGGTGCTTGATATCAACAACATCTACAAGACCTTCAATCCGGGCACCGTCAACGAAAAGCACGCGCTGAACGGCCTGAGCCTGCACCTGGACGAGGGCGATTTCGTCACCGTCATCGGCTCCAACGGCGCGGGCAAGTCCACGGCCCTCAACGCCATCGCCGGCGTGTGGCCGGTTGACTCAGGCTCCATCGTCATCGACGGGCAGGACGTGACGAACCTGGCCGAGCACAAGCGGGCCAAGTATCTGGGCCGGGTGTTCCAGGACCCCATGACCGGTACCGCCGCCACCATGCAGATACAGGAAAACCTGGCCCTGGCAAAGCGCCGGGGCGAGAGCCGTACCCTGCGCCGGGGCATCACAAAAAAGGAGCAGGAGGAATACCGGGAGCTTTTGAAGACGCTGGACCTGGGGCTGGAGGACCGTATGACCACCAAGGTGGGGCTGCTCTCCGGCGGGCAGCGGCAGGCGCTGACGCTGCTGATGGCGACGCTGCAAAAGCCCAAGCTGCTGCTGCTGGACGAGCACACGGCAGCCCTGGACCCCAAGACGGCGGAGAAGGTGCTGAACACCACCGACGCCATCATAAACGAGCATCACCTGACCGCGTTCATGGTCACCCACAACATGAAGGACGCCATCGCCCACGGCAACCGGCTCATCATGATGAACGAGGGCCGTATCATCTTCGACGTGGCCGGGGAGGAAAAGAAGCGACTGACCATGAAGGACCTGCTGGATAAGTTCGCGGAGATATCCGGCAGCAGCATCCAGAGCGACAAGGTGCTGTTGGCCTGAATAGGACGAAATAAGAGCGCACATGGAATTTTCCATGCGCGCTTTTTTGTGCAAAAACGCCTTTGACGGCCGGCCCGTCCGGCGGGTATAATAACATCACAACGTGTAGCACGACCTGCGTAAACCCGGTTGCGTGCCCACGTTGTTTTTTTATGTATGAAAGGAAGACAAAATGGAAAAAGAAGCAAACCGTTTCCTGGGCGACGCACCCGTTGAAAAGCTCATGGGCAAGTATGCCATACCCTGCGTCATCTCGCTGCTGGTGGGGGCGCTTTACAACATCGTGGAC
>CANQJZ010000018.1 GCA_947624385.1 uncultured Oscillospiraceae bacterium
GGTGCGGCTGGCCGGACCTGGCGCGGTGCTGGAAAGGACGATACGGGACCAGGGCCTGTGGGACAGCTGGACGGAGGGGCGGCAGATCCTGGATGGGACCTTGCAGGACGTCACATACGGGACGATAGAACGGATGCTCAGCGTGTTTGAAAAGGGCGCCCAGACGGACCCGGACTGCATGCAGCATCTGGCGGACCTGTATTACGCAGGGATAGATATGGACATGGGAAGATTCCACGCGGAGGGCATGCTGCTGCCCCGGAGCCGGGAGAAGTCCCAGTACTGGGAGAAGAAGGCGGCCGCGGCGGGTCATAGCATCGCCCTGTTCAACCAGGGGCTGGAGGCGCTGCTGGCCGGGGACCTGGACCGGGCCGAGCAGCTGGGTCAGCGCTCCGTGCAGTCCAAGGTTGGCGAGCATATCAGCGACGGCCATTACCTGCTGGCGCTGGTGGAGATGGTCCGATGGAAGCAGCATTTGGATGCCGCAGGAAACGCCCTGGGCGGCGGGGATGGATCCAACGCGGGCGATATGTACTATGGCCATATGCAATACCAAAAGATCGAGAACGAGCTGACCGCGGCGCTCGCCAAGGGCCGAGGCTCCCGGGAGAACAGGCTCAACATGCTCAATTGCTCTTCGGGACTGCGCAGTACATACGGGAAACAGTACAATTTTGGCAAGTAAGTATGTACAGACAGGGAGGAGCCGATATGTCAGAGTCAGGGCGCATCATGCAGCCGCGTCCTCTGCTGCCCGTGATCCTCGTGCTGGATACATCCGATGCCATGTGTGGGGAGAGGATCGGCGCGCTCAACGGGGCGATGGAGGAGCTTCTGCGGAGGCTGAAGCAGCCGGGCTGGAGCGGAGAGGCCGATGTGCGCGTGGGAGTGATGCAGTTCGGCAGCGCCTGTCGGTGGGTCACTGGGAGGGAGCTGGTGCCAGTGCACGAGCTGGTCTGGAAGGCGCTGGAGACCCATGGCTCGACGGCCCTGGGCACGGCGCTGAAAGAGCTGGACGACATGCTCTCCCGCCAGGGCCGGGACCTTTTCCGCACCCGCTTTACCGTATACCGGCCGGTGATCGTCCTTGTGTCAGACGGTCTGGCATATGACGACTGGGAGGGCCCGCTGGAGGCCATCCGGCAGAACGAATGGTATCAGCGCGCGGTGAAATGCGCCATCGCGGTGGGCGATGACGCGGACGCCGCGCTGTTGGCGCAGATCGTACAGGGCGGGGGAGCCGTGGCCGAAGCGGACGACAGAGCGCAGCTGGAACATGCGCTCGTGTGCGGGACCATAGAATGCTGCGGGGAAAGCATACAGCTGGGAGACCGATCGGTGTCGGACCCCGCCGAGCCCTGGGGAGGGGCGATCTGGAAAGTGGAGAACGACACGCGGCCGGATCGGCAGGAGCGGGACGACGGAGAGAGCCCCTGGGGCGGAGAAGATGAGAGCTCCAGGCGGACTGCGCCGGTCTTCCGCGGCTGAGAGACAGGACGGGCGGCGGAGAGCGCCGGGAAAACGGCCGTAAGCCCCTCCGGCGGGAGCGTCAAAAACGGCGGCGGCGGAGCGGGGCGGTTTTTGTGCAAAAACGCCTTTGACGGCGAGGCCGCCGACGGGTATAATCAAAATACAACGTGTAGCACGACTGCGTAAACCCGGTTGCGTGCTGCACGTTCTTTTTTGTGTGAAAGGAAGTCAAAATGGAAAAGGAAGCAAATGCGTTCCTGGGCTCCGAGAGCGTGGGAAAGCTCATGGGAAAGTACGCCGTGCCCTGCATCATCTCCCTGCTGGTGGGGGCGCTTTATAACATCGTGGACCAGATATTCATCGCCAACGCCGCCTATCTGGGCTCCTACGGCAACGCCGCCAACACGGTGGTGTTCCCCCTCACGGTCATCGCTCTGGCCATCGCCGTCATGATAGGCGACGGCTGCTGCGCCTTTGTGAGCCTGAGCCTGGGCAAAAATGAGACGGCGGACGCAAGAAAGAGCGTGGGTAATGCGGTGGTCATGACCGTCGTAAGCGGCGTCGCGCTGTGCGCGGTGTATCTCATCTTCGCCGACCCCATCATCGCCCTGTTCGGCGGCACGGTCAACGACGAGACCTTCCGGTATTCTCAGGAGTACTTCTTCTGGATAACCCTGGGCGTGCCCTTTTATATGTTCGGTCAGGCTATGAACCCCATCATCCGGGCGGACGGCTCCCCCAGGTTCGCCATGGCGTCCACCCTGGCCGGGGCGGTGCTCAACATCATCCTGGACCCGGTATTCATCTTCGTCTTCCGGTGGGGCATGATGGGCGCGGCAGTGGCCACGGTGCTGGGCCAGGTGGTCACGGCGGCGCTGGCGGTGTGGTATCTGGCGCATATGCGGCTGGTCCGTCCGGCCAAGAGCGACTACCGGGTAAACGGGTATATCGCCGGGCGCACACTGACGCTGGGCGTCACCAGCTTTTTGTCCCAGATCTCTCTGGTCATGGCGATGGCCGCCATCAACAACATGCTGCGCAAGTATGGCGCGCTGGACCCGGTATTCGGCCAGGCCCAGTACGCCCAGATCCCTATGGCGGTGGTGGGCATCGTGATGAAGTTCTTCCAGATCGTCATCTCCGTCGTGGTGGGCATGGCGGCGGGGTGCATCCCCATCGCCGGGTACAACATGGGCGCGGGGCTCAAAGGCCGGGTGCGGAGCCTTTTTACACGCCTGTTGGCGGCGGAGGCCGCCGTGGGTGCCGTGGCGCTCATTATCGTAGAGTGCTTCCCCGGGCAATTGATAGCCATCTTCGGCGCTGCCAACGAGAGCGCCTATTATACAGACTTTGCCCTGCGGTCCTTCCGCGTCTATCTGTGCATGGTGATCTTCGCCTGCGTGAACAAGGCCTGCTTTATCTTCCTGCAGGCTATGGGCAAAGCGCTGGCGTCCACGGTACTGTCCATGGTGCGGGAGATCGTGTTCGGCGTGGGGCTGGCGCTGCTCCTGCCCCGGTTCTTCGGACTGGACGGGGTGCTGTACTCCATGCCGGTGTCCGACGCGCTGACCTTCCTGATCGCTGCGGCGCTGATCGCAAGGACCTACAAGGAACTGGGAAGAGAGGAAAAGCCTGTCATCCAAGGCAGGGCCCAGGTGCTATCCAAGGCATAGAATAAAGGAACGCTGGCAAAGCGCCAGCGTTCCTTTTGCTTTTCGGACGGTTTTAACGCTTACCCGCCCAAGTACGCTTTTTTGATGGCGTCGCTCTCGGCCAGCTCCTTGCCGGTGCCGGACAGGGCGATGGCGCCGGATTCCAGCACGTAGGCCCGGTCCGCGATCTGCAGGGCCATCTCCGCGTTCTGCTCCACCAGCAAAATGGTGGTGCCGGAGGCGTGAAATTCCCGGATGATGTTGAAGATCTCCTCCACCAGAATGGGGGCCAGGCCCATGGACGGTTCGTCCAGCATGAGAAGCTTGGGGTGGCTCATGAGCGCACGGCCCATGGCCAGCATCTGCTGCTCGCCGCCGGAGAGAGTGCCGGCGATCTGGCTGCGGCGCTCCTTCAGGCGGGGGAAGTGGGCGAAAACTCTTTCAAAGTCCTCGTCGGGGACCTTCTTCTGGATGTACCCGCCCATTTCCAGGTTCTCCATGACGGTCATCTGCAGGAAGATGCGGCGGCCCTCCGGGACCTGGGCCAGGCCCTTGGCGGGCAGCTTGTACCCGTCGGTGTGAGTGATGTCCTCGCCCAGGAAGGTTATCTTGCCGTTGCGGGGGTGCATGATGCCGGAGATGGTCTTCAGGGTGGTGGATTTGCCCGCGCCGTTGGCGCCGATCAGGGCCACGACCTCGCCCTCGTTCACGTCGAAGGAGATGCCCTTGATGGCGTGGATGGCGCCGTAAAATACGTCGATGTTCTCAACGGTCAGCATCATGTTATTTTGCCCCCTTCTTGCCCAGGTACGCCTCGATGACCACCGGGTCGTTCTTGATCTGGTCCGGGTCGCCCTTGGCGATGACCTTGCCGTAGTTGACCACGCAGATGCCCTCGCAGATGCCCATGACCAGGTTCATGTCGTGCTCGATGAGCAGCACCGCGATCTGGAACATGTCGCGAATGCGGCGAATGTTCTCCATCAGCTCCTCCGTCTCGGAGGGGTTCATGCCGGCGGCCGGCTCGTCCAGCAGCAGCAGGCAGGGGTTGGTGGCCAGGGCCCGCAATATCTCCAGCCGGCGCTGGGCGCCGTAGGGCAGGGAGCCCGCTTCCGCGTCGGCCAGGTCCTCCATGTTGAAGATGCTCAAAAGCTCCATGGCCCGCTCCCGGGCGATGCGCTCGCTGCGGAAGAAGCCGGGCAGACGGATGATGCTGGACAGGACATTGTAGTCCATCTCGTCGTGCAGACCCACCAGAATGTTCTCCATGACCGTCATGGCGGAGAAAAGACGGATGTTCTGGAACGTGCGGGCGATGCCCAGCTTGCAGACCTGGCTGGTCTTGAGGCCCTTGGTGGACTTGCCGTCCAGCAATATGGTGCCGCGGGTGGGCTGGTAGACGTTGGTCAGCAGGTTGAAGATGGTGGTCTTGCCCGCGCCGTTGGGGCCGATGAGGCCGGCGATCTCCGTGCGGCCGATGGTCAGGTTGAAGTCGTCCACGGCCACAAGGCCGCCAAAGTCGATGCCCAGGTGGTGGGTCTCCAGAATGGGGGACTTGTCGATGTCCCGTTCGGGGATGACGCTGCCGCTCGGTACCGGGACCAGCTTGACTTTATTTGCCATTGTCAGCGCCTCCTTCCACGGTCTGCGCGGCTGGTTTCCTGCGGACCAGCTTCTGCTTGATGATGTTGAGGTAGCCCTTCAGGGTGGGGTTGTTGGTGATGAGCATGACCAGGATGAGCACGATGGCGTAGATCAGCATCCGGTAATCGGAGAACTGACGCAGGGCCTCGGGCAGGACCGTGAGGACCGTGGCGGCGATGATGGAGCCCAGCATGTTGCCCAGACCGCCCAGCACCACGAACACCAGAACCAGGATGGAGGTGTTAAAGTCGAACTTGTTGGCGACGACGGTGGAGTAGTTCTCAGCGAACAGCGTGCCGGCCGCGCCAGCCAGAGCGGCGGAGATGACGAAAGCCATCAGCCGGTACTTGGTCACGTTGATGCCCACGGATTCCGCAGCGATGCGGTTGTCCCGTATGGCCTTGATGGCACGGCCGGAGCGGCTGTTGACCAGGTTGAACACGATCACCAGCGTTATCATCACCAGCACAAAGCCGATGGTGAAGGTGGACAGCTTTGTGATGCCGCCGATGCCCATAGGGCCGGCGATGATGAGCTTGCCGCCCTCGGCCAGGTTGGTCTTGTCGCTCAAAAAGCTCAACTGCATGCCGTTGGCGTCCACGCCCACATAGAGGTTATTGATGATGCTCTTGATGATCTCGCCAAAGGCCAGGGTGACGATGGCCAGATAGTCGCCCTTGAGCCGCAGGACCGGGATGCCGATAAGCACGCCGGCGATGGCGGCGAATATGGCGCCCACCACCATGCCGATGCACAGCCGGAGGGTGCCGGAGGGGATGACGTTTTGCAGCGCGATGGCGGCGGTGACGCCGGTGAAGGCGCCTACGCTCATGAAGCCCGCGTGGCCCAGGCTCAGCTCGCCCAGCACGCCAACCGTCAGGTTTAGGCTCACGGCCATGACTACATAGGCGCAGATGGGCACCAGCATACCTTTCAGCGTGGAGGAGATGGACCCGGTGGATACCATGGCCTGCAGGACCACATAGGCTGCTATGACGACTCCGTATGTGATGAAATTCATACGGGAGGTTTTATTCAGGGTCTTGTTTTTATTCATATCCACACCTCAGACTTTCTCGTTGACCTGCTTGCCCAGAAGCCCGGCGGGCTTGACAAGAAGGACCACGATCAGCACGGCGAAGACGATGGCGTCGGACACCTGTGTGGAGATATACGCCTTGGCAAATATCTCGATAACGCCCAGCAAAATGCCGCCCAGCATGGCGCCGGGGATGGAGCCGATGCCGCCGAACACGGCGGCGGTGAATGCCTTGATGCCCGGCATGGAGCCCGTGGTGGGCACCAGGGTGGGGTAGGCCGAGCACAGCAGTACGCCGGCGATGGCGGCCAGACCGGAGCCGATGGCAAAGGTCATGGAAATGGTGGAGTTGACGTTGATGCCCATGAGCTGGGCCGCGCCCTTGTCCTCCGAGCAGGCCCGCATGGCCTTGCCCATCTTCGTGTTGCCTGTGAACCAGGTCAGCACGAGCATGATGACGATGCAGGTGATGATGGTGACGACGGTCACCAGAGAGACGGTGAGCTGCCCGCCAAAGAGGGATATTTTACCCATGCCGGTGACGGAGGGGAATACCTTCGGGTTGGAGGACCAGAGCAGAAGCGCACCGTTCTGCAGGAAGTAGCTCACGCCGATAGCGGTGATCAGCACGGCCAGAGAGGGGGCAGCACGCAGGGGCTTGTAGGCCAGCCGCTCCACGACGATGCCCAGCACGGTGCACACCGCCATAGCGGCCAGAATGCCCACAAGAGGGGGGAGCTTGTAGCGGGCAACGGCGTAAAAGCATATGTACGCGCCTACCATGATCACGTCGCCGTGGGCGAAGTTCAGCATCTTGGCGATGCCGTAGACCATGGTGTAGCCCAGGGCGATGATGGCGTAGATGCTGCCCAGACTGATCCCGCTGATGAGAAAGTTCAAAAAGGCCATAGTTCAGCCTCCTTCTAGGTCATTTGGAGGGGGAGTGCAAAAAAATCCGGCAAAGCCGGAGCAGATGCATGAAGCGTCTGCTCCGGCCGGTTTGCTCAGGTCAGAGTATATCAGTCAAGGCCAACGTAAGCGCCGTCCTGGATGACCATGCCCTTGGGGCTCTTGGACACCGCGCCGGAGGCATCCCAGGTCATGCCCTCGCCGGTCAGACCGTCGAAGGTCATGGTGGTGAACTGCTCGATCATCGCGTCGCACAGCTCCTCAGCGCTCATGTCGGGGGTAGCGCCGGCGGCTTCCAGGGCCTGCTTGTAAGCGTAAACGCAGTCATAAGCGTCAGCGGCGAACTGGTTGGGGATCTCGCCGTAGAGCTCCTGATACTTCTCGACGAAAGCCACGGTCTTCTCGTCCTCGGAGTCAGCGTTGAAGGGGGTCAGCAGCATGACGCCCTCGGCCAGAGCGGGGTCAAAGCCCTCCATGGTCAGAATGCCGTCCATGCCGTCCACGCCGAACCACTTGGGAGCGTAGCCCACGCCGGCCGCCTGGGCCAGGATCAGGGAAGCGGGCTGATAGTACATGGGCAGGAACACCAGGTCAGCCCCGTTGGACTGGGCGTCGCTGATCTGCACGGAGAAGTCCTGGTCGTTGCCGTCGGCAAACTCGGTCTCGGAGACGATCTCCAGGCCCAGCTCTTCCGCCTTCTCCACGAAAGTGTCACGGATGCCCTTGGAGTACACGTCGTCGTTCTTCCAGATGATGGCTATCTTGGTGCCCAGGCCCTGATCGGAGATGTATTGGGCGGAAGCGGAGCCCTGGTTGGGGTCCATGAAGCACATCTGGAACTGGTTGTCCTTGCCCTCGGTGGTAGCGGTGGAGGAAGCGGAGGGGGTCAGGGCGAAAATGCGGTCGGCGAAGGTCTCCGCAGAGGTGGCCTCGCAGGGCTTGGAAGTGACGGAGCCCAGGCTCAGCTGCATGCCCCAGTCTTTCAGGGTGTTGTAGGCGTTGACGGCCTTCTCGGCGTCGTGGGCGTCGTCCTCATAGCGCAGGTCGAACTGAATGCCGCCCTCGGCGTTGATCTCGTCAACGGCGATCTGGGCGCCGTTGGCAGCCGCGTTGCCGTAAATGGCCGCGCCGCCGGTCAGGGGGCCGGTGCCGCCGATCTTGAAGGCGGCGCCTTCATCGGCCAGAGCGAAAACGGAGCACAGGCTCATCAGCATGGTCAGGACCATGGCGAAAGCGAGCAGCTTCTTGGTAGTGTGTTTCATTGTTTTCTTACCTCTTTCCATGTATTTTTCCCATCGGGGCAAAGGCCCCGGTCGAAAACTTGAAAATAATATAGTGGGTTTAAAATCAAATGTCAATGCGGAAAAAACAAGTTTGTAGGAATGACAAGTATCGGGCGGACGGGCGCTTTATCTTTTTAGTCATTAAAACGAATAAAGAATGTTGTCACAAAGGGAAAGCCGCGTCATGTCCGCCTTTTGAGCCTCACATGAGCACTTTTGCCAGGAAGTTCTGCGCCCGCTCGGTCTGGGGATGGTCGAAAAATGCCTCCGGCGTGTTGCGCTCGGCGATGACGCCGCCGTCCATGAAGAGGATACGGTCGCCTACTTCTTTAGCAAAGCCCATCTCGTGGGTGACCACCACCATGGTCATGCCGTCGTTGGCCAGGGACTTCATCACGTCCAGCACCTCGCCCACCATCTCCGGGTCCAGGGCGCTGGTGGGCTCGTCGAAGAGCATGACCTCCGGCTCCATGCACAGCGCCCGCACGATGGCGACCCGCTGCTTCTGCCCGCCGGAGAGCTGGCTGGGGTAGGACCCGGCCCGGTCGGCCAGACCCACCCGCTCCAAAAGCTGCATGGCCTTGGCCTCGGCCTCGGATTTGGACTTGTGCAGCAGCTTCATGGGGGCCAGGGTCATGTTGCGCAGGATGGTCATGTGGGGGAAGAGGTTGAAGTGCTGGAACACCATGCCCATCTTCTGGCGGTGCTTGTTGATGTCGCTTTTGGGGTCGGTGATGTCCGTGCCTTTGAAGGTGATGGTGCCGCTGGTGGGGGTCTCCAGCAGGTTCAGGCAGCGCAGGAAGGTGCTCTTGCCGCCGCCGGAGGGTCCGATGACGACGACTTTTTCCCCGGGATAAATGTGCTCGTCGATGCCCTTGAGGACCAGATTGTCCCCGAATGCCTTGGTCAGGCCCTTAACGTCTATCACTGGCGCGCAGCCTCCTTTCCAGGATGCTCTGTAAGTAGCTGAAGCCCATCACCATGATGAGGTACATGACGGCGGTGATGATGTAGGGGAACATGGCCTCGTAGGTCCGGGCCACGATGGCCTGGGCAAAGTACACGACCTCCTTGCCGCCGATGACGCTGATGAGGGACGTGTCCTTCAAAAGCACGATGAACTCGTTGCCCAGGGAGGGCAGTATGGTCTTGAACGCCTGGGGGATGACGATGTGCCACATGGTCTGGATGTAGCTCAGGCCCAGGCTCCGGCCCGCCTCCGCCTGACCGGGGTCCAGGCTCATGAGGCCGCCGCGGATGATCTCGGACACGTAGGCCCCGGAGTTGATGCCCAATGTCAGCGCGCCTACCAGCGTGAAGTTCCGGCTGGAGGAAAAGACAACGAAGCCCATGATCAGCAGCTGCACCATCATGGGGGTGCCCCGGATGACGGTCACGTAGATTTTAAAGATAAAGTCCACGACGGCCAGCAGGGGGTTGTGGGTGCCGGGGCGGCGCTGGGCGTAAGCCGTGCGGACGACGGCCACGATCACGCCCAGCGCCACGCCGATGGCCAGGGCCGCGGCCGTGACCTCGATGGTGGCCAAAAGGCCCTCAAAATACTGTGTCCAGCGGCCGTTCATAAACCAGGCGCGGTAAAACTTCACAAAGAAGCTCTGCCACCCGCTCAGTTCCGCCGCCGGTATGGCCGATATGCTCTCATACAGCCCGGACAGATCCATATGCATTCACCTCATTTTCATACAGGGAAAAAGGGCGGCCATTGGCCGCCCTTTTCATTGCGCCAGGCTTACTCGGCCTCGTCGGCGCTGACATAGTGGGAGACGATCTCATCCACAAGGCCATTGTCGATCATGGTCTCCAGGACGGTGTTCAGCGCGTTCAGCAGATCGGTGTTGTCCTGATCCACGGCCAGGCAGTAATCCTCGTTGGTGAACTCGGTGTCCAGGATCTTCAGGCCGGGATTGGCGGCCACATATTCCTTGGCGGGGCCGTTGTCGATGACGACCGCGTCGATCTGGCCGTTCAGCAGGGCCTGCACGGCGGTGGCGCCGTTGTCGTAGGCGGTGACGTGATCTTCGCCGTAGCCGCCGTCCTCAGGGGTGGCGGAGCAGTAGATGTAACCGGTGGTGCCGCGCTGGGTGCCGATCATCTCGGCGCTGGCCAGGTCGTCAACGGTCTCGATGGGAGAGCCCTCGGGAACGATGACCACCTGCACGCCGTTGGCGTAGGGGGTGGAGAAGTCCATGACCTCGTCACGCTCTTCGTTGTAGGTCAGGCCGGCCAGCATCATGTCGGACTTGTTCTCCTGCACCGCGATCAGCGCGGAGTCAAACTCCATGTCGTCGATCTGAAGCTCCAGACCCACGGCCTGGGCCAGGTACCAGGCGATCTCCACGTCGATGCCCTCAAAGCCGGTGCCGGCAAAGCCCTCGCCGTCGGCGACCATCTCATAGGGAGGGAAGGCGGCGTTGGTGCTCATGATGAGCTTGCCCTCTTCAATGGTGGTGAACTCGCCCAGGTCCAGACCGGTCAGGTAGTCGGGCAGCTCCGGGGTCTCGGCTTCCTCGGCAAAGGCCATAGAGCCCAGAGACAGGACCATGGTCAGCGCCAGCAGCATCGCGATCAGCTTTTTCATTTTGTTATCCATCCTTTCAATATTTCCGATCAGGTGTTTTGTTGCCGTATTTCGGTTGATGGGTGAATTATAAATGGCTTTAAATGAATAAACAATAGATTATTCACTAAAAAATGAATAATAATGAATCTTCTTGCAAGTTATACAAAAAGAAGCCCCTCTCCACGGGGAGAGGGGATAAATATTCACGAAAAAAGCCGCTCGGCAATGTGGCTGTCCGGGGGTCTGGGGGTGTCCTCTGGCTTGCAGCGGCCGCAGGTGAGGCCCCTCGCGGCCAGTTTCAGCATTTTTTTCAGGGTGTATTTGCTCTCTCCTGCCACCCTTGGGGCGCGGACATATTCCACCGTGGCGATGTCCAGCCCCAGCCGTGTCGTGAGGCCCCGTAAAAATGGATCGTCCTCGTGGTAAAGGGCCAGTTTATCCAGGGCGGTGCGGTCCATGAGCCGGTAGTCCGCGTGGTTATAAATCAGCTTTGCGCCGAAAAGGTTCATGAGGGCGTAGTAGCTCTGGGCGGTGAAGCGCTTCAAAAACGTGTCCGACTCCCGGCTGGAGCGCACGCCGCAGACGATGTGATAACCTTGGCCGTGCTTGCGCAGCATGTCCTCCATGGCGCGTATGTCGTCCTGCAGGTCCGCGTCGATGCAGATGGACACGTCCGCCCGCTCGCGGGCCTCCATGAGGCCGGCCATCACCGCGTTCTGGTGGCCACGGTTGGGGCTGAGGCGCAGACCGGCGAAGGCGGCGTCGGCCTCGTGCAGCGATCTTATGATGTCCCAGGTGCCGTCGGCGGAGCCGTCGTCCACCAGCAGGATACGGCTGTCCGGTCCGGCCAGGCCGGCGGCGGCCAGGTCCGCAAGCTCCTGCCGGAACACCGGCGCGGTCCGGGGCAGACATTCTTCCTCGTTGTAGCAGGGCACGACGATGTACAGAGTTTCCATAGAGTTCACCTCCTGGAGCATTATAGACAAACTATACCAAATTTTCAACGTATATTAAGAAATGTTAAAGTTGCCCTTGCAAAAAAACCTTGATAGTATATAATATCATCGCAAAGTGGAGGAATAGGCGGTTTTAATATGGTATGAACAGCATCGTCCTGTATGCCCCGGAGATACCCCAGAACACGGGGGCCATCGCCCGCACCTGCGCCGCCACCGGCGCAAGCCTGCATTTGATAAAGCCCCTGGGGTTCGATATCTCCGACGCCGCCGTGAAGCGGGCGGGGCTGGACTACTGGCATCTGGTGGACGTGCGTGTGTACGAGAACATGGAGGAATACCTGGCGCGAAACGGGGACGAGAACCTGTGGCTTTTATCCACCAAGGCCCCACGAAGCTACGCCCAGGCGGACTTCAGTCCAGACGCGGCGCTGCTGTTCGGCCGGGAGACATCGGGGCTGCCCGAGGCGCTCATGGAGCGGTACCGGGACCGGTGTCTGCGCATCCCCATGAAGCCGCGGGCAAGAAGCCTGAACCTGGCCAGCTCCGCGTCCATTATCCTGTACGAGGCCCTGCGCCAGCAGGGGTTCCCCGGCCTTTTGCAGAGCGGCATCATGGCCGTGGGGGAGGAATTATAATGTGTTTAAAACCATATGATGGAGGAAATACGTTATGAACTACAACAAGAAAACTGTCACCGACGTGGACGTGAAGGGCAAGAAGGTCCTTCTGCGCTGCGACTTCAACGTCCCCCGGGACAAGAAGACAAACGCCATCACGGACGACAAGCGTATCCGCGCCGCCCTGCCCACCATCCAGTATCTGCTGGATAACGGCGCGGCGGTCATCGCCTGCTCCCACCTGGGCAAGCCGGAGGCCGACTTCAACAAGTGGGTCAAGAAGCAGACCGAGAAGGGCAAGGACCCGGCGGAGCTGACCGAGGAAAAGTGGAAGAAGAGCCTGGACGAGCTGCGCATGGACGTGGTCGCCCAGCGTCTGGGCGAGCTGCTGGGCAAGAGCGTCATCCTGGCGGACGACGTGGTGGGCCCCGACGCCAAGGCCAAGGCCGCCGCGCTCCAGCCCGGCCAGATCATGCTCCTGCAGAACACCCGCTTTGAAAAGGGCGAGACCAAGAACGACCCGACCCTGGCCAAGGAGCTGGCCAGCATGGCGGAACTGTTCGTGTCCGACGCGTTCGGCACCGTACACCGCGCCCACGCCACCACCGCCGGCGTGGCGGAGTATCTGCCCGCCGTCAGCGGTTTCCTGATCGGCAAGGAGCTGTCCATCATGGGCAAGGCCCTGGACGATCCCGCGAGGCCCTTCGTGGCGATCTTGGGCGGCGCCAAGGTCTCCGACAAGATCGGCGTCATCGAGAACCTGCTCAACAAGGCCGACAAGATCATCATCGGCGGCGGCATGGCCTACACCTTCATCAAGGCCCAGGGCCACGAGGTGGGCGACAGCCTGCTGGAGGAGGACAAGGTGGACTTCGCCAGGCAGATGCTGGACACCGCCAAGGCCAAGGGCGTGGAGCTGCTGCTGCCCGTGGATACGGTCGTGGCTAAGGAATTTGCCGCGGACGCCGAGAGCAGGACCGTCCCGTCCAGCGAGATACCCGCCGGGTGGCAGGGCCTGGACATCGGCGAGAAGACACGGGAGTTGTTCGCCAGCGCCGTCAATGGCGCGGGCACCGTGGTCTGGAACGGCCCCATGGGCGTGTTCGAGTTCGATAAGTTCGCCGAGGGTACCCGTGCGGTGGCCCGGGCCGTGGCCAACTCCGGCGCGGTCAGCATCATCGGCGGCGGCGACAGCGCGGCGGCCGTGGAGCAGCTGGGCTTCGCCGACAAGATCACCCATATCTCCACCGGCGGCGGCGCGTCCCTGGAGTTCCTGGAAGGCAAGGCCCTGCCCGGCGTGGTGGCCCTGCAGGACGCGTAAGAAGGGGAGGATACAAGCATGGAGAAGAAGTATCGTAACGCCCTGATCGCGGGCAACTGGAAGATGAACAAGCTGGCCAGCGAGGTCCCCGGCTTCTGGGCGGAGCTGGGCCCCAGGGCCGCTCTGGCCGACGGCGTGCAGAGCGCGCTGTGCGTGCCGTTCCCCCTGATCCCCGCCATGAAGGCGGCCCTGGCCGGCAGCCAGGTGAAGGTGGGCGCGCAGGACGTGTCCGCCCATGACAAGGGCGCGTACACCGGCGAGGTGTCCGCCGCGCAGCTTAAAGATCTGGGCGTGGACTACTGCATCATCGGCCACAGCGAGCGCCGGGCTTACCACGCCGAGAGCGACGAGCTGGTCAACGCCAAGCTCAAGGTCCTGCTGGGCGCGGGCATAACCCCCATCATGTGCTGCGGCGAGAGCCTGGAGCAGCGGGACGCGGGCGTGACCCTCTCCTTCGTGGAGAGCCAGATCAAGGGCGGCCTGGCGGACGTGTCCGCCGAGGACATGAAGAAGGTCGTCATCGCCTATGAGCCCATCTGGGCCATCGGCACCGGCCGGACCGCCACGGCGGACCAGGCCGAGGAGGTCTGCGGCCATATCCGCAAGGTCCTGGCCGGCCTGTACGGCGAGGAGCTGGCCAAGGGCGTGCAGATCCTGTACGGCGGCAGCATGAACGGCAAGAACGCCGCGGAGCTGCTGGCAAAGCCCGACATCGACGGCGGCCTCATCGGCGGGGCCAGCCTGAAGGTCGAGTTCGCGGACATCATCGGTGCGGCCAATGAAGGATAAGAAACCCACCGTGTTGCTCATCATGGACGGGTTCGGCCTGGCCGAGCCCGGTCCGTGGAACGCCGTGTCCGTGGCGAACACCCCCGTGCTGGACGGGCTTTTCGCCAATTATCCCAACACCCAATTACAGGCCAGCGGCGAGGACGTGGGCCTGCCCGCCGGGCAGATTGGCAACTCCGAGGTGGGCCACACCAACATCGGCGCGGGCCGGGTGGTGTTCCAGCCCCTGCCCCGGATAAGCCGGGCCGTGGACGACGGCAGCTTCTTTGAAAATCCCGCCTACGGCCACGCCATGGACCAGGCCGCGAAAACCGGCCATCCGGTCCACGTGATGGGCCTTTTGTCCGACGGCGGCGTACACAGCCATATCAAGCATATCTTCGCGCTGGTGGATATGGCGAAAAAGCGGGGCGTGAAGCAGTGCTACGTCCACTGCTTCCTGGACGGCCGGGACGTGCCGCCGTCCTCCGGGCAGGGGTATGTTAAAGCCTTGGCCGACCACTGCAAGGAGATCGGCTACGGCGCTATCGCCACGGTCCAGGGCCGTTTCTGGGGCATGGATAGGGACAAGCGCTGGGAGCGCGTGGAGAAGGGCTATCGGGCCATCGTCTGCGGCGAGGGCGTGCAGGAGCCCGACCCGGTGAAGGCCGTGGGGGACAGCTACGCGAACGGCGTTACGGACGAGTTCGTGGAGCCCATCGTCTGCGATAAGGACGGCATGATCGGCGCCGGCGACAGCGTGATCTTTGCCAACTTCCGGCCCGACAGGGCCCGGGAGATGACCTGGGCGCTGATGAAGCCCGACTTCGACGGGTTTAAGCTGCCCAAGGGGCATTTTGAACTGAACTACGTCTGCACCGCCCAGTACGACGAGGCCATGACAGAGCTGCCCATCGCGTTCCCGCCGGTGGTCCTGGAGGATACGTTCGGCGAGATCGTGAGCCGCGCCGACATGACCCAGCTTCGTATCGCGGAGACGGAGAAGTACGCCCACGTGACGTTCTTCTTCAACGGGGGCGTGGAGCGGACCTGCCCCGGCGAGGACCGGGTGCTGGTCCCGTCGCCCAAGCAGTTCCCCACCTATGACCTGATCCCCCAGATGAGCGCGGAGGAGGTCACCGCCAAGGCCGTGGAGCGTATCGAGTCCGGGGCCTACGACACGGTGATCATGAACCTGGCCAACTGCGATATGGTGGGCCACACCGGCGTCATGGAGGCGGCGGTGAAGGCCGTGGAGACCGTGGATACATGCGTGGGCAGGGTGTGGGACGCCGTGCAGAAGATGGGCGGCGTGCTGCTGGTCACCGCCGACCACGGCAACGCGGACAAGATGCGGGCCGAGGACGGCACGCCCCACACGGCCCATACGACCAATCCCGTGCCCTTCATCGTCTGCGGCGCGGGCGACGTGAAGCTCAAGGAAGGCCGCCTGGCGGATATCGCGCCCACCATGCTGCATATTATGGGCCTGGAAAAACCCGCCGAGATGACCGGCGAGTGCCTCATCTGCGGCTGAGCGGGCAAAAAAGGCAGATATACGCAAAAGTTCCTGACCCTGTATAAATTGGTGTTTCCGGGGCAACAATAGCCTTCGGAAACACCAATTTCTTTTGGAGGGTCAAAACAAATGGAAAACAAACAAGGGTCCGGCGCGAGAGCCGGGTCCCTGGGGGGTAAGGGCTTCTACATAGTCCTCCTCCTGTGTGCGGCGGTGATCGGCATATCCGCGTGGATCATGCTCACCAAAGCGGGGACTAATGTAGAAAACGAGACAGCGGAAGACGTTGTGGATGTGTCCGGGGCCTATGTGACCATGCTCCCGGCCGGGAATATGCCGGAGCCGGAGCAGGACGTGGACGTGATGGCCGAGGGCGAACAGCCCATGACGGAGGACGAGTCCATGGATATGGGCGAGACC
This sequence comes from uncultured Oscillospiraceae bacterium, assembly GCA_947624385.1. GTDB lineage: Bacteria > Bacillota > Clostridia > Oscillospirales > Oscillospiraceae > CAJOIG01. The sequence goes on from CANQJZ010000018.1 coordinate 16,183, forward strand.
GGTGACGCCGATGACGCCGAGGCCGAGACGACGGCCGGGACAGAGCCGGACCCGGCGGTAGAGACTGCGGCGGAACCCGAGACGCAGCAGACCGCCGCGGACGGCACGGCGCGCTATGTCTGGCCCGTGCAGGGCGACGTGGCGCGGCCCTATTCCATCCAGCGGCTTCTCTATGACAGCACCATGGCCGACTGGCGTACCCACGACGGGGTGGACCTGGCCTGCGAGCAGGGCACGCCGGTGGCGGCCGTGGCCGGCGGGCTGGTGGTAGGCGTGTACAACGACGACCTGCTGGGCACGGTGGTGGAGATCGACCACGAAAACGGCATGCACAGCGTGTACGCCAATCTGGCCGCACAGCCGCCTGTGTCGCCCGGCGAGTATGTCACCATGGGCCAGACCGTGGGCTCCGTGGGGGCCACGGCCCTGGGCGAGGTCAACCAGGTCAGCCACCTGCACTTCGCCATGACCGAGGACGGCATCTCCGCCGACCCCACGGCCTATCTGCCCTCCGACTGGACGGAGTAAAACGGGATAACAATTCAATAAACCGCCCTGACGCGACCCGGCGTCGGGGCGGTTTTGCGCATGCAATACATATTAATGTTTAACATTTTGTGATATGTATTTACTTTTTGTTTCCGGTGTGCTAAAGTGGACTTGGAAAGGACCAGTGTTTGCCCATACGTTTTTTGATCGGAGGGATCGACATGAAGCGTAAAAGACTGCTGTCGCTGCTGCTGTGCCTGGCGCTGCTGGCCGGGTTTGCCGGCGTGAGCGCCTACGCGGAGGAAGAGCCGCCGGCGGAAGAGCCGGAGACCTGGGAGGAGCCGGCCGCCGAGCCGGACACCATGCCGGAGTTCGGCGACGAGGCCGTGCCCGCGCCGGGGTGGACCAGGTCGAGCGTGGACTATTTTGACCCGGCGGAGCAGAACATGAAAAACGAGACCGCCAATATGCTCACGGCCGACGCCGCGGCGTGGACGGAGGGCTGGTACGCCGTGGCCCCGGTGGACGGCGCGGACCCCTGGCTGACGCTGACCGCGCCCGTGGAGGTGAGCGGCGAGGTCAACCTGATCCTGAAGGACGGGGCCAAGCTGCGGGCGGTCGGTATCACCGTGGCCGACGAGAGCAGCCTGACCGTCTGGGCCGCCTCCAAGGGCGGGGACGGTCGGCTGGAGGTGGCGCATATGGCTATGACCGGCGTGCCGGCCCTGTCCGGCAAGGTCACCGTGAAGGGCGGCGTCGTGACCGCGGCTGGCGTCACCGGGGAGTTTGCCGTGGATGGCAGCTACAACTGCGTGACCCTGGGCGGCACCGATGAGTACAACAACCAGCCGGTGGGCTGGACCGGCGGCCCGGTCCCTGACTGGAACAGCCTGGGCTGGTTCTCCGTCCTGCCTGTGTCGGAGACGAGCCTGGCCGTGTACGGAGACGCGAGCGGCGGCGTTGTCCAGGCGGGAGCCACCGCCGACTTTGCGGCCGCGCTGAATATGATGACGGTCGATGGACCCGTGAGCGTGGAAGCGACTGAGAGCGCGGCCTGGTCCGTGGACGGCGTTTCCCAAATGGACGGACATACGCTGACCGTGGCCCCGGAGGAGACGACGCCGGTGCTGACCGTTACGGCCAGCTATAACGGCTATACCGCCTCCGTGCAGATATCGGTGGAGATCCCGGCAACGCCGGAGCCCACGGCGGAACCGACGCCGGAGCCCACGGCGGAACCGACGCCGGAGCCGACACCGGAGCCGACAGCTGAACCCACGCCGGAGCCTACGGCTGAACCTACACCGGAGCCTACGCCGGAACCGACACCGGAGCCGACAGCTGAACCCACGCCGGAGCCTACGGCGGAACCCACGCCGGAGCCCACGGTTGAACCGACACCGGAGCCGACAGCTGAACCCACGCCGGAGCCCACGGCTGAACCTACGCCGGAGCCTACGGCGGTACCCACGGCTGAACCCACGCCGGAGCCGGCACCCGCGCCCGTTGAGGAAGCGCCTACGCCCGTTCCCAGCGTGGAGGGCCAGGTCAACAAGGGCAGCGAGGACCTGCCGGTCGTGACGCTGCCGGAGGGGACGGTATTGGCGGAGCTTCTGCTGACGGAGGACGACCGGCTGGCGGGGAGCGTGTCCGTGCAGCTGGACCTGGACGACGCCTCTTCCACGGTCACCGACGAGCAGAAGGCCCAGGTGGAGGAAGCCCTCAAGGAGCTGAGCGGCGTAGGCACCGTGGGCCAGTATCTGGACCTGAAGCTTTTCAAGACGGTGGACGGCACCATGACGCCCATCAAGGAGCTGGCCGAGGGCAAGACCCTGGAACTGACCATCCAGATCCCGGAGGCCATGCGGGCCGAGAACCGCACCTTCTCCGTCATACGCCTGCATGAGGGCGACGAGAAGGCGGCCATCCTGGCCGACCAGGACGAGGACCCGGCCACCGTGACCATCCTGACGGACAGGTTCTCCATCTACGCGCTGGCGTACACGGAACCGGCGCCTCCTGCGACGAGCGAACCCACCGCCACGCCGGAGCCTACGGCCGAACCCACGGCGGAACCCACTGCCACGCCGGAGCCCACGGCCGAGCCGACGCCTACGCCGACGTTGACGCCGGAGCCGACGCCCACGCCGACTCTGACGCCGGAGCCCACGCCCACGCCCACGTTGACACCCGTGCCCACGGCGGCGCCCACGCTGACGCCTGTGCCCACGGCGGCGCCCACGTTGACGCCTGTGCCCACGAACACGGCGCCTCCCACGGGCGACGCGAGCCACGCGGGACTGTGGCTGGCCCTGCTGGCCGGAAGCGCTATGGCGCTGCTGCTGGTGCTGATGGTGGCGAGAAGGTACACGGCGAACGAGGATAAGTGATACATACGAGATAAATATTTCACAGCCGGCGGGTGACCCGCCGGCTGTGACACTGTAAATTTTGGTTGACATACCATCACATTTTTTATATAATAACCAAGTTGCTGCATGAAAGCCAACTAACGGCGGCCGTCAGGCCGACGATGAGTAATTTGGAAAGAAAGGACGAAACGAAAAATGCTGCGAACCTATCAGCCCAAGAAGCGCCACGCCCAGATGGAGCATGGCTTCCGCAAGCGCATGTCCACCCGCAACGGCCGGAAAGTGCTGTCCGCCCGCCGCGCAAAGGGCCGCAAGAAGCTGAGCTACTGAGACACAGATCGGTGAACGGGGAACCGTGAGAGCGACCACCTCCCTGAAACAGGACCGGGATTTCCGGCGGGTCTACCGCAAGGGCGTCAGCGCCGTGCGGCCCTGCCTGGTGGTATATGCCCGCAGGACGAACGGGCGGGAAAACCGCCTGGGCATCACCGTGACCGCCAAGGTGGGCAAGGCCCACACGCGCAATCTGGTGCGCCGCCGTCTGCGGGAGATATACCGTCTGCACGAAGACGGCATCCGCAAGGGCTATGACTTTGTGGTCGTGGCCCGGACACGGGCCGCCTCGGCGGAGTACCGGCGTCTGGAAAAAGAATTTCTGTCCGCGAGCGAAGAGCTGGGGGCGGCGCTGTGAAGCGGCTGCTGCTGGCTTGTATCCGTTTCTATCGGAGGCGTATTTCCCCGTACACCAGGCCCCACTGCCGGTTCATCCCCACGTGCAGCCAGTACGCCATCACCGCCATCGAGCGGTACGGCGCCTGGAAGGGCGGGTGGCTGGCCCTCAAGCGCTTTTGCCGGTGCCACCCCTTCCACAGGGGGGAACACGAGTTTTACGACCCTGTACCGTAAAATTTAGGAGAAGAATATGTTAAAAGCAATCGCAAAGCCCTTTGGCGTGCTGATGCTCTGGCTTTACGACTTTGTGGGCAACTACGGCGTGGCCGTCATTTTGTTCGCCCTGGTGGTAAAGCTCATCATGCTGCCGTTCCAGCTCAAGAGCAAAAAGAGCATGATGCGCATGAGCCGTATGACGCCCCGGCTGAAGGAGCTGGAGAAGAAATACGGCAACGACCAGCAGCGCTATCAGATGGAGATGGCCAAGCTGTATAAGGAGGAGGGCGTCAACCCCATGGGCGGGTGCCTGTGGAGCTTCCTGCCGTTCCCCATTTTGATCGCCCTGTACCAGGCCATCCGCTACCCCCTGACCATCATGATGGGCGTGGGGGAGGACCTGCTGGCCGAGGGCGGCGCCGTCTTCCAGAAGCTGGCGGCCCTTGGTTACCAGACCCAGACCGGGCGCACGGCCTTTTACGACCAGATCTTCCAGTCCAAGTTCATCACCGAGCACTTCGACGCCTTCGCCGGGATATCGGACAAGCTCCAGCCCCTCAGCTATAAGTTCCTGGGCCTGGACCTGAGCTCCACGCCGTCGTTTGCGTTCTGGCGGTGGGACTTCTCCAGCGCGTCGGCGTGGCTGCCGGCATTGGGCCTGTTCATGATCCCGGTGCTGTCGGCGCTTTTGAGCTGGTTTTCCATGAAGGTGTCCAACGCCGCCAGCCCCCAGACCGCCGATACCCAGCGGCAGATGCGGACCATGAACCTGATCATGCCGCTGATGAGCCTGTATATCTGCTTCACCATGCCCGCCGTCATGGGCATCTACTGGATCGCCCAGAGCGTGTTCGCCATCGCCCAGGATATGATCCTGAACCGGGTGTACAACAAGCAGCTTGACGTGGAGGACGCGGACCGTATCGAGCGGGAGAAGGCCAAAGAGGCGGAATTGGAGGCCAAGCGGGCCGAGACCGAACGGCTGAAGGCCGAGGGCGCGACGGTGGAGAACCGAAACACCTCCAGGAAGAACAAGCGCGCCGTGGCCGCCCAGAAGGAAGTGGAGCGCAAGGCCGCCGAGGCGAGGGCCGCGAAGCTGGCCAAAAAGGGCCTGAGCGAGGACGACATCCCCGACTCCCAGGTGGGTGACAGGCGCTATGCCCGGGGCCGGGCCTATGTGGCGGACCGGTACTCCAACCCGGACGAGGCCGAGGAAAAGACGAAGGCCGCCGCGGCGGAGAGCGCGGCGTATGACGAGACGGAGACGGCTGCGGAGCCGTCCGACGAGACCCGGGCCGAGGATATGGCGCCCGCGCTGACCGAGGCGGTCCCCGAGGCCGGGGAAGACGGGCCGGAGGCGGAAGAACAGCCGGCCGGCGACAGCGAGTGAGTTGACGGAGGAAGAACGTGTCAATGCAAAAGTCGATAGAAGTCCATGGAAAGACAACGGACGACGCCATTGCAAAGGGCCTGGCAGAGCTGGGTCTGGAGCGGGACGACGTGTCCGTGGAGATCGTAGAGCGGGGCAAGAAGGGCGTGTTCGGCATCGGCGCCGTGGAGGCGGTGGTGCGCCTGAGCTACGAGGCCCCGGATGAAGCGCCCAGGCCCGCGGCGAAACCGGTGGCCCCGAAGCCCGCGCCGGCTACGCCTAAGGCGGCGGCACCCAAGCCCGTGCCTGCCCCTAAGCCGGAGGCGGCCAAGCCCGCCCCCAAGCCAGCGCCCGCGCCCAAGGCGGAACCGCCCAAGCCCGCGACCGCCGCGTACGCCAGGCCGGAGGGGTCCCAGGCCCAGCAGACGGAGGCCTTTTTGAAGGGGCTTTTGGCGCACATGGGCGTTCAGGCGGATATCACCATCAGCCAGCGGGAAAACGACGGTCTGGACGTGCAGCTCAGCGGCGAGCATATCGGCGCGGTGATCGGCCGCCGGGGCGAGACCCTTGACGCCATCCAGTACCTGACCAACTATGCCGTGAACCGGGGCAGCGACCGCCACGGCCATATCAACGTGGACGCGGAGAATTACCGCTCCAAGCGGGAGGATTCCCTGGTCCACCTGGCGGAGAAGATGGCGGAAAAGGCCATCAAGTATAAGCGCAGTATGGCGCTGGAGCCCATGAATTCCTATGAGCGGCATGTGATCCACGCCGCATTGCAGGACTATGAGGGCGTCACCACCAGCTCCATCGGCACGGAGCCCAACCGCCGGGTGGTGGTGTCCTACGTCAAGCCCGAGGGCAAAAAAGAGGACAGCGACAAGGGCTACAAAGAGTGGTGTTGAGTCGATAGCAAGATGCGAAGCATCTTGCTATCGAGAGGGGATGCGGCCCGCATACGCGCACTCGCTCCGCTCGCACACTGCGCGGGCCGAGAAGAATTTTTCCCGACGTACACGCCGCCGGGAAAAATCATCCGACTTTTTTCGCCGCTCCGGCGGCGAACTCTGCGAGGCAGAATGAAAGCGGGACGACTTGTTCGTCCCGCTTTTTGCAAAAGAAAGGAGGGCAGCGCTATGGTGTTTTCCAGCGCGATCTTTCTGTTCGTGTTTTTCCCGGCGGTGTTCGCCGCGTATCATATCGTCCCCGGCGTCAGGGGCAAAAACGTTGTCCTGCTTCTGGCGAGCCTTGTCTTTTACAGCTTCGGACGGCTGGCCTACGTGCCGGTGCTGCTGGGCAGCGTCCTCATAAACTGGGGCGCCGGTCGGCTGCTGGGCGCGGTGGAAAGCCGGCGCAAACGCCGGGTGGTCGCGGTCGTGGCGGCGATACTGGACCTGGGCGCGCTGGGCGTATTTAAATACCTGGACTTTTTCGTGGGGAACATCAACGCAATTGTCGGTACGGACATCCCTCTGCCGTCCATCCCCCTGCCCTTGGGCGTGTCCTTTTTCACCTTCACCGCCCTGAGCTACGTCATCGAGGTATATCGCAAGCCGGGGAATATGGCGGAAAGTTTTCTGGACACGGCCCTTTATATCTCCTTTTTCCCCACCATCCTGTCCGGCCCTATCGTGCAGTGGAAGACCGCCGCGCCCCAGCTCAGGGAGCGCACGTGCTCGGCGGAGGGTACCGCCCGGGGCATCCGGCGGCTCATCGTGGGTATGGCAAAAAAGCTGCTGATCGCGGACATCGTGGGCAAGCTGGTGGACGGCATTTACGCCGGGACCGTGGTGGACGCACGGCTGGCGTGGCTGGGCGCGGTGGGGTACGCCGTGCAGATCTACTTCGATTTTGCCGGGTATTCCGATATGGCCATCGGCATCGGGCAGGTGTTCGGCTTCGCGCTGCCGGAGAACTTCGACCGGCCCTATACGGCGTTGGGGCTGACGGATTTCTGGAAGCGCTGGCATATCAGTTTGACCACATGGTTTCGCAGCTATGTCTATATGCCGCTGGTCATGAGCGGGCCGCTGCAGGGGCTCTATAAGAAATGGGCGCGGAAATATGGCAGGGCCAAGGCCAACAAGCTGTCCATTTTGATCCCTATGGCGGTGGTGTGGCTGCTGACGGGCCTGTGGCACGGGGCGGCATGGAACTTCGTGCTGTGGGGGCTGTGGCACGGGTCGTTCTGCGCGCTGGAGGGCGTGGGGCTTATCCCGGTGCGCAAGCTGGAAAAGTCCGGACCCGGACGGTGGGTCCTGCGGCTTTATACCTGGCTGGTGATACTGCTGGGCGTGGTGCTGTTCCGGGCCGGAAGTCTCGCCCAGGCGGGGCAGATGCTGGGCGCTATGTTCGCCGGCTGGCGGTTTACCCCGGCGGGAACGCTGCAATTGCAGGTGCTCTGCACGCCCCTGGCGGTATCCGTTCTGGCGTTCGGTCTGGCGGCGTCTCTGATCCCCGGGGGCTGGACGGCGTGGCGTGAAAAGAGCTGGTTCCAGCCCCTTTCCTATGTGCTGTGCCTGGGGCTGTTCGCGCTGTGCGTGATGAATATGGCCCAGAGCGGCTTTGCGCCGTTCATCTATCTGCAATTCTGAGGGGAGGGAGCGGGATGAAGAAATTCGGATACGTCCTGTTCGCCGCGGTGTTTTTCCTGGCATGCCTGGTCCCCAGCGTGGGCATGCTGGTCGCGGGTCCTGCCCCGGCGGCCGCCAACGAGGTACCCGCCGCCGTGCCCAGGCTTCGGAAAATGGACGGCAGCTTCAACACGAATGTGCTGAGCGAGGCGCAAAATTACGTGGCCAACGGCTTTTTCGGGCGGTTGGAGGGCATCACGGCATGGGACCGGCTGTGCGCCGACGGTTTTGACACCTCCGCCAACGACGACGTGCTCATCGGCCCGGACGGGTGGCTCTTTTACGGCGCGGCGGTCAACGACATCTCCGGCGCGAACCAGATGTCGGACCGGGCGATCTGGTGCGCCGCCCGGAGTCTGGCTCTCATGCAGGAGTGTGCCGAGAGCCGGGGCGCGCAGTTCCTGTTCACCGTCCCCTGCGGCAAGTACACCCTCTATCCCCGGCACGCGCCCGGCTATGTGACTGTGGCCGAGGGGAGCAACCGGGAACGGCTGGAAAGCGCGATGACGGCGCAGAGTGTAAATTATGTTAACCTTTATGAGCCGTTCGTGGAGCAGGACGAAGAGCTCTACTGGCAGTGGGACAGCCATTGGCACAGCCGGGGCGCGGCCCTGGCGGCGGACGAGATCATGCAGGCGGCGGGGCAGAAGACGGACTATTTCGCCGGACCGTTCACGCCGGTCTGGGACCACACGGGGGACCTTTACGAGATGCTCTATCCCACGGGAGACCTGGTAGAGGCGGACTATAACTGGGACCCGGGATTTACGTTCGACTATACCAGTTCCTTCCGCTCGGCGGACGACATCATCATCCAGACGGAAAACCAAAGCGCGTCCGGGAGCCTTCTCATGTTCCGGGATTCCTCCGGCCGGAGCCTGTACCCCTATATGGCCCAGAGCTTCGGCAAGGCGTATTTCTCCAGACAGAACAATTATAGATTGGATTATGTAGACCAGCAAAACGCCACGCTGGTGGTGGTCGAGCTGGCGGAGCGGACGCTGCCATACCTGCTGCAATACCCGGCAGTCGTCCCGGCGGCGGTGCGGGACGAGGCCGTGCTGGACGGGGCGTCGGCGGTGGACAGCGAGGTGACAAGCGAGGAACCGGGCATGACCGCCGAGGGGTACGTCAAGCTCACCGGGACGCTGCCCGAGACGGCGGTGGACGCAGCGGTGTACGTGCAGGCGGGCGGGGCGGTGTATGAGGCCATTCCCGGCGAGGGGTGCTTCACCGCGTATCTGCCCGACAGTGTGGATGTTACAAACGCGCAGGTTTATGTGACAGACTGAAAGGAGTTTATTATGGAACTGCAAGAGGCGCTTCAAACCATTGAGAGCACACAGAAGAAGCTGTTCGCCTTTGGCGCGGCCAGCTCCGCGCTGTATCTGGACGCCGTGACGGTGGCGCCGCGGGATACGGCGGAGGGCCGTGGCGTGGCCCTGGGCGTGCTGGCGGGGGAGCAGCACAAGCTGTTGACGGACCCGGCGCTGGCCCAGGCGTTGGAAGCGCTCAATGGGCGCAAAGGGGAGCTTGACCGGCTCCATGCCCGCGAGGTCGAAGAGCTGGGCCGGTCCGTCCGGCAGCTCAAGCGTATACCGGCGGAGGAATATATGGCCTACGCCCAGCTTGTGAACGAGGCGGACGACGTGTGGCACCGGGCCAAGGAGCAGAGCGATTTTGAGCTCTTTAGGCCCTGCCTGGAAAAGCTGGTGGAGTATAACCGGAAGTTCGCCGGGTATTATGACCCGGACAAGGCCCCTTATGACGCGCTGCTGAACGAGTACGAGCGGGGGGTGGACACGGCCTATCTGGACGGCTTTTTCGCCGAGATGCGGGAAAAGCTGGTACCGCTCATCAAGGCCGTGGGCGAAAAGCCCCAGCCGGACGACAGCTTCCTGCACCGGCATTATCCCGTGGAGCAGCAGAAGAAATTCTCCGACTATCTCATGGAAGTGCTGGGTCTGGACAGGGCCCACTGCGGCATCGGCGAGACGGAGCACCCGTTCACGCTGAATTTCACCAACAAGGACGTGCGTATCACCACCAACTATAAGCCCGACGACCTGGCCAGCTCCATGTATTCCGTGATACACGAGGGCGGTCACGCCCGGTACGAGCTGGACATCACGGACCAGGTGCAGTACACGTGCCTGGCCGGGGGCGTGTCCATGGGGGTCCACGAGAGCCAGAGCCGGTTTTATGAGAATATCATCGGCCGGTCCCGGCCATTCATCCAGGCCATCTTCCCGAAAATGCAGGAGTTTTTCCCGGAGCAGCTCTCGGACGTGACGGCGGAGGCCTTCTGGCGGGCGGTGAACAAGGCCCAGCCCAGCCTTATCCGCACGGAGGCGGACGAGCTGACCTACTGCCTGCACGTCATGGTCCGCTACGAGATCGAAAAGGCCCTCATTGGCGGCGAGCTGGCCGTCAAGGACGTGCCGGCGACGTGGAACCGGTTCTACAAGGAGTATCTGGGCGTAGACGTGCCGGACGACAAGCGGGGATGTTTGCAGGATTCCCACTGGTCCGGCGGCAGCTTTGGCTACTTCCCGTCCTACGCCCTGGGCAGCGCCTACGGGGCGCAAATGCTGCGGAATATGGAAAAGGACATAGACGTGTGGGGCCCGGTGAGCAAGGGCGATCTGAGCGGCGTGACCGGGTGGCTGACCGAAAAGGTCCACAAATTCGGCGGGCTTCTGACCCCGGCCCAGGTGGTGGAAAACGCCTGCGGGAAATTCGACCCCACGGCCTATACGGATTACCTGACGAAGAAGTACACGGAGCTTTATAACCTGTAAGATGTATAAAATTCTCATCGTGGAGGACGACCGGGCCCTGGCGGAGGTCATGGAAAAGCAGATCGGCTCCTGGGGCCACGCGGTCCGGTGCGTCCGGGATTTCCGGAACGTGCTGGGGGAGTTTCTGGACTATGACCCCCACCTGGTGCTGCTGGACATCGGGCTGCCCTTTTTCAACGGCTATCACTGGTGTGAAGCAACATGATGCAGAAAGAGGAGCCGCCCGGAGAGGGCGGCTCATTCTTCTTTTTTGGGGATTCTGGGGTATATATCCAGTTCAAAGGCATCGGGCGGAGGAGACTTCCCATCCACCTTTTCTTTGGTATAGACGACCCTCTCCACCACCTCTTTTAAGAGCTGATTTTTATGGGCTGCATCCGGGAGGGCGTGGTAGACCTCCAGGACGTTCTTCACGCGGGGAACGAGATCGCGGCGGTGCCTCTCGTTTCGGGCAGCCTCCTGCACCTCGGAGGAAAGAGCATCCACGCGCTCGCGCATCTCGGAAATCTTGGAGGCCAGCAAGCGGGACCGGGAGAGAAAGGTGTTGGTGTCGTAGACCCCCTGCTCCAGGAGATCGTGCGTCTTATCGAGCTGCCCGTACAGACGGGAGAGCTCCCCCTCGGCCCTGGAGAGGGCCTTTTTCTTTTGCTCCAGGTCCTTGGTGAGGGCCGGGGCCTCCGCCTCCCACTCCAGCTCATACCCGTCCAGCCAAGAGGCCAGCCCGGAGAGGATGCGCTCCTCGACGAGGGGGAGGTAGCTGCCGATGGTGGGACAGCCAAAGGTGCGGCAAGAGAGGAGCTGGTACTCTTTATCCCGCCCGCAGGTAATTCGTATCAAGGCGTGGCCGCAACGGGAGCAAAAGACGAGCCCGGCGAGGGGGGTCTGGAGGGGGCGGCCCTTGCGCGGGGAGGGGTGCCAGGATTTGCGGCGTATCTCGTTTGCAAGGTTGTAGGTCTCCTCGGAGACGATAGGTGGGTGACGGCCGGGAGCGACGATATACTCACCCTCCTCCGCCGGGAGGCGGACTTTTACCACGCGCCCGTCCACAACCTTTTTCTTTTGTTTGAGGCGCCCGTAGCGGACCTTGCCGCAGTAGACGGGATTCTCGATCATCTTGGAAAGAGTGTCGGTGCGCCATTCACCGCCGCCGGGACCTGGGATGCACAGCTCATGGAAGTATTTGCAGATGCCCCGGAGGGTCATGGGGGAGGAGGAGCCGTCTTCCCCGGTGAGGCCCACCGTGTAGAGCTCAAAGATCATGCGGACGACCTCGGCCTCCTCCGGGACGGGCTCCAATACCCACCCTTTTTCGTGCTCCAGCTTTTTGCGCTCATACCCATAGGGGGCCAGGTGAGAAATCCATTTCCCCTCGCGGACGGAGGCGAGCTTCCCGTTCTCCAGCCGCCGGCGGATGACGGTGTACTCGCGCCGGGACATGAACAGACCAAACTCAAAATACTCCTCGTCAAATTCGTTGTTGGGGTCGTAGGTTTTAGAGGGGGTGATGATTTTGGTGTCAGAGAATTTGAACGTCTGGGCGATGATGCCCTGGTCGATGGTATCGCCGCGGGCAAGGCGCTCCACCTCCATGACAATGACACCGGCCCAGAGGCCCTCCTCCACCTCGGAGAGGACCTGCTGCATGACGGGCCGGGAGGCGATGGTCTCCCCGGAGACGATTTCCCTGTATATGGCGGTAACGTTGAGGCGCTGGCGGCGGGCCAGCTCCAAGAGAGCCCTCTCATGGCGGGCCAGGGTCTCGCCCTCACCACGGGCCTCCGCCTCCAGGTCCTTCCGGGACTTGCGGAGATAAATTAGATAGTTTTCGTCGAAACCTTCCATAGGAACCCCTAACGGCAAAGCGGCCCCCGGAGAGGGGGCCGCAGCTTTTTATTTCCGCCCGGCGGCGGTGATGTCTGATTGGAGCAGGCTGTCGGCAGCCGTAACAAGGGAGGTCTTTAGGGTGTTCTGGTGCTCCATGAGCTCCGGGAAAGCGCCGGAGAGATCGGAGGAGCGGGAGGCGATGGAGCGCAGGGTGTCGCGCTCACGCTGGAGGACGCCCAGCAGCTCGTCGTACAGCCGGAGCTCTTCACCGTCCTGTTCCAGCACGGCGCGGGACAGCAAGCGGTACACGTTGTTGATGGCGGAGGTGACGATGGATTTCAGCTCTGGCGGGAGGGCATCATACCCACGCCGAAAGGCAGCGCTGTCGCAAGACCATTCAATGCCGGCGCGGGTTCGGTCATCATCTCGGCCAAGTAGATAGTCGGTGGTGACGCCGAAAAAGGAGGCCATAGAGCAGAGCAGGGAGTACGGCGGCTCCTTATCCTCGCTCTCGTAGCCGGAGATAGTGCTCCGCTGTTTGTTGAGGGACTTCGCAAGATCGTACTGCGACATATCCCTCTCCCGCCGGAGGGCGGTAAGACGTTCGGAAAAGACACGCATGGTAGCTACCTCCTAAGTGGTGTGATTATATCACAAAATGCCCCAAATAGGAACAATTGCGAGCGGAAAAGACGCCGATTAAAAAATTTTTTGCCCCAAATAGTTGACATTGCCCCAATTAGGGACTATAATGAGCGCAACAAGCCCCGATAGGGGGCGCAGAGAGGAGGTGAAAGAGGTGCGGACGGTCATGGTAAAGGCGCGGAAAGCAGCCGGATATACCCAGCAGAGTATCAGCGACGAGCTCCACATCAGCCGGAGCCATTACTCTCAAATCGAGAGCGGGGAGAAAAACCCCTCGCTGGCGTTAAGCATGAGGATTAAGAAGGTCTTGGGGTACCCCTACGACGATCTTTTTTTAATCCGAAACGCCCCGTTTCGGGGCCAAAGAGAGAAAAGCAGACGCAGTAGGCGTCCTCATCGTTCCCTACGCCCATATTCTACACGGGAGGAGGCAGGAGATAAATGCCTAAGATGGCGACGAAAGCCGCAAAGAACGTCTTTTACAAAGCACGGATAGCGGCCGCGTCGTGGAACGACAAGCTCTCCAGCAGGGAGGGCGCGGCGGAGGTGACGGGGATTGATAGGACCCGGCTGGCAAATATCGAGCTTCACGATCTGGGAGCGCGGAAAGAAAAGGCCCATCGATGCCCCGCATATCACCGACCGGCAGATACACAAGACGGCATGTAACGAGATACTCATACCCCTTTACACACCGTCCATGATTCAGGACAACGGGGCCAGCCGAAAAGGGATGGGCCTGCACTACCAATACCGACGGCTGAAACAGCAGCTCCAGTGGCATTACCGCCGGTACGGGAGGACCGGGGCCGTTGCCCTGCTGGACTTGAAGCAGTTCTTCCCAGGAGCGCCCCGCCAGGTCATTTACCAGCGGCACGCCCGGTATATCCCGCGCCCGGACCTGCGGCGCGTCGTGGACCAGATCGTGGCGGAGTCGCCCGCGACGGGACCGGGCCGGGGCATGCCCCTGGGCCTGGAGCCCAGCCAGCAGGAAATGGTGAGCCTGCCGTCGGCGGTGGATAACTGGCTCAAGTGCCAGGTGGGAGCGCACTGCGCCGGCCACTACATGGACGACTACTACATCATCATGCCGGACGTGGAGCGGCTGAAAGAGATCGTCCGGGAAATGGTCCGCCGGTTCGAGGCGCTGGGCATCCGGGTCAACAAGCGCAAGTGCAAGATCGTGCCGCTGACGGAGCCGTTCCGGTTCTGTAAGGCCAGGTTCACCCTGACGGAGACCGGGGCCGTCAAGATCAACGGCAGTCGGGACGGCGTGAAGCGGGCCCGGCGAAAGCTGCGCATGTTCCGCCGGGAGCTGGACGAGGGCAAGCGGACCCTGGAGGGCGTCGACGAGTTCATGAACAGCCAAGAGGCTTATTACAGGAATTTCAATGACCACGGCCGCGTGCTACGGCTACGACGGCTGCATTATGCAATTTTTGGAGGTGCGACATGTTCAGAATTATCAAAGACGGCGTGAGCCTGGGCCTGGTCGAGCGGCCCACCTATATCACCAAAGCGGACAACGGATGCTTTGTCCTGTGCCCGGAGGCGCAGGCGCGGGGCATTGCGTACCGGGACATACCCTACCACGTCATAGGCCGCCCGCCCATGGAGGGCGCGGAGGACGTGATGCTGGAGGCCGTGGACGGCGGGGGCGAGATCGACAAAGCCACGGGGACCGGCGGCATCCTGTTCGTAACCCTGGCGGAGGCCGGTTCCATCGACGCCGTGACCGCCGCAGAGCACGCGGAGCTGTTCGCGGAGTGGACCTACCCGGTGAAATATGAGGCGGGGAAGATCGTGCGGGACCCCTATGACGGGATGCTCTACAAGGTGAACGAGGGGCAAGGCCACACCTCCCAGGAGGACTGGGCGCCCCACAAGACACCGGCGCTGTGGACCAAAATCGCGGACCCGGCGGAGGAGTGGCCCGCGTGGAGCCAGCCTATCGGGGCCCACGACGCCTACGACAAGGGCGACAAGGTGAGCCATAAGGACCGGCACTGGCAGAGCACCGTCGCCGCCAACGTCTGGGAGCCGGGGGTGTACGGCTGGGACGACGTGACGGAGGAATGAGGCATGCGATACATAACGAGGCGGCGGACCAGGTTCCGGGCCATCTGCGGGACGGTCAACCTCCCCTATGGGACCCAGGTGCAGGAACGGGACGGATTTTTGTATCTGTCCGACGGGCGGCAGCTTTGCACCCCGGAGAGCAAGCACGGGGAGGACTTTTTCTGCGTCGACGAGGACGGCCACGGCCGGGAGCGCGGCGCTCTTATCAACGCCATCCTCTCCCGGCTGCAGAGGCAGGATGACCAGCGGCAGGCCCGGTGGGAAAAGGTATGGGCCAGTGACCTGTGCGCCCGGTACCGGCGGCAGGACCACAAGGATTTTTGGCTCTGGAGCCACGCCCTCTACTGCGCCCCGGTGGAGGACCTGGAGAAGATTGCGGCGCTCACCGGCGCGGTCACAGCGAGGGGGTAATGGCGTGGACAATTTGCAAATGGTCGAGAGCCTTTGCTCCATGTGCGAGGAGCTGGCCCGTTTGGTCGGCGTGCTGGCAGAGCACCTGGCGCAGCTTGGCGACACGTCCATGACGGACGAGATCGCCGCAGCGGACGCCCGGTATAGGGCCGTCCTGGGAATCCAGGGCGGCCCCTGTATTCTTGAAACGAAGGAGGGCGGGATATGACAGAAGGTATCATCGTCGCGCTCATAGCTGGCGCCTCAAGCATAGGAGGCGCAGGCATCGGAGCGTACTTCGCCAACAAGAAGTCGACCGCGCTCATCGCCTACCGGCTGGAGCAACTGGAGAAAAAGGTGCAGGCGCACAACAATCTGGTGGAGCGCACCTACAAGCTGGAGGAGCGCACGGAGGTCCAGGAGGAAAAAATCAAGGTGGCGAACCACCGGATTAGTAACCTTGAAAACCGGGCCGGGCCTATCGCCCGACCGGAAAAATAAAAAATTGGAGGTACTTATCATGAAGGGAAATTTCATCGCGTGGCTCAAGGCCGCCGGCATTCGGGCGGTCAAGACTTTCGCACAGACCGCCGTGGCGCTTATCGGCACGGAGCTGGTGGGATTCACGGAGCTGGACTGGCTGCACATCGTTAGCGTGGCCGGCGTTGCGGCTGTCCTCTCCCTGCTCACCAGCATCGCGGGTCTGCCGGAGCTGGATAACTGAGGGGCGAGAGAGCTATGGCAACCGCAACAAAGGTAGTCGATATTGCACTGGCAGAGGTCGGCTACAAAGAAAAGGCCAGCAACCGGGACCTGGACTTGGCGGCCGCCAATGCCGGGTCCGGCAACTGGACGAAGTATGCGCGGGACCTTGCTGACGCCGGGTACTACAACGGCAACAAAAACGGTTACGCCTGGTGCGACGTTTTTGTGGACTGGTGCTTCTTTAAGGCTTTTGGCAAGACGGAGGGCCAGATCATCGAATGCCAGACCGGGACCCTTGGCGCGGCATGCCCCTATTCTGCGGGCTACTACAAGGCGCAGGGCCGCTATGACCGCAATCCCAAGGTGGGGGACCAGGTGTTCTTCCAGCAGGGCGGCGAGCTCGTCCATACGGGCATCGTAGTGGCGGTCTCCGCCAACCAGGTCACCATCGTCGAGGGCAACGCCTCCGACCAGGTGAAAAAGACCATCTACAACCAGAGCTCCACCTACATCGCGGGCTACGGCCACCCCATGTACGACGGGACCTCCTCCGGCTCGACCGGCGGGAGCACCTCCGGCGGCTCCAGTTCCAGTGGCGGCAGCTCTGCCCCGCCCACCCCCAAGGTGGGCGCGGCTTGCACCATCACGCTCCACGCCCTCTCAAAGGGGAGCACCGGGGCGGAGGTCAAGACCATCCAGCGTATTTGCTTCGCCCGCGGCTGCAAGGGCGCGGACGGCAAAAACGTGGAGGTTGACGGCGAATATGGCGGCAACACCGTGGCCGCCGTCAAGAAGCTCCAGCAACAGCTCTTCCCCAATACTCCCAGCGAGTGGGACGGGAGTTGCGGTGCCAAGACATGGGCCGCCGCGCTGGCGCAGCTCTGGTAAGGCTAGGCGGACCAGAGCAGACACAACACAGCAATACCATCTACAAGGGGCACCCCAGGGCGATAATCCAGGGGTGCCCCGATTTTTTGTTTTCCGGGAGCGGAAAAGACACGCGAGAGGCATTTCCGGCGCGGAAATATGGTATATAGCGTATTTCCGGCGCGGAAATACGCCACATAGGGTATTTCTGTGGCGGGAAAAGAAGCGTGCCGTTTGAGGCCCTTTTCGTGGCGCAGGGTGCCTCCTGTCTCCGGCCTATAAAGAATCATATATCCGGGTCAGAAATGCCTCACAGGGCCCTTTTCCGGGGCGGAAATACCATTTTGAGGCGATTTCCGGGGAATCTATCCGCAAAGTAAAGTAAAGTATAGTAGAGAAGAGTATAGGAGAGTATATGTATTTCAGCGAGCAAGGGCTCGCTGGAGCGCGAGAGCGTTTGTTTTTTTCATTTTGGCGTGGTATAATGCAAAAACAATACCGCAAGGAGGATGCAGTAATGAAAGAGCACTCCAGACCCGGCACAGTGTCCACGCCTGGGGCACGAATCCCACGCGGGGGGGTAAATTTTTACACCCCTCATGGACAGGCACAGTAATATTCATCGTCCTTTTATGCCTCACGATATTTAGCGGGTGCGGGAGCAAGGGCGCGGGCGATGACGGAGCCGTCGGCGGACCGGCGGAGGAGATCGCAACAGCGGAGCCCTCGGTGGAAAACCGGGACGCGCTGGAGGAGGCCATTGAAGCCGCGCTCACGCCGGAGACATACAAGACCGTCTCCAAAGTGACCGTCCTGGAGCTGGACGGGAAATTCAACGTCAGCATTCGAGTGATAGCGGCCGGAGGCTTTTTCATCCCGGACGTGGCGGAGGAGACGGCCCCCGCAGTTTTCGCCAAGGCTGAGGAGCTGGGGGTGGAGATCAACCGCTACTCGGTGGAGGAGTACACGGAGAGCAACACAGAGGGCGTTGACAACATGATAGCGTGGACGAGCACGGACGGGGAGACCGGGATATTCACTGACGGGACGAATGGACAGGCCATTGTGAAGCCGGGAGTGACCCTGGACGGGTTGCGTGATATAGTGGGATGACCCAAAATGGGGCGGAGAGGCGCACAGGATGGCCTCTCCGCGCTTTTTTCGTTTTAGGCGGGCAGGGATAGCCCCGCGACCGGACGCGCTCACAGCGCGATTCTCGGCCTCTCAAGGCCATAACCCCCAAAAGAAAGACCAACGGCCCATGAGGGGGTGAAGCAACGGGCCAGCGAGGGGAGGGCGGGGCAGCCGCCTCTCGGTGGTGGGGCAGCCTCCAATACCGCGGCGGGGAGCCGGAGGGGGTGCGAATAGGACAGCACCGCCGCCGGCCGCTGGGCGCGGAATCTTTAGGAGGCATATATGCTGTACGACATCCCCATGGAGGACCGCCCGGAGGCCCCGGAGATCGCACGGGCGGAGGAGACGTTGAGCGAGCTGCTCAAGAGAGTGGAGGACCCGGACCTCCGGGAGGAGATCGACCGGGCAAGCGGCCGCGTGGGGTATCTCCGCCGGGCGGAGGGATATGCGGCGGGCATCCTCGCCGCGCTGGAGGACAGATAAAAGCGGAGGGGCCCGGCATCACGCCGGGCCCCTTAACGTCGCCGCGCCGGAGCGGGCTCACGCATCCATATATCGCCAGAGGTAGCCGCCGCAAGAGGGTATCTTTCCCTTGCAGGCTTTTCCGATGGCGCTGTCATCAAGGCCGTTCTCACGGGCTGCTGCGGAGAGGCTTTTATACTCGGCCAGCACTCGCCCGGTGCCGCGCTCTATCTTGCAGACGGGAGCTGGGGTGGAGCCACGGTACTGGCTGGGGGAATAGGTCTGGCCGGTGAGAGGGCGCGTCCTCCTGTTCCAGGCGGCCCCGGCCACGGCCCCGCCGAAAAGAAAGCCCTGGAGCTCATAGGCGCGGGCCAGCTTGCCGATGATGGCGTCGGCCCGGTCCCGGAGGTCCTTGGAGAGGGAGGCCAGCAAGGGGGCCAGCTCCTCCTCGGCAACCTGCACGTCGGAGATACCGATATGCAGGGCGTCATCGTTCTCGTTCATCTCGTACAACGCTTTGTAGATCATAGCGGACCCCTTTCAGCACCCGTACCGGCCAAGAGGGGTCTCGGTAAGGGAGGAGACCCAATCAGCCAGGCGGTCGCCCGCATCCGTGCGGACGGTCCAGTGGCGGTTACGCCCGATGAAGTGCCGGAGCAGGTGGAGCAGGCCGGGGTCATTTTCATCGACCCATACCTGCAGGGTGGGGTAATCCACGGTGCCAAGAGAGTGGGGGAGCGTCCGGGCGGAGGAGGGGAGCTCGCGGTCAGCGGCCAGCTCACGCCGCTCCAGCTCCTCGAAATGCCGCTTGACCTCCTCGCGCCGGGAGACGGCCTCCGGGTCGAAGTTAAACTCGTCGCCGTAGTAGTAACAGTCCGTCCCCTTTTTTAGGCCCTGGCGGGCGCTCTTAAAGACCCGGTAGCCGCCAAGATCGGGGAGGACCTTTATGGCGTCAAAGCTCGCGCCGTAGCCGTTCACCACCTGCAGGATGCCGCGCTCGGTCCATTCAAAGGTCCGGGAGCGCGGGACCTTATCGTAGAGGTCACTTCCCAAGAGGGAATGGCGGTTCTCGTCGTCGTTGTCATCATCGTCGGTGATGCGGAAAGCGGCCACGATGAAGCCCGTGTACTTCCACTTATAGAGCTCCTCGGAGCAGTGCTTGGTCCTCTCGGAGCCGTGGAGCTCCAGATAGATGGGGGAGCCGTCGTCCAAGTGAAAGGCGGCGCGGATGCGACAGTTACCCACCGTCGCCCGGCTGATGTCGGCGCCGCTCCAGCCGGCACCCTCGAAGTACAGAGTTTTCATATCCCAATCTCCTTTCTGGCATCCATCGCCCGGAGCTCCAGGCGGGAGGGGTGCTCCACCGCATTGCGGGTGATGCTCTTGAAGCAGTACCCGCAGAATTTCCAAAGGCCATCTTCCTCCGGGATTCGGCTGAACGTCACATAGGTCGGGAGGTATTGCCCGGTGCCGTTGTTCTCATGGCTGAACGGCTCGCCAATCTGTGTGCAAGAGGACCAAAGCAGGGTGGGCGGGAGAGCGTTCACAAGATCGTCCACCACGTCCCCCGTCACCTTGTCGCCGGGGGAGAAGTAGTCCTCGAAGTTGAGGCCGGAGCTCCTCCAGCCGGAGAGGGTCTTGACCGTCTCCTTGGAGCGGAGCCTCTCGCGGGACTTCTCCAGGAAGTCGAGGACGGCTATGTACTGGAGCGGGTCCAGCTTCACGTCATCGCCATCCCCGCAGGGAAAGACGCGGACATCGGACAAGAGGAGCTGCGCCTGCATGACGGCGGTGGTGACGTAGCGCCCGGAGGCGTCCCGGAGCTCCATTTCAACCGTCTCCGGGAGATCGCCGGAGGCGTGGTAGTAAATGAGCTTGGGATTGAGAGAGGCGAGGCTCTTCACTGCTGTTCATCTCCTTTCATTTCAGAGGCGAGGGTCAGCTCGTCAATGAACGTGCTTGTCTCGGTGCCGTCGGAAAAACGGACCTGATACATGGGGCCGGTCTCAAAGAGGTCAGCCTCTTCATCGGTGAGAGGGCGGAGCACGGTGCAGGTGAGCTCTCCGGGAACCAGCTCGTAGGAGCTGATGTCAGAGGGGGAGAGGGGCTTCTCGTACTCGACGTAGCCCCAGGCGGGCCGGTCTATCGCTCTGGTGTAGACCCTGCTGCAGAAGCCCTTGACCTCCAGGACCTTGTTCTCCGCCGGCCGGGGGTAGGCCCCCGGCGCGGGCGGACGCTGCGTGCTGTAATACCTGATTCCCATATTCACTCCTCCAATTCGGTGTAGATTTCCCCGTCCACCAGGACGGCCGCGTAGGCCACCAGGCCCGCGTAGAACTCTGCCTCTGCGAGGCCCTCGATGTCATCCAGGGTCATGTCCGGGCCCGCGGTGCGGACCCTCTCGGAGCCGTCAAGGCCCCGCGTCTTGAGCTGTATCATCTCTGCTGCCTCCAGTTAGAAGTTGCCCGGGTAGATGACGCTCCGGTCGTGAAGGGCGTCGAGCCAGAGGCGGGTCCGGGCCATGTCCCCGCGGTCGAGGTGGATGCTGCTCATGGCCGTGGCGATGGCGTACCAGCAGTATTCCTCCTGCGCCCCCGGCGTCACCGTCTTGCGGAGCTCGACCTTGGTGGAGACCCCCTCGTAGCGGACGGTCAGGTGGTACTTGCTGTTGTCCTCCTTGACGTTGAGGACCTCCAGCTCGAACGGGAGTGTCTTGCGGACCTCCTCGAAAACATCAAGCATCGTCATAGCGTTCTCCTTTCTCCCCGTGCGGCCGGTAGGGCAGCTTGTTGCCGCGTTTTGGGGCTGAGATTGTTTCATGTGAAACATTTTAGCCCCCTTTCGGGTCCCAGAAGGGTAAAATTTTTACCCCTAATTTTGAAGTCCTCCTTATCGTGTGTAACCGTGGGTGCAGAAGCTGCCGTTTCCCGCGAGAAGATTCTTGATGTAGTTCTTATTGGTGCTGCCGTCGAGGATTCTCTGGTAGTCCGTGTCGCTAATCTCAACCGTGTCGTGGTCCGTTGTTGTCCAGCTCTCTATGCCGTACCGCTCAATCATGTTCCAGGTGTCGATGATGTTCCGAAGCTCTTTCATTTTTGAAGTCCTCCTTTTTGTAGGCTCTTGGGAGGAAGGTTGCCGTTCGTGCTCGCCGTTACCGCCCGCCGCCATCCCTGGGATTTCCCCGCTTCCGACCGGCTTTCACTGTCGCTTTCCTGTTTTATCCTCGCTCCCTTGAGCTTGACCTCATTATAGCCCCTAAAAGGGGCAATGTCAAGTAAAATTTTTGGCATTTGGCCCGTTTTGGGTCATTTTTTTGGAAATTTTTTTGTGCAGACCGTCCAGAGCCTGGTCTGCGGGCGTTTCTCGTTGACGGGGGACCAGGGCGGGGGTAAAATATCCCCGGAGGGGAGGTGGCGCTGATTTATAAAATATTCATTGTAGAGGACGACCGGGCGCTGGCAGAGATCATGGGCCGGCAGATCGAGAGCTGGGGCCATGAGGTGAGGCTCGCAAAAGACTTCCGGCGGGTGCTGGAGGAGTTCCTGGAATACGACCCGCACCTCGTTTTGCTGGACATAAATTTGCCGCATCGTGTTGGGTATCACTGGTGCAGTGAGATACGGCGGGTGTCCAGCGTACCGGTGGTGTTCATATCCTCCGCGTCGGACAACATGAACATCGTCATGGCCATGACCATGGGCGGGGACGATTTTCTGCCCAAGCCCGTGGACCTGCAGGTGATGACGGCCAAGCTCCAGGCGGTGCTGCGCAGGGCCTACGACATGGGCGGGAAGATACCCGTGCTGGAGCATAACGGCGCGGTGCTGAACCTGAACGACGCCAGCCTGAGCTATGATGGCAAGCGGGTGGAGCTGACAAAAAACGAGTTTCGCATTTTGCAGACCCTGCTGGAAAACAAGGGCAAGGTGGTCAGCCGGGACACGCTCATGACCCGGCTGTGGCAAATGGACGCCTACGTGGAGGAAAATACCCTGACCGTGAACGTGACGCGCCTGCGGCGCAAGCTGGAGGATGCCGGGCTGCGGGACTTTATCGCCACGCGGGTGGGCTCCGGCTACATCGTGGGGTGAGCGCATGCGACGGGAGAGGCACCTGTTTGGGACCTATATCTGGTCCCACCGGCGGGGCGCGGGCGTGCTGGCGCTGTTCACGGCCATCTTCGCGCTGGTGCTGAGTCTGTACAGAGCGCCCACGGAGGCGGTTTTTTACGCTGCGGGGCTGTGTGCCCTGGCGGGGCTGGGGCTGCTGACGGCGGGATATGTCCGGTTCCGGCGGGAGCATGAAAAACGGCTTGCGGCGCTGGAAAATATTCTGGTCCTGACGGAGCCGCTGCCCGAGGCGGATACCCCGGCAGAGGCGGATTTCCGGGCCATGGCTGAGAGGATGAAGGCCGCGTATGGGGCTCTTGCCACCGATACGGCCCGGACAAGGCAGGAGCACCTGGACTGGTACGCCGCGTGGGTCCACCAGATCAAGACGCCTATCGCCGTGCTGCAAATGACGCTGCAGGGGGAGGATACCCCGGAGCACCGGGCCATGGAGGCGGAGCTGTTTCGTATCCGGCAGTACGCGCAAATGGCGCTGACCTATCTGCGGCTGGACGAGGGCGCCGGGGACCTGGTCATCCGGTCCGTGGCGCTGGACGGCCTCATTCGCCAGGCGGTGCGCAAATACGCGCCCCAGTTCGTGCGCAAAAAGCTCTATCTGCGCTATGAGGGCACGGAGGCCCGGGTGTTGACGGATGAGAAGTGGCTGTCGTTCATCCTGGAGCAGCTTTTGGACAACGCGGTCAAGTACACCCCCGCCGGGGGCGTGACCATCGCCGTCAGTCCGGAGCTGGTGCTGTCCGTGGCGGATACGGGTATCGGCATCGCCAGCTCTGACCTGCCGCGCATTTTTGAAAAGGGCTTCACGGGCTATAATGGCCGCACGGACAAGTCCGCCACGGGGCTGGGGCTTTATCTGTGCCGCCGGTCGGCGGAAAAGCTGGGCCACCGGCTCTGGGCCGAGTCGGAGCCGGGGAAGGGCAGCGTGTTTTACCTGGACCTGCACGCGGATAAGCTGGAAGTGGAGTGAGCGCAGCGGGACCGTGAAAACGAAAGACAGCGGATGGCGCGAAACGCGCCATCCGCTGTCTGCTTTGGTATTTGTGGCTCACTCAATAAATTTAACGGCTTTGCTTGTGTTGTAGCCGCTGCCCAACAGAGTTTTGGTGGCGCCGGTCACGGTGCAGGGGCGGACCGTGAACTGGTAGGTCCGGCCGGCCACGCCGTGCTTCCAGGTGTAGGTCAGGTTCGCCGTGTGGCCTATGGCGTGCCACGCGCCGCCGTGCTCACGGTAGTAGACCCGGTAGGTATCCGCTTCTTCGACCTTCGTCCAGGTCAGCTTTATGCCGCCCTGCACGGCCTTCACCGTCACGGCGGGAGCCTTCACGAACTGGATCGTCGCGCTGGTGTTGTACTTACCGGGCAGCAGCGTCTTCGTCTGGCCGCTGACCGCGCAGCCGCGGACGGTGAACTCGTATTTTGTGCCGTCCTTGCCCCACTTCCAGGTGTAGGCCAGGTTGGCGTTGTGGCCTATGGCGCGCCACGCGCCGCCGTGCTCTCTGTAGTAAACACGATAGGTGTCCGCGCCGGCGACCTGCGTCCAGGTCAGCTTTATGCCGTCCGCCGTGTTCGCCACGGTCACCGTGGGCGCTGTCGCGGGGATGGCGCGCAGTTCCTCGGCCAGCACGTATGTCTTGCCGTCCACCGTCACGGATATGCGGTACAGATCGCCGCCGTCCGCCACGCCGGTGGCCGCCTGCACGTGGGCCACAAAGGTCTCCTGGGCGGGCACGGTCATGGTGTGGGTGGAGTCATGCCGGCAGGTCAGCGTCGCCGTGAGCACGCCGTCCACACGCTCCAGTTTGGGCGGGTTCGCGTCGTCCTCCGTGAAGGCCCAGGCGTGGCCCAGAGGTTCCACGCTCTGCGTCTTTTCCGCCTTTACCGCCGCGCCGTCCGGCAGCTGGGCCGTGGCCGTGTAAAGGAGCTGACCGCCGCTCTCGCAGGTTGCCGCTGTGCCCGTCTTTGTCACCTGGGCCGTCAGGGTCTGTGTATGTGCCTCATCCCGGGCGCAGGTCACGTTGGGCGACACGGTGGGCTCTTTCGCGCCGCACACGGCGCAGACGTGGGCCGTGGTGTACCGATGGCCCATGGCGGGGATCTCGTAGTCCTCTTCCTCGCCGATGGCGTAGGTCTGCCCGTCCAGCTCATACTCCATCTTGTACCCGGTCACGCCGCTCTCCGTACAGGTGGCCGGTTCGTTCTTCACCATGCCCAGCTCGGCGTACACCTTCCGGGTGTGGGCGGTGTCGTTCTTGCAGGTGATGGTCAGGGTGACGAAATCGCCGTCTATGCCGGCCTGCAGGGGGTACGTATCGCCCTCCGCGTCCCAGGCGTGGCCCAGAGCCGGTATCTCCGCGCTCACGGAAGACGACACCGTGGTGCTGCCATACTCCGTGGAGGCGCTGTAGATGGCGTAGCCCTTTTGTTCGCATGTGGCGGGGGTGCTGTCCAGAACGGTGCTGGCAACGCGGGACACGGCCGTCTCGTCACAGGAAATGCAGCGGAAAGTGAAGGTGGCCGCACTGTAATCCTCGGCCCAGACAACATCATCCTCGTCCACGTCCCAAACATGGCCCTGTGCCGGGTCAACGGTCTGCTGCGTATAGGTTCTCGTCTTCCCGTCCAGCTCCACGGTCACCGACCAGGCCGTCCAGCCGTCCGTGGTGCAGGTGGCTTTCGTGACGGTGTTGGACTTGATCCGCTCGCCCGAATAGGTCAGCGTGGCGCTCAGGTCGCACGCCGAGCATGTCACAGGCACGGACACGCTCACGACCTTGTCGTTCACGATGTTCCACTGCGCCTCGTTGGGGAGGACAAACGTATGCGCATGGTCCGAATGGTCCTTTTCGTGGCACACGGTACACTCGCGCTCCAGGGTCGTGCCCACCTGTTTCCACTCGCCCCAGGTGTGGGGCAGCTTGGGCAGCGTGTAGGTCTCGGTGTCGGCCAGGACGTAGCTCTTGCCCTCGAACTCGTAGCGCATGCGGTACGTCTCGCTGCCCTCGGAGGTACAGGTGGCGGGCGTGGCGCTGATCTTTTCCAACGTGGGGTAGACGGTCTGGGTGTGGCTGTGGTCATTTTTGCAGGCGATGGTCAGGGTGGTGTAGTTCCCGTCCACGCCGGGCAT
>CANQJZ010000019.1 GCA_947624385.1 uncultured Oscillospiraceae bacterium
GGACGTTGGTGGCAAATGAAAGCGGGCGATAACTACCGCTATTTCATGGTGTTCAAGAACCGGGAATTTGGCATCGATGGAGCTTATACGATGGATCAGTTTATGGAGGTTATGCGGGAACTGTGACAGGATGGACAAGATGCTACTAAACAGAGATAGTTTGTGGCGAAGCCGGAAAACGGGCTTTATTGTGTGAACGGTTGAAATGAGGTGAAACGATATGAACCAGTATAGACCTACGTTTGGAGTAGAACCTGTTGACCCGTATGAAAAAGCAAAAACAGGATTTAATTACCGCCTTACAGTCCTTTAGAATGCTATCCCCTAGGCAACAGGAAATGCTGGCTAAAGAATTATTTGGAGCCGCGAGTGTTGAGGCGGTCGTTAATATAATACAACATATGCACTGAATGGTCGCTGACTCCAATTAGATTTGATTCACTCTGTTTAGAATTTTATCACTAACTAGTATTTTTTGGCATTCAAATGATGTAAATGAGAGTAGCTTTACTACCCACCAGAAGAAGAAATGTGCTACTCCGCTGTTGCCGGTTGCTTCACTCATTAAGCCGTGAGCGATATTGTTTCGAATATTCGCTCCGGCTTTCTCGTTTAACAGTCCCTTAAATAGAAATAGAATATCGGTATTATAGCAGTCTATTAATTCCGGCGTGTCAAATACAGAAGACAATAGTTTAGCGTCAGACGTGTTTTTGTTATTGATTGTAGTTGTAATTGCGCCAGAGATTTCACAATATATCTGAAAAGATTTTCAATTTGAGGGGCTAAGATATGAAGGGCCACAAATAATTCTCCGATTGCTCCATAGTATATGCCGGACTTAATAATGTTTTCTCTGCCCTTGGGGATGATGGGGTTATTTACAACTAGAAAATTGAAGTCATCTCTGGAAAAGCTAAAAGTCTCTTTTAATATATTTTCGGCCCATTTTAGTACACCACCGTATATTTCTTCCTTCTCTGAGGCCAAACGATGCATATGTTGTTCCAATGCACTATTGTCGGCTTCTGGGTCTTTGATATCAATCGGGGGAATCACCAGGAGAGTTTGCCCGTTCGCAGAGATTATACTTTCAGAATACAGCATACTCAGTGAAGATGATGCCTCTTCTATTACCTCTTTCTTTAGGTCCGCAGTTTTGAATAGCGGTGTAATCTCAGTCATCATTGCAATGTGTTCTTTAAAGGAAAGGCCATTGAAAAGGGATCGAATTTCGTTGTATTCTTTTGTTACATCTTTGCTAACTGAAAGTGGGATCATATATTGTGGGATTATCTTCTGAATTTCGAGTAGCTCCTTATGTGCTCTTATTCCATCTTCAGGGGCACCATTACTGCGGAATAATTGTATAGCTTGCTGAAGATAATTCTGCGCATTGAACAGCGCCGGTATATTGTCGCGCGGTTCAGATAAGGCTGTGCTTTCGAGGAAATTAGCAAGCCTTATGCGGCTCTCCGTGGCCGAGTCCTGCTTGCCTTGCCTAGTGTATATGGCAGCTTTCAAATTGTAGGCACGGATGGTTCTATTCATGTTTATAGAGGATGAAATAATCTTGTCAACGATTGTTAGTATGGGGTCAAAGTCAGTCAAAACCTTATTAGTCAGCAGCAGGTCTATCAGGGAAATGCTCAAATAGGACGTATCTTTTCCGTTCAGCTTAATAATATCATCATAAACTGCTTGAAGGTATGCAGAATAATCAGGTGCATTTACCTTGACTGCCAAAGTTACAGACTGTTCCAAATATCGATAACATGTGCTCCAATGCTCTGAATCAAATAAAGCGTGATATAAAGCAAAGTTGCTTGCACTTGCGATAAGGGCCATTTTGTAATCGTGTTCTTTGTACCATAGGATTTCAGCAATTCTCGCTCTTAATAAAAGAGGCAATTTGCTTATATTGAGGGAATGCAATAGTTGATAGTCATTATCTGTCAAGTCTTCAATTGAAAAAGTCCTTCTCCCGTCGGCTAACTGGAACATTGGCAAGAACCTGATTTCTCCGTTCTCATATTTTGTTCCCATTGAGGCTATATTTTGTAATAATACAAATAATTCTTTATCTTTGCTATTACCTAACAGGTTTTGCTTATCTTCTGAGAAGGACTGACTTGAAAGCCTCCTATCATGCGGAGATATAATTTCATTTAATAAATCATATAAGTCCATAGTCATGCCTGATATATCACTTCTTCGGATTGATTCTACCTCCGGTAACCACCACTACCACAACGCTTGCGGCCGTTGCCACACCTGCTCCGATTCCTTTGAGTACATTCTTTGCCGTCTGCGCATGTTGATTCCGGCAAGCCTCACAGTACTTATGCTTATAGCCTTCTGGTAGGGGTTTCTGGCATTTTTTACAAACTCTTAGATTAGATTTATCCTTCATTTCTTTTTCCTCCCGTATTTTGGGATTCCAAGAGTTTTGTATCCGCAGTGCCTGGAAGTGCATTTATTCTTTTACTGATGCCGGGAAGAGTCTTTGACCAGTAGTTTTCTGGAGCGGGGTCTATCATGTCCAACCTTTGAACCAATCCCGGAACAGAGATATATGTTTTGTTAATAAAGTCAGCATAGTATGTAAGGCTTTTCCTTGCCGCTTCATCCTCGCCGAGTTCCTGATAAGCCATAGCCTCTGCTAGAGAGACCATATTGACAGCACACAAGCTCTCGCGTATTTCGCTCATTCTGCCATTGATCTTTTCAGGTGTTGTCCCAGACAGTATCTTTTGAAAGAAGTTTTCCGGCTGCATTTTAATGAATTCAACGTTAGTTCTCTGACTCAGCATCAGAAGATTTCTGCTTTCTTCGGCTGACGCTGTAAGCTGTATAAGTGCCATCGCCTTAAGCTCCGGATTTTTGATCTCCATTGCTTGCAGCAGTTTTTGCTGGCAGCTATATGCAGTTGCCAAACGATCATATTCCTGTCCCATGCGTACTTCTTCTACAGCGACCTGAACAGCCTGGATCTGTTCAGCGATCTGGGCCATCTGCATCTGCATGGAAAAGCTTGTCATGGCCTGAGTCAACTCCGGAGCAAGCTGCACAGACTTAAGAGGAATTTTCGCAACAATTTTCCCAGTTTTGGGGTTGGTAAGAGTTGCCAAGAGGGTCCCGTCTTTTTTGGTCATCAATTTCAAGGCACCTTTTGCAATCTGTTGCTTCTGCTCATCAGTCAGAACGGCCTGTAAAACCACGTCGGGGATAACAGATTTTACCGCATTAATGAAGGCGGGTGCAGTGTACAATGCTTCCTCAATTCTAGCGAGGCCAGACTTTGCTTTTTGCAAAAGGGGTTTAGCTACCTTTGGCACCTGACCGAAGTACTGCGTAAGTTCCTCTTTGTAGTTAGATGTATCCATTAGTTCTACATCTTCTGGCGGAACAACGAGTGTTTTCATTTAGAAACTTCCAGAATCATCCTAAAGTACTTCAACGCCTCAACGATCGCCTTTTCTTTCTCCGGTGGACACTGAGGTTGCTTGGCGTCGTCCGACTTGGGGAGATTGTAATTGTCTCGCTCGATGATGCCATACTTGCGCTTGACCTGGGCGATATAGAGGTTGCTGACGCTCAGGCCGAAGTGCTCCTGAACATACTCCTTTATCTCCCGGTAGCTGGCTTTCGTCTCCGCAGATGTAAGATCCAGCTCGTCCAGGTCCAGATCGACTTCGATGTGGTGTTCAACCTTAAGTTTGGACAACGCCACACACGTCTCGACATGGTGTGTTCTTGGGAACATGTCCACGGCGGTGGCGTGCCGGGCCTTGTAGCCAAGCTCGTCCAGGCGCTTCAGGTCCCGGGCCAGGGTGCCGGGGTCGCAGGAGACGTACACCAGCGTGTCCGGCCCCATGTCCGCTATGGCGCGCAAAACGGCCTCGTCCATGCCCTTGCGGGGCGGGTCGGCGACGATCACGTCCGGGCGCAGCCCCTCCCGGGCTAGGCGCTCGGCCACGTCCTTCGCGTCGCCGCAGATATACCGGGCGTTTGTCACGCCGTTTTGGGCGGCGTTGGCCCGGGCGTTTTCGATGGCGGCGGGGACGATGTCGCTGCCGATGAGCGCGGCGGCGTCCCGTGCGGCGGCAAGGCCGATGGAACCCGCGCCGCAGTAGAGGTCCAGCACGGTTTTTCCGGCGGGCCGGGCATATTCTCTGACCAGTCCGTACAGCGCCTCCGTCTGGGCGGTGTTTATCTGGAAGAAGGCCAGGGGAGACAGGGTGAGAGCCGCGCCGCAGACGGTCTCGCTGACCGTGCCGCTGCCCCAGAGAACGTGGACCGGCCCGTCCAGCACCACGTTGCCGGGGGCCTGGTTGACGCACACCAGCACGCCTGTCAGCTCCGGACAGGCTCTGCGCAGTGCTTCCGCCGCGCTAACGTCCACATTGCCCGCCACTACGATGCAGGCGGCGAAGTGGGTCGATGTCCTGCGCAGGTATAGATGGCGCACCAGGCCCTCGCCCGTGGCCTCGTCATAGGCGGGCGTGTTGGTCTGTTTCATCCAGTCCAGCAGCGCTTTGGCGGCCTGGTCGAATGCCTCCGGCTGGAGCAGGCACCGGTCCGTCTCGACCACCCGGTGGCTCCGGGGGCCGTAAAAGCCGCAGACGGGTCCGGGAGCAAAGCTGTAGATGGCCTTGTTGCGGTAGCCTTCCTGGGCTTTCGCGCCAATGATCCGCTCCGCTTGCATGTCCAGCCCGCCGATGCGCCGCAGGGCGTCGTTGACCCGGCCAAGCTTAAAGTCCAGCTCCATCTGATAGTCCATGTGCATGACGGCGCAGCCGCCGCACCGGCCAAAGACGGGACAGGCCGGCTCCCGGCGCATGGGCGAGGCGGTCAGCAGCTCTTCGCCCCGACCCCAGACGGCCGTGCGCGTCACCTTTACGATGCGCACCCGCCAAAGCTCACCCGGCAGCGCCCTTGGCACGAACACCGCCCGGCCGCCCAGGCGGCACACGCCGAATCCCTGAGAGGTGAAGCCGGTGATCTCGCCGGTCAGGATATCGTTTTTTCGCAGTTCCGTTTCCATGGGCCCATTGTAACACAATAGAGGCAAATTTTGCGTCGTTTTTTCTCTTTGTGGGGAGAAAAACGGCTTTTTTCGAGAAAAAGGGGTTGTGTTGTGGGGGAAAAAGTGTTACAATACATGTAATTTTTGTTACTAACATTACTCCGAGGTTACAAAATGAGCGTTCGTTCTGGAAAGTTCCATAAGGCTGTGGCGGTCCTGACGCTGGCGGCGCTGCTGGTCGGCGGGGTGGGCGTGGACGCGTTCGCCGCCGAGGCGCCGACCCCGGCGGAGGCGGTGGAGGCGGCGCCGGTCGAACCGGAGGTCCCGGTCGAACCGGAAACGCCGGTCGAGCCGGATGAGCCCCTTGTGCCGGAAGTGCCCGTGGCGCCGGAGGTCCCGGCGGAGACGGAAGCGCCCATCGTGCCGGAAGTCCCTGTTGAGACGACGACGCCCGTGCCGCCGGAGCCGGAGGCCACCGAGCCGCCGGCGGAGGAACCGGAGGAAGAGGAGCTTGTCTCAGATGACCCGCTTTTCTGGAAATACGGCGGCGGCGCTCCCGCCACCATCGCGTCCATCCCGGCCGCGTTCGCCGACGCGAAGCCCCGTGCGCTGCGGGGCAACGAGGCTTTGCGCAAGGGCGTGGACGTGTCCGAGTACCAGGTGACGAACAAGGCGTCCTATAACATAGACTGGACGAAGGCCGCCGCGGACGGCATCGAGTTCGTCTTTGTCCGGGCGGGCTATCGAGGCACCCGGGAGGGCGCGCTGGCCAAGGACGCGTTTTACGACCAGAACATCAAAAAGGCCCAGGCCGCCGGTATCCAGGTGGGGCTTTATTTCTTCTCCCAGGCGACCACCACGGAGGAAGCGCGGGAGGAAGCCCAATATCTGGTCGCCATCGCGAGAAATTACCGTATCGACCTGCCGCTGGTGTTCGACTATGAGGAAGTGCCCTCCGTGGAGTCCCGGCGGCTGAAGCTGGAGGAGCTGGACCGGCAGAAAAAAACAGACATCTGCAACGCCTTCTGCCAGGAGATAAACGCGGCCGGGTACCAGAGCATGGTGTATACGAATCTGTCCATGCTGGGCGACGATCTGTACGCCGACCAGCTTGGGCGCATATGGCTGGCCCATTGGACGGAGCAGACCACCTATTCCGGCGCTTATGAATACTGGCAGTTCGGCCTTGGCGCCGTGAGCGGCATCCCCACCACGGTGGACCTGGATATCTGGTTCGACCCTTACGGCTCCGATGATCCCCCCGCTGCGGGCGGATGGGCGACCAGCGCCACGCCGACGCCAAAGCCCAGCGCGACGCCGACGCCGACGCCCACCGCGACGCCGACACCCAAACCCACGGCGACGGCCAAGCCGGCGGCCTATGCCGACGT
The DNA here is from genome assembly GCA_947624385.1 of uncultured Oscillospiraceae bacterium. Taxonomy (GTDB): domain Bacteria; phylum Bacillota; class Clostridia; order Oscillospirales; family Oscillospiraceae; genus CAJOIG01. Next base: position 6,421 of record CANQJZ010000019.1, read on the forward strand.
GAAAAGCACCGACTGGTTTTACGCGGACGTGCAGTGGGCCAGCGCCCAGGGCGTGGCCGGGGGCACGGGCAACAGCAAATTCTCGCCCCAGGACACGGCCACCCGAGGCCAGGTGATCACCATGATCTACCGGCTCCAGGGCGAGCCGAAGGTGACGGCCAGCGCGGGGTTCACCGACCTGCGGCAGGATTACTATAAGGACGCCGTCAACTGGGCCTACGCCACGGGCGTGGTCAGCGGCACGGGCAAGACGACCTTCTCCCCGGAGGGCAATATCACCAGGGAGGACCTGGTGACCATGCTGTACCGGTTCAAGGGCTCGCCCGCCGTGTCGGGGGACCTGAGCGCGTTCACCGACGCCGGGTCCGTCCACAGCTACGCCCTGAGCTCTATGGCCTGGGCGGTGAACGCGGGGCTCATCAAGGGCTACACGGACGGCTCTGTCCGTCCCGGCGCGTCGGCCACACGGGCGGAAGTCTGCGCGATATTAAGACGCTTCGCGTCTTAATGACGCCGGTACTTTTGTACCGCTTGCGGTACAAAAGTCCTCGCTCCGCTCGCCGCGCAAGCGCGGGGCGTCAGATCCCATTCGAGGCGGGACTCCCGTCCCCCTCGAGCTCCCCCTTGCGTAACACGAACGTTTTCACATTCTTTAAAAAGTCCGGCATAAAGTTGTAAGCAAAAGAGGTGCGCGTGTGAAAAAGAACGGTTTTTCCACTGGTTTTATGTATGTGCTGCTGGTGTTTCTGGCGGTGGGGCTGGGATTTTTGATCTTCTTCAACTTCCGGGCCAACAAGCAGCAGCAGCAGGACATCGCGGCGGCCCTGGCCCAGGCGTCGGCCACGTCCACGCCCGAGCCCACCGGCGAGCCCATGGCCACGCCGGTGCCCTTCCGGGACGCGGAGACGATCCAGCTTGCCTTTGCCGGAGATCTGGTGGGGCAGGCGGGCCTGACCACGGACGCCCTGCGGACCGGCGACGACGGGATAGACACATACGACTTCACGGACGAGCTGGAGGGCGTGCGCGCCTCGGTGGAGGAAGCGGATCTGGCCGCCTGTACGCTGGTGAGCTCCCTGACCAATAACGGCGGCTATGACGCCTACACCATGCCGGGGGCCGTGGCGGACGCGCTGAGAGGCGCGGGCTTCGACCTGGTAAACGCCGCCTCGGACCACATTCTGGACCGGGGGCTGGACGGCCTGGTGGAGACGGTGAACCTGCTGCGCGGGGCGAAGCTGGGCGTGCTGGGCGCTTATGACAGTCCCAACCGCTCCCTGCTCATGGCCGACGTGCAGGGCGTCAAGGTGGGCTTTTTGAGCTACGCCTACAGCACCGCCACCAGCACCGGCGACAGCCAGCCTGTGTCCATCGCGGACAACAGCTGGTGCCTGGACCTGCTGACCACGGACTATATGACGGGCATGGAGGACGTGGACTATACGAAGATCGACGCCGACATCGCCGCCATGCGGGAGGCTGGTGCAGACATCGTGGTGTGCTTTGCCTACTGGTGGAACAACACCCAGTACTATACCGAACCCCGGAGCAACCAGACCGAAGTGGCGGACCACCTGCTGAAAAGCGGCGTGGACATCCTGATCGGCGGCGGCGTGAAATCGCCCCAGCCTATCGAAGTGCGCACCGTGGCCCGGCCCGACGGCAACGCCAACTGCGTGGTGTGCTACAGCCTGTCCAACCTGATGAGCTGCTTCACGGATAACTACACCAATATCTCCGCCGTGGCCCAGATCGAGGTCAGCCGGGACACGGACGACGGCGAGGTGTGGATCAGCGGCGTGAAGGCCTGCCCGCTGTTCATGAGCAACGCCGCCGGCGGCGAGGCCGGGGGACGTTACCGGCTCCTGGACGCCCAGCAGGTCATGGACTATTACGACGCCGACGACATCCCCCAGGAGACCTATGACGCGGTGGTGAACGGCGTGGCGGACCTGAAAAAGCTGATGGGGCAGGAGTATTTCGAGACGGAGGGCGTCTCCATCGGATATCCCTATGAGGCGTCAGAATAAGAACAGCGCCCCCAAAAACGTATAGACAGCGGCGAACAGACCGCACAGCGCCCGGCCCGCAAGGTGCCGGGCGCAGCTTATGTCCGTGTCGGCCAGCACGCCCATGGTCTGGCAGTGGACGGAAACGCCGCCCCAGCCGATGATGAGCGCCGTGACCGCCAGGGACGCCGGCCCCGGGGCCTGACCCGCCATCGCGGCCACGCCGCTGCCCAGCTCCAGAAAGCCGCACACCAGCGCGTTCGCCAGAGGCGGCAGGGTCATGTACGGCTCCAATATCCCCAGCAACGCCCCGAACAGGACCACATAGCCGCATACGGTGACCGTGGAGCTGATGGCCTTCGCCACGGCGCTGGTCAACGTCTGACCGAAGGGCGGGACGGCTTTGCTCGGACCGGCGCTGGCCGGGGCCGATTTGGCATGTCTGTCCCGGAAGAGCACCCCCACGGTGACGGCGGCCAGCGCGTGGGTGGCGTACAGCAGCAGTCCCGCTCGGACGCTTTGGAACACGCCCCCGGCCGCGCCGATGATGAAGGCGGGGCCGGAGTTGTTGCAGAAGGCAGCCAGCCGCTCCGCCGTCGGCTTATCCACCCGTCCGGAACGGTAAAGGTCCGCCGCCACCGACGCGCCCAGGGGATAGCCGCCGGACAGGCCCAGAAAGAACGCCTGCGCCCCGTCGGGGGAAACGCGGAAAAGCCGCTGCATCGCCCCGCCGAACAGCCCGCCCAGCAGGTCGGGCAGTCCCAGCGCGGACAGTAAATTGGCCAGCGCGAAAAAGGGCAGCAGCGACGGCGCCAGCGTGGCCGCGCACACGGCGAGGCCCTCCCGGGCGCCCTGGGCCGCGGGGCCGGAGAAGAGCACCAGCAGGGTGAAAAGGGCCAGCACGGCCAGTACGGGAAGATGTTTTTTCATGCTCAAAGCATATGTGGGCGCTGTCCTTTTTTGAACCGGGTCCGCATAAAATCTCCCGGGTGATGAAGCTTGACGGACAAAATGTCTCTGACACAGAGGATGATGACCCGGCTGGACCTGCCGGAGGAATCGGCGTCCAATGCGCCACGGATCGTGATCTCCGGGGGCACGCGGGTGCTGGTGGAGGGCCACCGGGGGCTTTTGGAATATGCCGGGGACCGTATCGCGGCGGCGGGGCCGGGCTGCCGTATCCTGATAAAGGGCGAGGGGCTGGCCCTGGTGACCATGGACCGGCACGCGCTGGTGGTGTCGGGCCGGCTGTGGGCGGTGGAGCTGGAATGAGCTGGGCGCGGTACATCACAGGCTGGGTCACGGCGGAGATAACCGGCGCGGAGCCGGAGAGAATGCTGCGGGCCCTGGCGGAGCGGGGCATCACCTTCTGGGGGGCCACGCCGCCCAGAGACTATAAGCTCACGGTCCAGGTGCCCCAGAGCGCCGCCCGGCTCATCCGGCCCCTGGCGGCGGCCAACGGCTGCGAGGGGGTCATCCTGGCCCGTCACGGCCTGCCCGCGGCCTTTCACAAGGTCCGCCACCGGTATATGCTTTTGGCCTGCATCGGCATGATCGCGGCCCTTTTGTACGTGGGCAGCGCCTTCGTCTGGGACATCGAGATATCCGGCAACGAGACGGTCCCGGAGGGCGTCATACGTCAGGCGCTGCAGGCCTGCGGCGTGGACATCGGGGCATACTGGCCCGGTTTTTCCCAGGACCAGATACGAAACAGCGTCCTTCTGCGGGTGCCAAAGCTTCGGTGGATGACCGTCACCATGCGGGGCAGTCACGCCCAGGTCATCGTCCGGGAGCGGTGGGAGCACCTGCCGGTAGTTGACCGGTACACGCCCATCAAGATCGTGGCGGCCAGGGCGGGACTGGTGGAGAATGTGCAGGCCCTGCACGGCACGGCGGAGACGGACGAGTATATGGCTGTGCTGCCGGGCCAGACCCTGATAGGCGGATATATGACCGGCCGGGACGGCGTGATCGGTCCGGGCAGGGCCATCGGCACGGTCACGGCCCGGACCTGGTACGAGCTGACGGCCAAACGCCCCGTGGAGACCGCCGTCAAGACGCCCAGCGGGGAAAAGCACACCCGTTGGGCGCTGATTTTGGGAAAAAAGCGGATAAATTTTTACAAAGGCAGTAGTATTTGTCCCGCAGGATGTGATAAAATCATAGTGGCATACACCCCCCGCAGCGAGGGGCTGTTCACCCTGCCGGTGACGCTGGAAAAGACGGTGTATACCGCCTATGAGACGAAGCCCGAGCCGTCCGATGGCCGGGAGGCGCTGGAATATCAGCTGATGGAGCGCCTGGAAGCGCTCATAGGCCGGGATGGCGAGGTCGTGTCCAGCGTGTTTTCCGCGTCGGAAAATGACGGCGCGCTGACCGTGACCCTCCGGGCGGAGTGCCGGGAGCAGATCGGCCGGGAAGCGCCGCTGACGGACGCGGACCTGGCGGAGATACAGGCAAAAATACCTAAGACAGAGGAATAGAGATACATGACAGAAAAGATCATGCAGATCGACCGGATGGAGAACGTGATCAGCGTGTTCGGCTCCTTCGACCAGAATCTGCGCATCATCGAGACGGAACTGGGCGTTTCCATCACCAACCGGGACGAGAATTTGAAGATCGCCGGTGACGCGGAGAACGTCATGCGCGCCGAGAAAGCCATCGACGGGCTTTTGTCCCTGGCGGCCCGCGGCGAGGCCATCGACGCGCAGAACGTGCGCTATATCATCAAGATGGTCCTGGCCGGGCAGGAGGACAAGATTGGGGACGTGGCCCGGGGCGTCATCTGCATCACCGCCAAGGGCCGGCCGGTCAAGCCCAAGACTATCGGCCAGAAGACTTATGTGGACGCCATAAAGAATAACACCGTCACATTGGGCATCGGCCCGGCCGGCACGGGCAAGACGTATCTGGCTGTGGCGTGCGCGGTGGCGGCGTTCCGGGAAAAGCGGGTCAACCGGATCGTGCTGACCCGCCCGGCGGTGGAGGCCGGGGAGCGGCTGGGCTTTCTGCCCGGCGATCTGCAGAGCAAGGTGGACCCCTACCTGCGGCCGCTGTACGACGCGCTGTTCGACATGCTGGGGGCGGAGACGTACAACAAGTATCTGGAGCGGGGCGATATCGAAGTGGCCCCTCTGGCCTATATGCGCGGCCGGACGCTGGACGACAGCTTCATCATCCTGGACGAGGCGCAGAACACCAGCCGGGAGCAGATGAAGATGTTCCTGACCCGCCTGGGCTTTGGCTCCACGGCGGTGATCACCGGCGACGTGACCCAGATCGACCTGCCGGCGGACAAGGTGTCCGGCCTCAAGGAGGCCATGCGGGTGCTGGACGGCGTGGAGGACATCGCCATATGCCGCCTGACCGGTGCGGACGTGGTGCGGCACGTCATCGTGCAGCGCATCATCGAGGCATACGAAAAGCACGCCAGGGACGAACAGCCCGTGAAGACGTACAAGCCCAAATACAAAAACAACGGAGGCCGCCGCTGATGGAAAAGCTGCGTTTGTCCCTGCGCTGTGAAAACGGTGTGAGATCTACCCCGGAGCTGCGCAAGCGCATCAAAACCGCCGCCCTGGCGGTCTTAAAGGCCGAGAACGCGGCCGGTCCCTGCGAGCTGTCCGTGCTTTTGACCGACGACGAGGGCATCCACGCCATCAATAAGCAATTTCGGGACGTGGACGAGCCCACGGACGTGCTGAGCTTCCCCATGGGGGATGAGGACCCGGAAACGGGCCGGGTCATGCTGGGGGACATGGTGCTGAATTTGTCTCAGGCGGAAAAGCAGGGCGCCGCGTTTGGCCACGGGGCGGACCATGAGATCAGCTATCTCACGGTACACAGCGTGCTGCATCTGCTGGGCTACGACCATGTGGACGAAGGGCCCATGAAACGCCAAATGCGTGCGCGGGAAAAGGCCATTATGGCCGAGCTGGAACCGGACACGGAAACGGAGGAAATATGATCGATAAAACTGCTATGGTCACCATATGCGGCCGGCCCAACGTGGGCAAATCCACGCTGACCAACGCCCTGGTGGGGGAGAAGATCGCCATCGTCTCTCCCAAGCCCCAGACCACCCGTACCCGTATCCTGGCCGTGACCAGCCGGGAGAACACCCAGTTCGTCTTTGCGGACACGCCGGGGTTTCACCGGGCCCGGACCAAGCTGGGCAATTACATGGACGACGTGGTCCGCCAGAGCGTGGCGGACGTGGACGCGGTGGTGCTGATGGCCGAGCCGGTGGCGACGGTGGGGGACATCGAGAAAAAGCTCATCGCCCGTATCAGGGAGACCGGCGTGCCCGCCGTGCTGGCCGTGAACAAATCCGATACGCTGGCAGACAAGACGGCGCTGCTGCCCGTGCTGGCGGCCTATGGCGCGGAATATGATTTTGCCGCCATCGTGCCCATCAGCGCCCAGACCGGCGACGGGGTGGAGGAGCTGTTGGACGAACTTTCCAAATTCGCCCAGCCGGGGCCGGCGCTTTTCCCGGACGACGTGATATCGGACCAGCCGGAAAAGCAGATATGCGCCGAGATCGTGCGGGAGAAGCTGCTTTTGAACCTGGACCAGGAGATACCCCACGGCACCGCCGTGGTGGTGACGAAATTTGCCGAGCGGGACGACGGCAGCGACATCATCGACCTGGACGTGACGATTTATTGCGAAAAGCAGAGCCACAAGGGCATCATCATCGGCAAAAAAGGTGCCATGCTCAAGAAGATCGGCGCCGAGGCCCGCCGGGACATCGAGGATTTCATGGGCGCGAAGGTGTTTTTGCAGACCTGGGTCAAGGTGAAGGAGAACTGGCGGGATTCGGACGCGCTGCTGCGAAATTTTGGATTCACCGACCAGTGATGAAATGGGATGCTCCGTGGCACAATAAGGCCATGGGGTGATTCCGAATGAGACATGACCTTTTGTGGGAGTTGTTTGAGGATACGGGCGATCCCCTGTGCTGGCTCATGTACCGGCACAGCGGGTCGCAGGGGTGAGACGCGGTACATAAGATGTATTTGACGACAAAGGGGCTGGTGCTGCGCCAGACGCGCTATAAAGAGGCCGACCGGATATTGACGCTTCTGACGGCGGACCAGGGCAAGCTCACGGTGAAGGCCCGGGGCGCGCTGCGCAAGGGCAGCCGCATGTCGGCGGCCAGCCAGGAGCTGTGCTACGGCGAGTTCACCCTTTTCGGCAACCGGGGCAGGTGGACGGCGGACGAGGGCGGCACCATCGAGCAGTTTCTGGGTCTGCGGGAGGACATCGCCCAGCTTGCGCTGGGGGCCTATTTCGCCGAGCTTTTGGACACGGTCTGCCCGGAGGAACAGCCGGCGGGCCCGGCGCTGCAGCTGGCGCTGAACGCCCTGTACGCCCTGAGCCGGGGGGTCTACGGCCCGGAGCAGGTGAAGGCGGTGTTTGAGCTGCGGCTCATGTGCCTGGAAGGATTTCAGCCGGAGGTGGCCGCCTGCGGCGTGTGCGGCAGAGCCGAGCCGGACGGACCCATGTTCTCGCCCGGTTCCGGCATGGTCCACTGCGCCGGGTGCGCGCCGGGTGCTTTGGGCGCGTCCGTGGCCCTGGATGGGGAGGCTCTGGCCGCCATGCGCCACATCGTGTCCGCCCCGGCCAAAAAGGAGTTTTCCTTCGTCATACCGGACGATTCGCTGGAGCGGCTGGGCCGGGCCACGGAGCTTTTCGCCCGCTATCAGCTGGACAAGAGCTTTTATTCTCTCGATTACTGGAAGAGTGTGAAATGAGCCTTTACGAAAAATCATTACAGACCATCGAGCTGCCCGCGGTGCTGGAACTGCTGGCGGAAAAGGCCACGTCCGACGGGGCCAGGGCCCTGGCCCGCGCCCTGCGGCCCGCTGTGGAGATGGGTCGGGTCCGGGAGCGGCAGACGGAGACAACCAGCGCCAAGACAATGATGGAGACAAAGGGCAGTCCGTCTTTCTCCGGCCTTAAAGACGTGCGGCCGGCGCTGGCCCGTGCGGATAGGGGCGGCATGCTCAACACCCGGGAGCTTCTGGACATCGCCGGGGTGCTCTTTTGCGCTCGGGCGGTGTCGTCCTACGCCTCCGGCCGGGGCGAGTGCGGGAATTTAAAGCGGCTTTTTACGGCCATCAGCCCCAACCGGTTTTTGGAGGAAAAGATCACCTCCGCCGTCACCGGGGAGGAGGAGATCGCCGACGGGGCCAGCCCGGAGCTGGCCGACATCCGCCGGAAAATGCGAGCGGCGTCGGCGCGGGCCCGGGACGCCCTGCAAAAGATACTCACCGCTCCCAGCTACGCCAAGGTGCTGCAGGAGCCCATCATCACCCAGCGGGGCGGCCGGTTCGTGGTGCCCGTGCGGGCGGAAAAGCGGGGGGAATTGCCCGGTCTGGTCCACGACGTGTCCGGCAGCGGCGCCACGCTGTTCGTGGAGCCCATGGGCGTGGTGAAGGCCAACAACGAGCTGCGGGAGCTGGGCGCCAGGGAAAAGGCGGAGATCGAGCGCATTTTGATGGAGCTGAGCGCCGAGTGCGCCGCCGCCCGCAGCGGCATCGATCTGAACTACACCGTACTTACGGAGCTGGACCTGATCTTCGCCAAGGCGGAGCTGAGCTATTCCCTCAACTGCGGCGAGCCGATCCTGACGGAAAAAGAGCTCATCCTGAAAAAGGCCCGGCATCCCTTGCTGCCCAGGGACACGGCGGTGCCCATCGACGTGCGGCTGGGCGGGGAGTTTGACGCCATCGTGATCACCGGCCCCAACACCGGCGGCAAGACGGTGACGTTGAAGACTTTGGGGCTCATGTGCGCTATGGCCGCGTGCGGGCTGCATATCCCCGCCGGGGACGGCAGCGCCGTGCCGGTGGTGGAGAATATTCTGGCCGACATCGGCGACGAGCAGTCCATCGAGCAGTCCCTGTCCACCTTTTCCAGCCACATGGTGAACATCGTCGCCATATTGGAAGAATGCGGCCCCGGCAGTCTTGTCCTGCTGGACGAGGTGGGCGCGGGCACGGACCCCACAGAGGGCGCGGCCCTGGCCATCTCCATATTGGAATACGCCCGCAAGGCGGGGGCGCTGCTGGCCGCCACGACGCACTACGCGGAGCTCAAGGTCTACGCCACTAACACCCAGGGCGTGGTCAACGCCTCCTGCGAGTTCGACGTGCAGACCCTCCGGCCCACCTACCGGCTTCTGGTGGGCATCCCAGGCAAGTCCAATGCCTTCGCCATCAGCCGCCGTCTGGGCCTTCCCGAGAGCATCATCGAGGACGCCGGTCGGCGTATAGACGCGGGCAGCTCGGACTTTGAAAAAACCATCGAGCGGCTGGAAGCCCAGCGCCTGGAAATGGAGAAGGAGACGGAGGCCCGTGCCCGTGCCAGCCGCGCCGCCCAGGAGGATGCCGCCCGGGCCGAGCGCATGCGCCGGGAGCTGGAGGTCCGCCTGGAAAAGGCGGAGCAGAAGGCCCGCCGGGACGCGGAGCGGATCATCAAGGAGGCCCGCGCCGCCGCCGACGAGGCGTACCGCCAGATCGATAAGGAGCGGGCAATGAGCCTGGAGGAGGCCGACCACCAGCGGGTGAACGAGGCACGGGCTGAATTGCGCCGGAAGCTCAACCTGGCGGAGGACGCCGTGCGCAGTCGGGAGGACGTCGCCCCGGTCCGGGAGCGCCCCACGCCAAGCCGGCCCATCCGGGCGGGGGACACGGTGCAGATGCTCTCCACGGGCCGGAATGCGGAGGTACTCAAGGTCAACGACAACGGCACCCTCACGCTTCAGGCGGGCATCATGAAGGTCACCATGAGCCAGGACGAGGTGGCCCTGCTGGAAAAGCCCGGCAAGGCAAAGCCCTCCGTGGCGGCGTCCGCCGGGGCGGCTCTGCGCACGGCGTCCGTCAGCCGGGAGCTGGATATCCGGGGTATGATGGCAGACGAGGCGGAGCTTGCCGTGGAGCGGTATCTGGACGCGGCGTCCGCCGCACGGCTACAGACGGTGACCATCATCCACGGCAAGGGGACAGGCGCCCTGCGCAGCGCCGTGCAGCAGATATTGAAGCGCAGCCGCCAGGTGAAGAGCTATCGCCTGGGCCGGTACGGCGAGGGAGAGACTGGCGTAACAGTTGTGGAACTGAGATAATTTTTGATGACCCGGACCGGCCGAACTGTGCAAATCTCCAAAACATTCGGACGAGCCATTAAAACAATTGCGAATCCGGCAAGAATTTGTTAATATATAGGAAACTTTCGTGTGAAAGGGATTGGTGTACTCCCATGCTGAATCGTGAAGTGACCATCAACAACCAGGTAGGGCTGCACGCCAGGCCCGCCACCTTCTTCATCCAGAAGGCCAACGAGTTCAAGAGCGTCATCTGGATCGAGAAGGAGGACCGCCGCGTGAACGCGAAGAGCCTGCTGGGCGTGTTGTCTCTGGGCATCGTCAAGGGCACCACCGTCAACATCATTGCCGACGGTCCCGACGAGACCGAGGCCGTGGAGACGCTCACCGAGCTCATCGACAAAGAGTTTGCCGAGTAAGTCATTTTTGCAAGAGGAAAAGGGTGTGTGAAAGCACACCCTTTCTTGCGTTTTCAACACATGGACAAGATCGCCGAGCTTCGTGAAAAAGCGAATAAGCTGCCGCTGCTCCCCGGCGTTTACATCATGCAAAACGCCGCCGGGGAGGTCATCTATGTGGGCAAGGCCAAGGCCCTGAAAAACCGGGTCAGCAGCTACTTCCACGGGGACCACCTGCCCAAGGTGGCGGCCATGGTCAGCCACGTGGACGACTTCTCCGTCATCGTGGCGGCGTCGGAGTTCGAGGCGCTGATGCTGGAAAACAGCCTGATAAAGCGCCACAAGCCCCACTATAACATCCTGCTCCGGGACGATAAAACGTACCCCTTTCTGCGCCTGGACACGCGGGAGGAATACCCCGTGTTCACCGTGGTGGGCCGCACGGCCCAGGACGGGGCCCGGTATTTCGGCCCCTACGGCGGCCGGGGCGTGACCCACAGCATCTTGAACGCTCTGGCAAAGGCGCTGAAGCTGCCCTCCTGCGGCAAAAAGTTCCCCCGGGACATCGGCAGGGACCGACCCTGCCTCAACCACCACATGGGCGTGTGCGATGGCTGGTGCCGGGGCGAGCCGGACGGACAGGAATACAGGCGGCGCATCGACCAGGCCGTGCAGATGCTCTCCGGCGGGACGAAAGAGCTCATGGGCCAATTGGAGCGGGAGATGTACCAGGCGTCGGAGGAAATGCGCTTTGAAAAGGCGGCCGAGCTGCGGGACCGGCTGGCGGCGGTGAAGGAGCTTAACAACCGCCAGACGGTGCTGAAAGCGGCCCGGGCCGATTTGGACGCGGTGGGCTTCAATCGCAGCGCCCGGACCAGCTTCGTGGTGCTCCATTACGCCGACGGTGACCTGGCGGGCAAGGACCTGGAGCAGATGCCCGAGCCGGTGGAGGACGACGCCGCGGCCGTCTCGGCCCTGGTCCGGCAATACTATACCCGCCGGGGCGTCTGGCCCAGGACGGTGCTGCTGCCCATGGACATCGAGGACCTGGACCCGCTGGGCCAGCTTTTGACCGAACTGGCGGGGCATAAGGTCGAGCTGGTGGTGCCCCAGCGGGGCGTGAAGCGGGAGCTTTTGGAGGCCGCCGCCCGCAATGCCCGGGAAGAGAGCGTCCGGGCCGAGAGCGAGGCGGAGCGGCGCAGCAAGACGCTGGAATGGCTGCAAAAAATGCTGGGGCTGGACGAGCCTGTGCGCCGCCTGGAATCCTACGACATCTCCAACACCGGGGATTTCGGCATCGTGGCGTCCATGGTCGTATTCCAGGACGGCAAACCCGCCAGGAGCCAGTACCGCAAATTCAGGATGAAGACTGTGGCCCACCAGGACGATTTTGCCAGCATGCGGGAGGTCATCGGACGGCGGCTTTCCCACTTCAACGAGGGCGACGAGAAGTTCGCGCCCCTGCCCGACGTGCTGCTCATCGACGGCGGCGTGGGCCAGGTGGCGGCGGCTTTGGAGGCCATGGGCGAGCAGGGACACCCGGACATCCCCATATTCGGCATGGTGAAGGACGACCGCCACCGGACAAGGGCCCTCACCACCCCCGACGGCCGGGAGATCGGCATCGCCGCCAACCCGGCGGTGTTCGCCCTGATCGGCAATATCCAGGAGGAGACACACCGGTTTGCCATCACCTACCACAAAACCCTGCGCAAAAAGACTATCGGGTCCAAGCTGGACGGCATACCCGGCGTGGGGGAGAAGCGCCGGACGGCGCTGTTGAAGAAGTTCAGGAGCGTGAAGGCCGTGGCCGCCGCGTCGGAAGCGGACCTGGCCGCAGTGGTGGGCAAACAGACGGCCCACGCCGTATACGAGCACTTCCATAAGGAGGCGGAGGACACATGAGAGTGATAACCGGCACGGCCCGTGGCCGCAAGCTCCTGGAGCCGCGGGACATGTCCGTCCGGCCCACCACCGACATGGTGAAGGAGGCCATATTCAGCATCGTCCAGTTCGACGTGCCGGGTCGGCGGGTGCTGGACCTGTTCGCCGGCACAGGCCAGCTTGGCATCGAGGCGTTGAGCCGGGGCGCGAGAGAGTGCGTGTTCGTGGACAGCAGCCCCGCGTCACTGGCCCTCGTCCGGAAGAATCTGGAAATTTGCGGCATGCAGGCCCCGGTGATACGCGCCGACGCGGCGAGCTATCTGGAGCACGCGGGCCGGTTCGACCTGGTGTTCGTGGACCCGCCCTATCACGACGGGCTGTATGACAAAATTCTCCAGAATGCTTTTCGATTTGACATATTAAACGATGGTGGTATAATAGTCGTCGAGAGTATGCGGGACGAGCCGATGCCGGAAGCCCCAGCGCCCTATGAGCTGGGCCGGGTCTACCGGTACGGAAAAATATCCCTGACCACATACAGGAGAAGCGTGACATGACCACAGCCATCTACCCCGGCAGCTTCGACCCCATCACCCTGGGCCACCTGAACATCATCCGCCGCGCCGCGAAAATCTTCGATCGGGTCATCGTGTGCGTGATGGTCAACCGGGAGAAGACGCCCATGTTCACCATCGCCGAGCGGATGGACATGGTTCGCCGGTCCACGGAGCGGTTCGGAAACGTTGAGGTCACCACCACGGACAAGCTCTTGGCGGAGTACGCCCACGAGGTCAAAGGGGCCGTGATCGTGAAGGGACTGCGGGCCGTGTCGGATTTCGACTATGAGTTCCAGATCGCGCTGGTGAACAAGAAGATGAACCCGGAACTGGAGACGCTTTTTCTCACGTCCAGCGAGAAATATATGTTCCTCAGCTCCACGGTGGTAAAGGAAATGGCGGCGTACGGGGCCGATTTGACGGAGTTTGTGCCCCGTGAGATCGTCCAGGACGTGATCGACAAGACAAAAACCAGGAGGCAGACAGAGAAATGAACGAGAACCAGGGCATTCTTGAGCTGATCGAAATGCTGTATAACATGATCTCCGAAGCCTGGGGCGTGCCCCTGGGCCAGGATAAGTGTCTGGTGGACCGGGAGAAGGCCCTGGAGCTGATCGAGGAGATCAAGGCCCAGCTTCCCGCGGAGATGGCCGAGGCCAAGCGTCTTGTGTCGGCGCGGGACGAGTTCATCCGCAACGCCAAAAAAGAGGCCGAGTCCGTCCGCAAGCTGGCGGAGGAACGGGCCCGGAAGCTGGTGGACGAGCAGGAGATCGTCCGTGCGGCCAAGGCAAGGGCCGAGGAAATGATCGCCACGGCGGACAACAAGTCCCGGGAGCTTCGCCGGGCCGCCAACGAGTACGTGGCCGAGTCTTTGCAGGGCGCGGAGGAATCCGTGGGCCAGGCGCTGGCGCTGGTGCGCAAGACTCGCAGCCAGTTCCGTTCCGCCGCCTCCGGCAGCGGCTTCGCCCCCCAGCGGGAGCAGCGGGAACAGTAAGAGCGCATATAAAAATATCAACAGGGAGAGCCTTTTTCAAAAGACTCTCCCTTTTTTTGTCACGCCCGCGGCGGCCTTTGCGTTTATCGTAGTGTGAGCGCTCAAAAGGAGGCGAAAACATGGACGAACAAACGGCCCTGGCGCGATTGCGGCGAGGCGACGAGCGGGCGTTGGAGTGGTTCGTGACCCGGTACACGCCCTACGTGGGAGCCATCGTGTGGAGCGTCGTGGGCGGACGGCTCACGGTTCAGGACGGAGAGGAAGTGGCGGCGGACGTGTTTTTGCAGCTGTGGCGCTGTCGGGAAAAGCCCCGTGAGGGCGCGGTAAAGAGCTATCTGGGCGCTATCGCCCGCAGTCGGGCCATCGACCGGCTCCGGAGAGAGGCGGGTCAGCTGGAACTGGAATACGACGAGCTGGACCTGGCCGTGGACGGCCCGGAGGGGGAGGTGCTGGCCGGGGAGGACCGCCAAGCGCTTCTCGCGGCGGTGGACGCGCTGGGTCCGCCGGACCGGGAGATATTCCTGCGCCGATACTATTACGGCCAGTCCGCCCCGGAGATCGGCCAAAAACTGGACATGAAGCCGGAGGCGGTCCGCCAGCGATTGAAGCGCGGCCGGGACCTGCTGCGGCGGATGCTGACGAAAGGAGCGTATGAAAGTGGAAATATTTGACATCTTCGATGGGCTGTGTCCCGACGACCTGCCCCTGGACGAAAGCCCCATCGATACCAAAAATGTGCTGGGCCTTGTCCGGAAGGAAGTAAAGGGAAAGCCCCGGCGGTTGGGCCGTGCGGTGCGGACGGCGCTGATCGCGGCGGCGGTGGCGGCCTCTCTGGGCGTGACGGCCTACGCGGCCTATGAGTTTTTCATCGACAAATACGTCATCGACCAGCCGGCCTATTACGAGAGGTCGGACGAGACGGATGACCAGACCACGGCCCGGATATCCCTGACCGGTTATCAGGGCACGCCGGAGTATGCGGCCTATACCGAGTGGGAGGCGTATGAGAGCGACTGGTGGGAAAAGGCCATGGAGCATGACCCCTGGAAGGAACGAGGTGTGGACGACTCCTGGCACGAGACGCCGGACAACTACGCAAGGCTGTACGGCGCTTCTTTCCAGGACCAGGCGGACGTGCTGGACGCCATCGTGGAAAAGTACGGCCTGACCCTCCACCAGGACATAGCGGCCTATTACTGTTCCAAGGACCTGTACGAGGCCCTGTGTACGGAGCCGTTTTTCGGCGAGCCTGTGGCGGGACTTTCAACGGACCGGGACGTGGGCAGCTACGTCTATGAAGACGGCAGCTTCAAGGCGGAGTTCGACGAGACCCTGTCCGGCGACCGCACGGTGAGCATACAGATGTTCGTCAACGCCAAGGGCTCCTTTGCCACCATCTCCGGCGCGGCGGAGTTGACCGAGGACGGCGAGGCGTGGCAGTATACCACCGCCAGCGGCAAGAGCGTGGACCTGTACCTTGCGCCCAACAGCGCGGAGATCATGACGGAGAACGAGGGGGCCTACATCTCTGTGAGCGTTCACGCGGGCAGCGCCCCCAGCTATGACCCGGCCACGGACCCGCAGCTGAGCGAGGAAGAAAAGCAGTTCTATCTGGATAGCTGCCTGCAAAACGCCCCGGATATGACCGAGGCCGAGCTGGAGGCCGCGTGGCAGGAGTTGTATGACTGGGAGGTGGAGGTGCAGCGGTCGATGCTGCCGCCCGCCATCACCAAGGAGGACCTGGAGACCATCGCGGACAGCATCGACTTTGCCGTTCTGGCGGACCGGTTCGACGGCACGGCCCATCCGGACACGGCGGACATGCTGCCGGTATTGAAGGAGCGGGAAACGGAGCGGTTCTCCGGCCACGGTGACCTGTCGGAGCAATATGACGACTTCATGGCGTATGCGGTGGAGGAATTGGGCCGCTACGCGCCCAGTCTGCTCCCGGCGGCGTTTGCCGACATGCTCAGCGCCTCTCAGCAGCCCGCGGACGAGTTGGGCCTGGAGGGAGGAGAGTTGCTGTCGATGGGCGGCGTGTTTTTCCCCAGCGCGGCGGAGACGGACGGGTTCAGCTATTGCCGCGTTTTGGACCGGGACGTGGCGCCGGAGGAATACCCGGACCTGATACGCGCCTGGCTGGAGACGAATGTGCCCGGCGGTGAGATCACCGACGAGACCGTCCAGGGCTGTCCGGCGCTGCTGGCGATGACGGCGATCCACGGCGAGGTGTGGTGGTACGACGAGAGCGCGGACCTGCTGTTCACCGTGAGTATCGACATGTCGGGCGGGGCGACGGTGGACCGGGACGCGGTCCTGGCCCTGGCCGGGAGCGTGGAAAAGGTGGAATAAAATCAACAAGGCCCTGCCAACCCGGCAGGGCCTTACTTTGTTTTATTGGCCCCCTCTGACGAGGGGGCTGTCAGCGCTTGCGCTGACTGGGGGAGAGATATGGGGTTACTTCACGCTCTCCACGAACCGCAAAAACGCCGCTTTGCCTTCCGGGATGCGCTTGTATACCCCGGCGTGCTCCAGCACCTTGGCGAACACCTTGCCCACCTCGTCCTGCAAAATGGGCAGGGCGTTGTCGGCGGTGAACGTGTACTTCTCCTTGAGCTCGTCTGCCCATGGTCCGTGCTTGGAAAGGGTCTCGTCGGCGCTGATATCGTCGCCCTTGACCAGCGCGTCCGCCAGTGTGGCAAGCTCTGTCTTGAGCCGCGCCGGCAGGACCGCAAGCCCCATGACCTCGATGAGGCCGATGTTCTCCTTCTTGATGTGGTGCAGCTCCTGATGGGGGTGGAAGATGCCCAGCGGGTACTGCTCGCTGGTCCGGTTGTTGCGCAGCACCAGGTCCAGCTCGAACTTGTCCCCCCGCATGCGGGCGATGGGGGTGATGGTGTTGTGCTTTTCGCCGTTGGATTCGGCCAGGACCTCCGCCGCCGGGTCAGAATAGCCTCGCCAGGCCAGCAGAATCTTGTCCGCCAGGTCGATGAGCCGGTCCGGGTCGGCACAGCGGATACGCACCACGCTCATGGGCCACTTGACGATGCCGGCCTCCACGTCCTCATAGCCGGGGAAGGTGACCGGTGTCTCAACGTCCGCCCGCTCCATGGCGAAGGTGTACCGCCCGCCCTGGAAGTGGTCGTGGCTCAGGATGGACCCGCCCACGATGGGCAGGTCCGCGTTGCTGCCCAGAAAATAGTGGGGGAACAGCTGCAGGAAATCCATCTGCTTGCGGAAGGTGGACCGGTCGATCTTCATGGGGATATGCTTGGCGTTCAGCACGATGCAGTGCTCGTTATAGTACACATAGGGTGAGTACTGGAAAAACCAGTCCTGCTGGTCCAATGTGATGGGGATCATCCGGTGATTTTGCCGTGCGGGGTGGTCCAGACGACCGTGGTATCCCTCGTTTTCCGCGCAGAGCTGGCAGGCGGGGTAGGCGTTTTGCGGGGCATTTCTGGCCGCGGCGATGGCCCGGGGGTCCTTTTCCGGCTTGGAGAGGTTCACCGTGATGTCCAGGTCGCCGTACTCGGTGGACGTGACCCACTTCATATCCTTCGCGATACGGTACCGGCGGATATAATCCGTGTCCTGGGAGAATTTATAGTACCAGTCCGTGGCCGTCTCAGGGCTTTGCATATACTTGGCCCAGAACACCCGGCGCACCGCGCTGGGCCGGGGGGTGAGACGGCCCATAAGCTCCGTGTCGAAGATGTCCCGGCTGGCGATACCCGGCTCGCATTTGCCGTTTTCCACGGCCCAGTCCAGTATGTCCTTTAAGATGTCCTCCAATGGCCGGGCGGGACCGGCGTCGGGCGCGTCCCAGCGGTCCAGCCCTAAGGCGGACAAAAGCTGGTTGGCGGCCCAGGTCCTGTCGTCCGGGCTGATGAGCCCCCGGCTCAGGGCGTATTGCAAAAGCTCCGCGATATTCCTGTCGATCATGTTATTGTCTCCTTATGCGATTTGCGTGCCGCCCACCGGACGGACCGAGAGGACCCGGCAGGCGTCCTTGCCCAGCACGGCCTCCACGCGGGCCTTGAACTGGTCCAGCATGTCCAGGGGCACGAAGGCCTGGGCCGTGCCGCCGAAGCCGCCGCCGTGGACACGCACCGCTCCCCGGCCGGCCAGAATATGCTCGCTCAGGGCGATGGTGAGCAGCAGCGCCTGTTCGCCGGTCTGGCCCGTGGGCACCACGTTTTGCAGGTACAGCGCCGAGGACCGGCCGGAGGAGCGCACCAGCGCCAGGAACTTGTCAAAGTCCCCGGCCTTCAGCGCCTCCGCCTGCGCCAGAGCCCGCTCGTTTTCGTCGAAGAAGTGCATGGCCCGCAGCACGGCCCTGTCCCCGGCCTCTTCCCGCAGCGCCGGGATGGCGGGGGTGAATTGCTCCGGCGGCACGTCCCGCAGGACATCGTGGCCGAAGTGGCGGCTGACGGCCCGCAGCTCGTCGGTGATGGCGGCGTACTCGCCGGTCAGGTCCGCGTGGCCCGCGCCGGAGTCCAGAATGCACAGGGCGTAGCCCTCTTTCCGCAGGTCCAGGTCGATACGCTCCACCACGGGCGCGGCCGGGTCGGCAAAGTCGATGGCCACCACGCCGCCCACGGAGGACGCCGTCTGGTCCATGAGGCCGCTGGGCTTGCCGAAGTAGACGTTTTCCGCGTACTGGCCGATCTGGGCCAGCTTTACCGCGTCGAAGCCGGTGGCGAACATGCCGTTCAGCACGGCCCCCAGCAGCACTTCAAAGGCGGCGGAGGAAGATAGCCCGCTGCCGCCGGGCACGTCGGAGACAACGTAAACGTCCACGCCCGCGCCGGCGAACTTACAGCCCAGCTGTTCGAACCGGGCGGCCACGCCCCGGAGCAGAGCGGCGGAGGTGTTCTGTTCCTCCAGCCTGGGGTCCAGGTCGGATAATTCGATGTCCAGCAGGGGATAGCCCTCGGACAGGACCCGGAACCGGCCCGTGTCCGTTTTGGCGGCGGCGGCCAGGTCGTCCAGGTCCACCCCGGCGGCCAGGACCCGGCCGTGCTGGTGGTCGGTGTGGTTGCCGCCCAGCTCCGTCCGGCCGGGGGCGCTGAAAAAGGCGTCCGCCGGATGCCGGAAGGTCTCGGCGAACTTGTCCAGCACGTAGGCATAGCGGCGCTTTTGTTCCTCCAACCGGGCCGGGCCGTACAGCGTCAAAAGCTGTCCGTCCAGCGCGCCGGTGGCAAGGCGTGTGCGAAGGTCGTCCATGATAGTTCTCCTTTGCTGCATTTGTTGCGGTCAGTCTGCGATCAAAATGTCCTCCCGCGGGACATTGTTCCAGGAAAACAGCGGCACCAGCTCCGCCGGTGTGACAGGTGCTTCCTCGGGAATTATACCCGCCAGATAGGCCAGCTTTCCCACCAGCTCTTCCGGCGCGTACAGGTCCCGGAGGGCCTGGGTACTTTGGCTGCCCACCCGCTTGGAGAGTTTTCCGTCTGCGTCGGTGAGCAGGGGCAGGTGGCAGTACATCGGCGGTGTTCCGCCCAGCGTCTGAATGAGCCAGCTCTGCCGTGGCGCGCTGGACAACAGGTCCCGGCCACGGATGACGTGGTTCACGCCCATGCGCATGTCGTCCACGCTCACCGCCAGCTGGTAGGCGTACACCCCATCGGCCCGCCGCAATATGAAGTCCCCGGCCTGGGCCAGATTTTCGGCAAAGACGCCGTAATGTCCGTCCAGGACGGTCGCGGTCTCGTCCGGCGTCCGGGCCTTCCAGGCGGGGGGACGGTCGGTCGCCAGACGCGCCGCCCGCTCTGATGCCGTCATATGGGCGCAGCGGCAGCGGGGGTCGTAGGTCTGCTCGCCGGGGTGAGGCGCGTTGGCGGCGGCCAGCCGCTGGGCCCTGCTGCACCAGCAGGGATAGACCAGCCCCTTTTCCTCCAGAACATGAAAGGCCTCGTCATAGAGAGACGTGCGGTTTGACTGGCTCCAGGCCGGGTCGGGGTACCCCTCGTCCCAGTCAAGGCCCAGCCACCGCAGATCGTCGGCAATGGCCCGTGCAAACTCGGGCCTTGTGCGCACCGGGTCCAGGTCCTCCATCCGCAGCACCAGCCGCCCGCCCTGGGCGCGGCAGTCCAGCCACGCCAAAAGCATGGCCAGCAGATTCCCCATATGCAGATATCCCGACGGGCTGGGCGCCAGCCGGCCCACATAGCGCGTTTCCATATCACATATTATAATATTTTTCGCCCGCTTGTAAAGGAAGAAATTCTCTCGCCCCTTGACAGTTGGCCGGGGCTTATATACAATGGTGGGCCTAAGGACAGAAAGGAGCCGGTGACATGAATCTGCCCAACAAACTGACCCTTGCCCGGATCGCCATGACGGTGCTGATGGTGCTGTTTCTGCTGCTGAACGGCCCGGTGTGGGCGTGGCTGGCGGCGGTGATGTACGTGGCCGCGAGCCTGACGGATATGGCCGACGGCCGCATCGCCCGGAAAAAGCACCTGGTGACCAACTTCGGCAAGTTCATGGATCCGCTGGCGGACAAGATACTGAATTACTCCGTCATGATCGTGCTCATCCCCGAGCGGCTCATCCCGGTTGTGCCGGTGGTCATCATCCTGTTTCGGGAGTTTCTCGTGTCCGGCGTGCGGCTCAGTGCCGCGGAGCAGGGCCGGGTGGTTGCCGCCAACATATGGGGCAAGCTGAAAACGGTGGTCCAGGACCTGTCCCTGGTGGCGATACTGGTGCTGCGGGCGGTGGACGCCAGCTTTTTGGAACCGCTGGCCAACGGCCTTATGTGGCTGTGCGCGGTGCTGACCATTGCCTCCGGCGGCGTGTACCTCATGGACAACAAGGACGTGCTGCAAGACGCGGATTAAGATCGACAAGATCATAATTACGGGACCCTGTTCGCGGGGTCCCGCACATTTTTGCCTTTTCTCCGTTATACAAGGTGAAGGAGCCTTCAATCCCATGGACATCGAGACGATCTACGATAGGATATACCGCTACTGCTACCACCGGCTGGGGGACCGTCAGGCGGCGGAGGACGCCACCCAGGAGGCATTTGCCCGGTGGCTGGCCGCCGGCGTGTGCCAGACGGAAAATGAGGCCCTGCGCTATCTCTATGCCGTGGCCCGGAACCTGTGTACGGACGAGTACCGCCGGCGCAGGCCGGAGCCGCTGCCAACGGACCTGCCCGGACCGGACATCCCCGTGGAGAGCCTGGCCCTCCGGCAGGCGGTGGCGGCATTGCCGCAGGAGGAACAGGAGTTGATTTTGATGCGTTATGTTAACCGAGAACCGGTGTCCGTAATCGCCGGGGTCTTGGGCGTCAGCCGCTTCGCCGTGTACCGGCGGACGAGCGCGGCGCTGGAAAAGCTGCGGGAAATGCTGAGGGAGGACGAACCATGAATAAACGGGAGTTGAAAAGTGCCCTGCTTGACGCCTTTCCCGCGCCGGAGCCGGTTCATAAGCGGGCGTTTCTCCGCTCGCTGCCCCCGGCGCCGGTGAGCCATCTGCGGTTTCTGCTGGGTCAGGCGGGGTATATCCGCAAGAGCGCCTGGGCGGCGTCGGCGGCAGTGTTCGCCCTGGCCCTGGCCGTGGGACGGCTGGCCCCTCAGGACGCGGTGTGGGCCACGGCGGCGCTGACGCCCTTCGCGGCGATGGCGGCGGTGGCGGAGGGTGGCCGCTCGGCCCTGTACGGCATGGAGGAGCTGGAGCTGGCCGCCCGGTTTGGGCTGAAGAGCGTGGTGATGGCCCGGATGGGGGCTATGGGACTGGCCCATTTTCTCCTGCTGGCGGTGCTGGCGCCACTGGGACCGGCGGGCCTTGGGAGGACCGGGGTCTACCTGCTGACGCCCTATCTGCTCACGGCCCTTTTAGGCATGATCGTACTGCGCAGGGTGCGCGGTAAAGAGGGCCTTTACGCCGTGGCTGCTGCGGCGGTGCTGGTGGCGGGGCTTTCCCTGGCCCTGCACAGCGGCCTGGACGCTTACGCCCCGGCCAACTTCCGCTGGTGGCTGCCGGCGCTTGCGAGCGCCGCCGTGCTGACGGCGCGGGAGTATCGCAACACTATCAAACGAACGGAGGAACTGTCATGGAGTTGATCATCGACAGGCTGTCCCGGCAATTTCAGTCCAAGATCGCCGTGGACCGGGTGAGTCTGCGCCTCACCCCCGGCGTAACGGGCCTTCTGGGTCCCAACGGGGCGGGCAAGACTACCCTCATGCGCCTTGTCTGCGGCATTTTGAAGCCCACCGCCGGGTCCGTGGCCTTTGACGGCGCGGACGTGTCCACGGAGGAATACCGGGCCCAGCTGGGCTATCTGCCTCAGGACTTCGGCTATTACCCGGACTTCACGGGCCTGGACTTTCTGCTGTATATGGCCGCGCTGAAGGGGCTGGACAAGGCCACGGCCCGGCGCAGGAGTCTGGAGCTTTTGGACACCGTGGGCCTGGGGGACATGGCCAAAAAGAAGGTCAAGACGTATTCCGGCGGCATGCGCCAGCGCCTCGGCATCGCCCAGGCACTTTTGAACGAGCCGAAGCTGCTCATTCTGGACGAGCCCACCGCCGGTCTGGACCCCAAAGAGCGGGTCCGGTTCCGGGACCTGATCGCCACATTGGGCCGGGACAGCGTGGTGCTTTTGAGCACCCACATCGTCTCCGACGTGGAGCATATCGCGGGCCGGGTGCTCATCATGAAGGCCGGCCAGATCGTCCACGACGGGGCGTGGGACCGGCACGAGGACCTGGAAAAATTCTATCTGGCCCAATTCGGCGGGGAGGAAGACGATGGGTAATTTCGGAACACTGTATAAATTCGAGCTGAAAAAGCTCATGCACCGAAAGATGATATGGGCCGCGCTGGCCATTTTAACGGCGGTCTCGGCCTTTCTCCCGGCCAGCACGGTCATCGGAAAGATGTACGTTTCCGGCGACGCTACCGGGCATGGGGACCAGTGGGTTTCCCTCTACGATATCGTCCAGCGCCGGCGCCAGGACCCGGCGGGGCTGGACGGTCGCGAGCTGGACACGGAGCTTATTCAGGAGACCATCGCCCAGCAGGGCATACTGGTAGAAACCACGACGACTTACACGGACAGCGGCGGAAACGAGCACAGCTTCGCCGTCACCCAGCGGGACGGCAGCGACGCAGGCCCGTGGACCCTGGACGGCTACATCACGGACGGACAGTATGGGGACCTATATAACACCGTGTGGCGCATCGTCGGGGCGGAGAACATGGGTCCGGACCTGACGGTTGAGGACTATTACAGGGCCCTGGACGCCTGGCGGGAGCGGAACTATGCCCTCTGGGGCCTGTCCGACGGGGCTAAAGCCTGGTGGGACGCTCAGGCTGCGGAGCTGGAAACGCCGCTGACCCTCACCGGCTATCCCGACGGGGGCTGGACCGAGATCGCCCAGTCGGCCTTTGTGGTGAACATATCCATCTTCCTGTTCGCCATCATTGCCCTGTCCGGCCTCTGGCCCATGGAGCGCCAGCGGCGCACGGGGGCCCTTATCCAATGCGCCCGGTATGGCAAAACGCCCCTGTGTGCCGCCAAGTTCTTGGCCGGACTCACGGTGAGCGTTGCCGGGGCCGTGTGCATGACGGCCGCTTTGGCCGGGACCAGTCTCGTGCTGCTGGGCCCGGAGGACGCCGCCACAGCCGTGCAGCAGCTGATGGACCCCGCTTACGGCGCGCCCATGACCGTGCGGGAGCTGGCGCTGACAGTCTGCGGCGTGTATCTGGCCGCGAGCCTGGTCCACGCCGCCTTCGTGATGGCGGTGAGCCTGTGTACCCGCGGCGGGACGGCCGCCATGGCGGTCAGCTTCGGGGCGATGATGCTGTTCGTCTGGGTCTCGGCCCTGCCCCTGTCCCACCCCTGGCTGAGTCAGGCGTGGAGCCTGCTGCCGGCGGTGTTCGGCGCGGGCGGTCCGCTCACGGACCCGCGGCTGGTGCATATAGGCGGGTATTTGACGGGCTTTCAGGCCGCGCCGCTGTTGTGGCTGGCGATGACGCTGGCCCTGGCGGGCCTGGCCTGGGCGCTGCACCGAAGGGTGCCGAATAAATAAAACTGTCGCCGGAGGATGCCCCTCCGGCGATGGTTTATGCCCTGTCAGCCAGACGCTTTAGCTCTTCCAGCAGCGGGCGGCACACGTCCGCCACGGCGGCGGGTTCGGTGAAGGTGCGAAGGCCGCAGGCTGGCAGCACGGTCATGTACCCCTCCCGGCACGCGTCCGCCTCCAGCACGCCCTTCCAGGCGGCCACGCCGGCTTCAAAGTCGGACCGGGCCAGGTCCCATATCTGGATGGCGGCCAGGGCGGAGGCGGCGTAGCTGAGGTAATAGAGCGGGCTTTCAAAGGTGTGGGGCACGTATATCCACGTGTAATCCACGTCCCGTAGTGACCGTTGACCGTATGCGGCGCAGATATCCGCGAATAGCCGGTCGATCTCGTCCAGGGTCATGTCCGGTCGGGCGTAGACCTGGCGCTGGAACTCGTCGAATATGCAGCCCTCCACCAGCGCGTCCAGCAGATCCCCCAGGGCCAGGAACCGGGCTGTGTCCGCCCCATCGGTATAGAGCTCGTCATAGTATTCCGTGACGAGAGCCTCCAGACCGGTGGAGTGGACCTCCAGCAGGTCGAAGCATGGCGTGTCGGTCAGCAGGTTTTGGGCGGGATGGAGGCTGTCATAGGCGTAATGGCCGAACTCGTGGGCCAGAGTCCCCAGGTCCCGGCAGTCGCCATTGAAGTGGGCGAAAAGAAAGGCGCTGTCATAGGCCCCCAGGGGCACGGTGAAGGAGCCGGGAAAGCGGTCGGGCCCGTCGGCAATATCGCACAGGCCCCGGTCCGTCATGTCCTGCCACAGGTCAGCGAGGGCGGGATCGATACGGCCCGCGTATTGCCCCAGCGTTTGCAGCAATGTGTCCGCGTCCGGCACGGGCCGGACAGACCCGGCCGCGAACCACAGGGGGCTGTCGCCCAAAGCGGCGGTAAACGTCCGGCCCACGGGCTTCACCGCGTCGCACAAAAGCTGGGCCTGACGGGAGCCGTAGTCCCGGCCGTAGAACCGCTCGTAGGCCATGTCGGCGTAGCTTTCATACCCCTCGATGTCCGCCAGCTCCGCCCGAATGGCCACAAGCTGGGTGAAAATGGGGCCCACCTGCTCGTGTAAAGCCTCCTGCAAGCCGTACCAGACCTCCAGATAGCCGTCGTAGTCCCCGGTGGCCAGGGCGGCGCCGGACGTGCCCGAGAGCATGTCCTGGGTCCAGGCCCGGTCATTATATAAATATGTGATGGTATTGGCGTCGCTCATGCGCTCGTTGTATTCGTCCACCAGCTCCGCCTCCCGGGCTGTCAGCTCCGCCTCCCGGTCCGTCATGGGCCGGTGGGCGGAAAGCGCCGCCGCCGCGTTTTCGCCCACATGGGCCGCGAAAGCATCCGCGCATGGTCCCCGCGTCACGGCCTGGGCCGCGCACGCCAGCGCGTCCGCCGTCCGGGACAGCAGTGTGGAGCAGTACACGCGCTCGCCGGACCAGTACGCGTCCGTCACGTCGGCGCAGTAGCGGATATAGGCGATGGCGCTCAGCGTGTCGATGCGGGCAAGCTCGGCGTAGAGCGCGTCGTACAGCGCCAGCACGGCGTCGGCGTCGTCCCCGGCGGCCAGGGCCGTCAGCGCTTCCGCGGACGCGTAAAAGCCGGTCGGGTCGTAATGCCGGTAGGCCACATCCGCCCAGGCCAGTTTTTCCGGCGCGGGGGAGGGGGAAGCCGGCAAAGGCAGGGCGTTGGCCAGCACCGGCACGGCCGCCTCCGGCTCCGAAAGGGCCGGTACCAGCGCGGCCAGGAGCAGGACCAGGGCCAAAAATATGGCGGCTGCGGTCCGCACAGGCATCACCTCCGAACGTTTTGCCTTAGTTTGCCCGTTGCGGCGCGGGCTATTGTGACAAATAGGTAAAAAATTTCAATAAAAGATAAAAATCTCAGAATCAAACGTTGACAACCCGTATTTTTGATGATAGAATTGTAACCGAATCCAGATGGAGATAACAAGAAATAACAAAAAGATTACACATGAGCTATTATGGATTCGGGAGGTAAACCCAATGAGAAAAGTATGGAATACGATCGTTGTGCTCGGCATACTGCTGTGCATGGTCCTGAGCTTGGGCGTCACGGCTGACGCGGCTGAGGAAGATACGGCGATCTTTGCCGTCAGCGGCGAGCAGCTCGCCCCTGAGAGCATCGACGCGATGCGGACCGGGACCCCCGGCTGCCTGGTGGTAGACGTGGACGGTCTGGCGGACGGTCAGAGCGCCGCGGGCTACAGCGCGGTCTACGCGCTGGCGGAGCCCACGGATTACGTGGAATACAAGGCCATCCTGCCCGGCAAGGCGGAGGAATTTACCGTCGGCGCCAAGGAGAAAAAGGTGGTCCTGGCCGGTGTGGCCGAGACGACGACCGCCGAGGAGCTGGCCGCCGCTATCGCCACGTTCGCGGCTGACGGACCGTTCGTGGCCGTCATGGGACCCGCCGCCGCTGCCTCTGTGGTGGCCGGCTGCCCGGGTGTGAACGTGTTCCTGACCACGGATCTGGACGACGCCTCCGCCGCCGGCGGTGTGACGGTCGTCAGCGTGGGCAAGCAGGCCGAGGCGCCTGTGAGCCTGGTGAAGATCAACGACGACAACACCTGCGCCGCTGAGAACATCGCCGTGCCCCAGACCATGACCGTCACCGAGGACACCCCGGAGGACGACACCACCGCGGACGAAACGACGGATGAACCCACCGTGGACGAAACGACGGATGAACCCACCGAGGGCGACACCACGGGCGAGCAGACCCAGGAGCCTCCCGCGGAAGAGACCCCGGTTACCTGCGACGTGATCTATGACGGCAACGGCCGTGACAGCGGCATCGTGCCCGACGATATGGATATCGCCACCGGCGATTACGTCCTGCGTGACAACGGCTACGCCAGGGACGGCTATACCTTCGCCGGCTGGACGCTGAACGTGCCCGACGACGCGATGGTCTATCAGCCTGGCGAGCATATCACCCTCACCGGCGACACCACCGTCTACGCCAAGTGGGAGGCCGAGCAGCAGGAAGAGCCCACGCCCGCGGATGAGACGGCCCCCACGTCTTACACCGTCACCTATAAGGCCGGCGAGGGCACCGGCGCCGACGTGGCCTACTCCTTCAGCGAGGCCGACAAAGAGATCACCATGTCCGACAGCGCCGCGATCGGCTTCACCGCTCCCGAGGGCAAGCAGTTCGCCGGCTGGCTGGAAGAGGGCACCGAGACCGTCCGTGAGGTGGGCGAGGCATATACCGTCGCCGCCAACGTGAACTTCGTGGCCCAGTGGTCCGCGGTCAATGACCCCGGCACCGTTGACGCGGACGCGCAGACCTGGAAGGTCACCTATGTGGCCGATAACGGCGCCGGCACCATCACCGAGCGCTCGGTCGATGCCACCGGCGTCACCGAGAAGGATTACACCCTGGAAGCCCTGCCCGCCGAGTTCACCGCCCCGACCGGCAAGACCTTCGGCGGCTGGAAGATCGGCGAGACGGTCGCTCAGCCCGGCGCTGTGGTGAAGCTGACCGGCGACACCACGGTCACCGCCGTGTGGAACGACGTGGCCAAGCAGACGGTGAACCCGGCTGTGGACACCGCTGACCTGACCTTCACCAAGAACTCCGCCGAGAAGCTCCAGGTGAGCTACAAGGCCGAGATCGACACCGTTTCCGTGGACGGGACCGCCATCACGCTCAACTCCGATTACGGCATCATCGTCAACGGCGACACCGAGACCATCGCCTTTGAGAACATCTATCTGAACGGCCTGAGCGTGGGCAACCACACCGTGAACGTCACGTTCAAGTCCACGGACACGACGGATTACTCCCCCGACAACCGCACGCTGACCATCACCCCGGACCCGAGTTCCCAGGTGGACAGCGTCAAGCAGGATTGGGACCGCTCCCAGAACCTGATCATCGACTTCGCCCAGTACGATCGGGGCAACCCCACCAAGCTGGAGCTTCTTCAGGCTTACGAGCGTGACGCCAACGGCAACTATAAGCAGGACGAGAACGGCAACTATCTCCCCGTGTGGAAGGCCCTGACCAGCGGCAAGGACTTCACGGTCAGCGGCTCCGCCATGACCATCTATCCCTCTCTGCTGGGCACCTGGAAGAACCAGCAGTACGGCTTCCGCGTGACCTTTGACGGCGCCGGCACCACCAAGGGTACTACCACGATGCTGCTGTACCTGAACGTGACCGGCACCGTGCCCGCCCAGGCCACCGCCACCGCCGCGCCCACCGGCTCGGCCGGCTATGTCACCGGCGACAACGTGAACCTGCGCGCCGGCGCCGGCACGGACAGCAAGGTGCTGCGCACGGTCACCAAGGGCACCAAGCTCACCATCTACAGCATCACCAACGGCTGGGCCAATGTGTCCGTGGACGGCGTGGTCGGCTACATGAGCGCCAACTATATCGCTTATGAGACCGCCGCTACCGCCACACCCAACCCCGCCGGCACCTCTCCTGCCACCGGCGACACCAACAACGTCACGCTGTATATCGTGATCTTGGCGGTGCTGATCGTGGCGCTGGTCGCGGTGCTGATCGTGGTCATGAAGAAGCGCAGAAGCTGATAGATCTGCGCCGAGACAGGTAAAAACGTAAAACAATGACGAGCAAGGGCCGTGGGTTCCCCACGGCCTCAGCTTGTCAAAAGAAGAAAAAACGTACGAATCACGCAAGGGGGAGCTCGAGGGGGACGGGAGTCCCGCCTCGAATGGGATCTGACGCCCCGCGCTTTGCGCGGCGCGGGGGTCCCCACGCGGCACGCTTGTCGCGTGGGGAGAGGAGACGCCGCGGGCTATCCGGGGTTTGCCGCTTGCGGCGAATCCCGGCCTAGCCCAGCGAGCGGCGACGACAGCGAGGACTTTTGCGCCGTTCACGGCGCGAAAGTACTGGCGTCATTAAGAAAGGCGGACGGCGGATGGACAAGCCCCGTGGGAAAAAATACGCAAGGCGGGCATTGGCGCTGCTGCTGGGC
Organism: uncultured Oscillospiraceae bacterium; assembly: GCA_947624385.1. GTDB lineage: Bacteria > Bacillota > Clostridia > Oscillospirales > Oscillospiraceae > CAJOIG01. The sequence continues at coordinate 35,421 of CANQJZ010000019.1, forward strand.
TGCGCGCTGCTGTTTTTGACGGCGTGCCACAGCGACGGGCCGAAAGATATCAAGCTGCGGGAAGGGGAGAGCTTCACCGTGGCCGTGGCGGAGGAGCCGGATTCGCTCAATCCGCTTACCGCCACGAGCGAGACGGCGAAGGAGTTCTTTCTGCTGGCCTACGATCCCCTGTGGCGTCTGGACGCCGAGGGAAAGCCCGTGGCGTGCCTGGCGGAGGACTACAGCCTTTCCAGCGACAGTCTCACCTGGACCATCCGTCTGCGCCAGGACGCCTATTTCTCCGACGGCGTGCAGGTGACCAGCGCGGACGTGCGCTATACATACGAGACCATGATGGTGTCCTCGCCGGTCTACGACCCCTGCTTCGACGGCATCAGCGACATCCGCTGTCCGGACAGCTTCACGGTGGTCATCACCACCGACTATGTGAAGGGCGACATGCGCATCAACCCCGTGCCCATCCTGCCCCGGCATATCTGGGGCGAGCTCAGCGGCGATCTGAGCGCCTTTGAAAACGAGAAAATGATCGGCTCCGGGCCCTTTGTGCTTCAGGCCGCCAGCGACGACCCCCAGGACATCAGCTGGACGTTCCGGGCCAGGGCGGACCACTTCATGGGCGAGAGTACCCTGGGCAGCGTGCGGTTCGTGTACTACGGCTCGGAAAACGGCGCGGGACGGGCCGTGTCAATGGGCGACGCGGACGCGGCCATCGGCATGACGGACGTGCAGCTTACTACCTTACAGGGCGTGCCGGGCGTGCGGCTCGTGCAGTCCTACCTGCCCACCAGCGAGATACGGGCCATCGCCTTCAATACCCGCAAGGGCGTGTTCACGGACCAGGCCATGCGGCAGATGATCGAGTACTGCTGCGACAGGTCATGGATGCTGTCCATGTCCTCCGGCGACGGCGGCATGACCGGCAGCGCCTGGGCCAGTCCGGGGGCCAGCTATTTTTACAATATCGTCAATCTCCGGCCCTTCGACGTGTCAATGGGTGAGGGCATCCTGTTTTCCTCCGGGTACGGCGACGTGGACCAGGACGGCAAAATGGAGGATATCGTCACCGGCGACAAGCTGACGTTTAAGCTCGTCACAAGCTCTCAGGACGACTGGTCCAGCACCGCCGGCACCGTCCTGAGCGAGGCGCTGGCGAGCATCGGCGTGAGCCTGAACTGGCAGACCACCGACGGCGACGTGCAGGATATCTGTCTGCCCAAGGGCGATTGGGACATGTGCATGCTCTCCTGGCGTGGCAGCGCCAACCCGGTGCTGGCCGCCCGGAACTTCCGCACGTCCGTCAACAGTCTGACGGGCTGGAACAGCGAATCGTTCATGAACGCTTACGCCCAGCTTTGCTCGGCCACGGACGAGATATCCGTGCAGAACACCACCATTCAGCTCCAGCAGATCTTTTACGACGAGTGCCCCTACGTGATATTGGCCTATCACAGCGATATCCAGGCCATCCGGATCGACCGCTGGTCGGGCTATGAGGATGTGCTGGAAAAGGCGGGGGGCCTGTTCGGCATCGGCAGCATCGAAGCGTATATGACCATCAGGCCCGGCGCCAACGCGGAGGGCTGAAAGGGAGAAACGTCATGGAACTTACCATCAACAGCGCCGCCGCCAACGAGCGGCTGTCTGGCATCCGGGAGTTCACCTATCTGGTCCGGGAAACGCCCGGGGCCATTGGCTTTACCCTGGGCGAGCCGGATCTGAACACCCCTGAGCCCATCAAGGACGCGGCCAAGGCTGCCCTGGACGCCAACGACACCCACTATCCCCCCGGCAACGGCTACCCGTCCACCCTGGAGGCCATCTCCGCCTATGAGGCCCGGGAGCACGGCTTACATTATTCTCCCGATGAGATCATTCTGACCGACGGAGCCACGGAGGGGCTTTTCGTGACCCTGGCGACGATTTTGAACTCCGGCGACGAGGTCATCATCCCCACGCCGGCTTTCGGCCTTTACGAGTCCATCACGCGGCTTTTCCGGGGCGTACCCGTGGCCCTGCCCACGGAGAAGAATCGCTTCCAAATCGACCCGGAGGCCCTGCGGGCGGCCCTGACAGCAAAGACCAAGGCCATCATCCTCACGTCCCCCAATAACCCCACCGGGTGCATCTACACGAAGGCCACGCTGGACGGGGTGCACGACGTGCTGAAGGACCTGCCTGTGTTCGTACTGTGCGATGACGTGTACCGCTCCCTGGTCTACTCCGGCGAGTACCACAGCTTTTCCGAGTATCAGGACATGCGGGACCGGATCGTCGTGGTCCAGAGCTTTTCCAAGCCCTACGCCATGACCGGCTGGCGGCTGGGTTATATCCTGGCGGACGCGCCTTTGCGGGAGCGCTTGCAGGTATTCCACCAGTACTGCGTCACCTCCGCGCCGTCGTTTTTGCAGGCGGCGTGCGTCGAAGCCCTGGATACGGACGTGGCGCCTGTGCGGGCGCTGTTCAGGCGCCGCCGGGACTATGTGTACAAGCGGCTCGTGGACATGGGTTGGTCGGTCCAGGAGCCGGAGGGCGCCTTTTACATGTTCATCGACGTGAGCAAGTACGGCATGGGGTCTGTGGACTTTTGCAAAAAGCTCCTGGCCGAGGCCGGCGTGGGCATGATCCCCGGCGTATATTTCGGCACCGAGGGCTATATGCGCATGAGCTACTGCTACTCCGACGGGGAACTTGCTGAGGGCCTGGACCGAATGGAGCGATTCATCAAAACGCTGTGAAAGAAAAAAGACAAAAGACGCTGCACGAAATGTGCAGCGTCTCAGTCTGTCAAAGAAGGAGGCAGTTTCAGGGGGCAAGAACGGCTCGTTTTTGCATACAGGCAGGGAATAGCCAAAAGATATGGGAAAAGCAGGGGGTTCCCCAACTCCATACCGCCAGCTTTTTCAAGTTCATTGCAGCAAACTTCAGCCTCACCCAGGTCGTCACCCGGGCCAGACCTCGGTGCTGCGTGTACCGCATCGCGTGCTTCTCCTTCGCGTCCGCGAACACGCGCTCAATCGTCTCTTTTCTCCTGGCATATATCTGCTTGCCTCGCTCTGTCTTCCGCAATGCCTCCGCCAGTTCAAGGTGCTCTTGCCATATATGCCTTGTCAGCAGCTTCTGCCCCTTCTCATTCGCACCACATGCCTCCCGGCAGGGACAGTTCCTGCATATGCCCGGCGTGCTCCGGTATGTCCGTTTCCCTTCTGTGAAATAAAAACGCCCCCAAATCGGGGGCAAGAAATTACTGGACACCTAATCGCTGTTTCAGCCCTTCTTGCAGTACTTGCGAGAAATTAACGCCGGCCTTTTCCGCCATGTCGTTCAGATAACTCGGCAGTGTGACGTTCTTTCGCACCACCCGCATGTCATGGACCCGGCGGTAGGTATCAAAATCCACCACGGCGTATGCGGTTCTTTCGCCAGAAGCGCAGGAGGGAGGGGCAGCGGAAGCAGAAGGGATTTCCTTTCCTATATCCTGTGCTGTGATGCCCCACAGCCCGATAGCGTCCTCTGCCATACTGATCGCGTCTGCGATAGTGCTTCCTTCTGTGTTTATATCCAGATCCGGCACATAGACTACAAACCCCCGGTCCGCCGGAGTCAGAACGATGGGATATGCTGTTTTCATTCTGAGATCCTCCTGTTTCATATCTTTACCACCTGCATCTATGTTATACGCATTGAATGCGCATTTGTCCACGTCATTACGTTGAGGGCTATCCGCAGGTTTTTGTAGATGGCTGGGGATAAACAAGTCATCAAGGATAGCATGGAGGTCATTATGAGCGGCTTGCCCACCAGGGAAGACAGCGGCATGCAATACATATTTCACTATTGGGTCCACTAAGAACAAGATAGCAGCCCAGCATCTCAGCCAAAATGGTGCGGGATTTCGAAAAAGTCAGGTTTGACTTCGAAAACGTCAGTATGCGCCCATTGAAGAAGTCCGAATGAGATGGTAAAATCATTATAATAGGGCAGCGGATGGCTGCTGAAGAAGGGAGACATATCGATCATGAGAGCAAAACGCATACTTGCCTCTGTCCTGGCGCTGGTGCTGGTGCTGGGCTGCTGTGGTACGGCCTTCGCCGGGTCGGAGGACGACGGCATCCTGGATTTCCTGCCGGAGACCAAGCCTTCGCCGGAGGACGACCTGTACGGCTATGTGAACTTTGACAGGCTGGGTGAGGTAGAGATCCCCGTGGGCTACGCGGCCTGGGATGCCTTCACCGAGAACAATCTGGAGATCACCGACGAGCTGAACGAGATCGTGGACGAGTGCGTGGCCAACGCCGGGACGTATGAAAAGGGGACGCCGGAGCAGAAGATAGCGGACTTGTACCTGTCCTATGTGGACGAGGACAGCCGCAACGCCACCGGTATCGAGCCGCTGCGCCCCTATCTGGACGCCATTGAGCAGGCCGGGACCGTTCAGGAATATGTGGAGGCGATCGCCTCCCTGAGCGGCGAGCTGGGCTATTCGAGCCTGCTGTCCTTCAGCGTGGGAACGGATCTGTATGATTCCAACCACTATACCGCCTATGTGAGCCAGGCGGATCTGGGGCTGGGCAAGGAATACCTGGAGGACGAGAGCATGTCCTTCTATTGGGATCTCTATAAGACGTTCATCACGGAGCTGTTCGTGCTGTACGGCGTCCCCGAGGAGGAGGCCGCCGAGAAGACAGAGGCCGTGTTCGCCCTGCAGACCCAGCTGGCCGGCCCGTCGCTGTCCGAGGAGGATATGTATGATTATTCCAAGGCGTACCTTCCCATGAGCCTGGACGAGGTGGCCGCGCTGCTGCCCACCGTTGATTTGGCGCCGGTGCTGGAGGCGCAACAGGTGTCCGGCGCGGAGCAGTTCCTGGTGACAGACCCGGGGCAGCTGGAGGCCATCGGCCAGGCGCTCACCGAGGAGAATCTGCCGGTGTTGAAGGACTTCTCCGTCGTCACGCTGCTCAAGGACATGTCCTCTTATGTGAGCATGGACTACCGGCAGGCGGCGCAGGACTACTCCTCGGCCATGAACGGCGTCACGCCCAAAGAACTGCCTGAGGCGGCCAAGAGCGCGGTCCAGTCGGATCTGGAGTGGGATTTTGCCAAGATCTATGTGGAGAAGTATTTCTCCGAGGACAGCAAGCAGGAAGTGCTGGACATCGTCAATGAGATCCTGGACTGGTTCGCCGGGCGCATCGACGAGCTGGACTGGATGGGCGACGAGACCAAGGCGGCCGCCAAGAAGAAGCTGGACACCATGACCGTGAAGATCGGCTATCCCGACAGCTATGATTTCGTGGCCTATCTGGACGATGTGGAGTATGTGTCCCCGGCAGACGGCGGGAGCCTCATCGAGAACCAGCTGAATCTGTTCCGGGCCATCGCCGCTTACAACAACAGCCAGCTGGGCGAGGAAGTGGATAAGACCATCTGGAGCATGACGCCGCAGACCGTGAACGCCTACTATAACCCCTCCGCCAACGAGATCGTGTTCCCCGCGGGCATCATCCGGGGCGCGTTTTTCGATCCGGAGGCCAGCCGGGCGGCCCATCTGGGCGGCATCGGCGCGGTCATCGGCCATGAGCTGACCCACGCCTTCGACAGCTCCGGCGCTAACTTCGACGAGAACGGCAACCTGAACATGTGGTGGACCGAGGAAGATTACACCAACTTTACGGCGCTGCAGCAGGACATCATCGACTACTACGACAACTACGAGGTGCTGGACGGCGTCACCGTCAACGGGAACCTGACCCTGGGCGAGAACATCGCTGACCTGGGCGCGCTGCACTGCGTGACGGAGCTGTGCGGGGACGACCCCGAGGCTCTGCAGGAGCTGTTCACCGCCTGGGCGCAGGTGTGGGCCATGAAGGAGTCCCAGGAGTATTTCGATTACCTGATCCGTCTGGACTCCCACTCCCCCAACTTCGTCCGGGTCAACGCGGTGGTGAGCGCCACCGACGCGTTCTATACGGCCTATGACGTCCAGGAGGGCGACGGCATGTATGTGGCCCCCGAGGATCGGGTAGGCATCTGGTAACGGCAGCCAAGTGGCTCCGTATACGGCGCAAAAAACCCATTATACAGAGGTCATCCCAGCATAGGATGGCCTCTGTTTTTGCCATATCAAGGGCTGGATTTCGAAAAAGTCAGGTTTGACTTCGAAAACGTCAATCCTGTCACATTGAGGCAGTCCCGGTCGGTATGTTATAATGGCGTTGTAACGTCATTATACCGAAAAGATACCGGTCGTGCTCCTGCCTTTGGCAGAACCGCACGACATGGTATAATCAAAAAATGTGTGTGCTCATCACTATATTGACGAGCGAATGGAAATGATCGCAGGCGTTATTGTATAGGACCCGCTGTGAGGAGGTGTGTCTATGCGGATCGCGGTCTGCGACGATGAGCCTCGGGAGTTGGAGCGTTTTGAGACGGCCCTGCATGGGTGGGACCCGACGAGAAAAGCGGAGAAGTTTCTGAACGGCGCCTCGCTTTTGGCGGCGGCCAGGGGCGTGCCCGGTTTCGACATCGCGTTTTTGGACATCTATATGCCCGGGGAAAACGGCGTGGACGTGGCCGAGGCGCTGCGGGAGATATCCCCCGAGACGGGGATC